>PFGT01000074.1 GCA_002782005.1 Hydrogenophilales bacterium CG12_big_fil_rev_8_21_14_0_65_61_21 | reverse complement strand
CGGGTCCCTTGGCAGCTTCACCCGTTGCCAGGTCATCGTCTCGGCGTCGAACAGCACCAGATAGCCCGCAAGAGGATTAGTGGCATCCAGCAGTAGTCGGATGGCCTCGCCGGCCTGTAGGCTGCCGATCATGCCAGTCAATGGTGCGAACACGCCCATGGTGGCGCAGCGTTCTTCGGCCTCGGCCTGGGTGTCCGGGAACAGACAGTGGTAGCAAGGGGAGTCGTTCTGGCGCAGGTCGAACACCGCCAACTGACCAGCGAAGCGGATGGCAGCGCCGCTCACCAGCGGCTTGCGCAGCCTGACGCAGGCGCGGTTGACGGCATGGCGGGTGGCGAAGTTGTCGCAGGCATCCACCACCACATCGGCGGCCGCCACCAGGTCCATGAGTTCCGCCTCGCCGACCCGGTGCGCCACCGGCGTCACCCGGCAGTCCGGGTTGATCTCGGCCAGGGCGCGGCGCGCCGATTCTGCCTTGTTGACGCCCACCGTGGCCTCGCGGTGCACGATCTGGCGTTGCAGATTGGTCATATCCACCACGTCGCTATCGCAGATTGTCAGCCGGCCGACCCCGGCGGAGGCCAGATAGAGGCTGGCCGGTGAACCCAGGCCGCCGGCGCCGATCAGCAGCACATGCCCGGCCAGCAGCCTATCCTGGCCGTCCAGGTCGATCTGGGGTAGCAATATGTGGCGGCTGTAGCGGATCAACTGGCGGTCGTCCATCGGATTGCTCCTTCGCATGGCGGCATTTGACCAGACCGGCTGGCATGACGGAAAAACCAGCGCGAGGCTGGTTTTAGTGTGGTGGTGGAGACAGGGAGGATCGAACTCCCGACCTTCTGATTGCGAACCAGACGCTCTCCCAGCTGAGCTATGCCCCCAGAGGGGGCCATTCTACCGCATGTCGGCGGCACTTGCGAAGTATGGCGAGACACGCTGCGCCACGGTCTGGCCAATCAAGAATTATCGATTTCGACTCGGTTGCGACCGGCTTGTTTGGCCCGATAGAGTGCGGCGTCAGAGCGGGAGAATAGTTGTTCAATCCGATCATCCGGCTTCAACATGGTTACGCCGATGCTGATGGTAATGGTTGGCAATGACATGCCATGGGGCGCTTTAATGGTTTGCTTGGCAACCCCGTAGCGCATCCGCTCGGCCAGTTCCGCCGCGCCTTGCAGGGTGGTATCGGGCAGCAGTACGGCGAACTCCTCACCGCCGACCCGGCCGATGAGATCGAAGCCACGCAGGCTTTCCCGGCAATGATGGGCGATGGTCTTCAGCGCGATGTCGCCGGCCAGGTGACCGAAGCCATCGTTGATCCGCTTGAAATGGTCCACGTCGAACATCATGAAGCATAGCGCGGTGCCGTGACGATGGGCGCGGGCGATCTCGCGCTCGCCCCACTCGGTGAAATGATTGCGGTTGGCGACGCCAGTCAGATCGTCGACGGTCGCCCGGCGTCGCAATTCATCTTCCATCGTTTTGCGCTGGCCGATGTCCTGAATGGCGACGAAGAAATAATCAATAGTCTTGTCGGGCCCGCGTTCAGCCTGGATCGAGACGATGGTCGGCAGGTAGCTGCCGTCGCGGCGGCGGAAGCGTTTTTCCATCGAGATGCGGTCGATCTCACCGGCGAGGAGTTGGCGCTGTTGCAGCGCATGGGCCGCTTGGTCGTCGGGGTGGACCATCAGCGGGCAGGATACGCCGATCAACTCGCGTTCACTGTAGCCCAGCATCTGACAGAGATGGTTGTTGACCCGCACCCAACGCAGGTCGGCGCTGGCCTCGGCCAGGCCGATCTGGCCGATATTGAAATAATTGCGGAATCGTGCCTCGCTGGCTGATAGCTCCAGGGTACGCGCCCGAATCTTTTTTTCTAAGTCGCGCCTAGCCCTTCTAAGCGCCTGTTGCCGCTCGTGCAACTCGGTCACCAAGACGTTCGTTCCCAGTATGGCGACGATGCTGGCGATCAAAAAAAGATTTAAGGTGTAGATTGGATAACGGTCACCGATGGCGTTCAGCGCGCCCAGTCCGAGCAGTGTGCCGATCCAGGCGAGCAGCGCATTGCTGAGCAGAATGGCAAGGGCTTCGATAAGGCTGAAACGCAGCGCCGCCCAGGCTAGAGGCAGGACCACCAATAAGGGCAAGGCGTAGACGACATAGGTGTCGGCATTCGCGACCCAGTAGATGGCGACCGACAGGGCCAGGGTAACCACCGCGATCAACGGCGCCTCTAGGATCGGCAAGACGGCCGACATCACCGGCCGGGGCCGCGCCAGCAACATGACTATCGGCGTGAAGGACAGCGCGCCGGCCGAATCGGCGATCAGCCATTTTAGCCAGATGGTGAATAAACCTTCAGCCGGCCGCCCGAGGGCCAGGCTGACCGCGCTCGTGCCGATGGTCGCGGCGATGACCGGCTGAAGCAACCCGGCGCCGACCATGAACACAATCACATGAGGCACGCGATAGAACGGCGCCACTGGGCCGCATCGGCGTTGCAATAGCCAATTCGCCGTTATCGCGGCGACCAGACTGCCGAAGGCGATGACCGGCGCCAGCCAGTGTGACGGCGGCAACAGTGGGTAGAACCAGAAGGCCAGCGTGGCGCCGATAAACAGTCCTGGCCAGGCGGCACGGCCGAAATACCAGACCCCCGCCAGGGCGACTGAGGCGGCCGGCCAAATGGGCGCCGGTAACGGACCAAAGGCGGCGAACAACCGGCCGGTGACCGCCGCCAGGCCACTATAGGCAACGGCCAGGCCAAAATTGAGCAACCAGAAACGGTAACTACGCGGGTCGGCATACTGATTCATGCCGCCATCCTAGCCCCGCGACAGTACGGCAGTACGGTAACTGGTATGAATTACTCAGCCGATATAACCGTCAAGGATCGGCGGCGACTGCGACCAAACCTTTATAACCTAGACGCCTGTTGGGATTCAACCCGACAAACCGGGCACGTCGGCGGGGTTTCGTAGGTTGGGATGAATCCTGACTACAAAACCCCGCCGTAGTTGTTGCCAGGAGATGTGTTCCTTTTGGCGCTTATTCGACATCCAGGCGTCGGGCGCTGGTCGTTGCCTTCTTCGGCAGGGTTAGTTCCAGTACGCCATCGGCGAACTTCGCCTTGGCATTGGCGTCATCGACGTCCTGACCGAGGGTGAAGCTGCGGTAGACCTTGCCGTAGTAACGCTCGCTGTGGATGACCTTTTCACCCTCCTTCTGTTCGGTCTCCTTCTTGACCTCGGCGCTGATCGAGACGGAGTTGCCTTCCACATGAACGTGGATGTCCTCCTTCTTCACGCCCGGCATTTCAGCGTGGACGGTGTAGCCCTTGTCGTCTTCCTTGACGTCCATCTTGATCTGAACGGGGGTCTCGCCGCCGGGATAGCGAACCGGACGAATAAAAAACCCCTTCATCAAATCATCAAACAGATCATCGACTGCAAATGGGTCGCGACGTACGATATTGGCCATCATGCCCTCCTTTTAAGGTAAACAAATCAACGAAGTAAGACACTCCGTTAGCTATTTCCAATATGGGCCTGGACCATCAGATTTCAAGGCGCGCCTTAGCGTGCGCCAAGGTAGAAGCAGGGGTAGATCGTGACGATTACAGGCTGGCCAGTATCCGGTCCGCTACCCGGAAGGCATTGGCGTAGATGGTCCAGGTGTAGGGGACGCTGCCGCCCGTAGGCATGAAGCTGCCGTCGGTGACGTATAGATTGTTTACTTCGTGGGCGCGGCAGTCCGGGTCCAGCACCGAGCTGACGGGGTCGATGCCGAAGCGGCAGCCGCCGGCGACTAGGTTGGCCGGCGGGGCGCCGGTGATGCTGGTGTCGATGTTGCGGGCGCCCATCCGCCGCAACACCTGCTCGCCCTTGGCCGCCAGGTAGCGGCCGATCTTGAGGTCGTGGTCGTGATGGCCGATGCGCACCCGGGCCACTGGGTCGCCCCAGCGGTCTTTGACCTTGTGGTCCAGCGCGACAAAGCAGGAGTCCGACGGCAGCCAATCGTTGAATACTTCGAAGGTGAGACGGCGGCCCTCGCGGAAGCGGCTCTCCAGTTGTCGCTTCAGCGGCTTGCCCCAGACCAGACCGGACTGGCCTCGCTGGGCGCCATCGGCGCGGGCGATCGGGTTGGGATGGCCGAACAGGAATTCGACGATGCCGCCCTTGATGCGGCCGCCCGGCAAGGCGGGGTCGTCGATGACGTACCAGTCGTCCAGGGCGCGGTTGACGAACGGTCCCATAAGTCGCAACTCGGCTGCCCTGGCCTCGGATAGCTCGCCATAGACCAGGTCGCCGCCGCCGGCGCCGCCGGCCGAGAACACCAGGTTGCGGCCGACCTGGCCGTTGTTGTTGGCCAGGCCCTTTGGAAAGCGCGGGCCGGTCGAAGCGAGTAACAGGCGCGCGGTCTCGATGGCCTGGCAGGCGACCACGAATACCTTGGCGGTGACCCGTCGGCGTTTGCCGGCGCGGTCGACATAGTCTGCGGCCACGACTCGGCCACGGGCATCGCTAATCAGCCGACGCACCTTGGCGTGCGGCCTGACCTGGCAGTGGCCGCTGGCGACCGCCAGGTCGAGCAGAGCGGCGCGGGCGCTGCCCTTGGCGCCGCTGGCGCAGCCGAAGCTGCCGCAATAGCCGGAATATTCGCAACTGCGCCGGCCGTCTGCGGGCTGGCTCAGGATGGCGCGCGGCACCTTCAGCGCGTGGTAGCCGAGCTGGTTGCAGGCCGCGTCGATCCAGCCCGAAACCGGGTGTTCGGCGGTCGGCGGGTAGGGAAAGTCCAGGCTGGAACGAGGCTCGATGTTGCGGTGCGGCGTCAGCTTGCCAGATACTCCGACGATCTTTTCCACGCGGTCGTAATAGGGTTCCAGGTCGACGTAGCCGATCGGCCAGTCGACCACGTTGGCGCCGGCGATGGGGCCAAATTCAGAGCGCAGGCGGAAGTCGACCGGCTTCATGCGGTGGAAAAAGCCGCTCATGAAGTTGCTGGAGCCGCCCACGCAGTTGCCGTTCCAGAAGCTCCAGCCTGACTCGGAGGTCGGCGTGGCGAGCCAGGCGCCAGCGTCGTCCAGTTCCTCGATGACGTGTTGTTCGTCCTTCAGGCTGGGCGTATAGACGCTGTGCCGGCAACAGGCAAGCTCGTCCTTGTAGAAATCGGCCTCGGTGAACCAGGGACCCTTTTCCAGCACCACCACCGCGCGGCCCTGCTGCGCCAGGCTGTAGGCGACCGGGCCGCCGCCGGCGCCACTGCCAATGATGCAGACATCGAAATCGGTCATCGTTTTAGCAACTCCATGTAGCGCTTGCCGGGCGGCGGGTGGGGGAAGCCGGGGATGTGCGCCAGCCAACGCCAGCCGACCCCGTCCGGGTTGCCGCCATAGGCCGGATCGGCCAGTAGCGCCTCGATCAGGTAGAGCAGGATCATGGCCAGCCAGTTGCTGCCAGCCTCCGATTTTTCGATCTCGCGTAGCACCCGCTCCCGGCCGCTCTCGTCCAGCGTTAGGAAAGAGGAACGGTTGAGCCGCTGCGCCATGTCCTCCAGCCAGCCCGCGCCGCGCAAGATAAAACGGCGATCTTCGGTCTTGCCAGGGTCGTGGGCGAGGATGAACTTCAGGTATTCGAGCGCCTTGATTTCAGGCGCGCCGGGGGCGTCCGGTTCGCTGGGAAACAAGTGCCGTAGCACGGCGTCAAGTACTCGCCACCTTGCCGCCTCATTTAGCGCCGGCGCCGCCGAGCCGGTCCATGGGAACAAGGCCGCGACCGAGCCGCCGGCCAGTTGCAGCAGAAAACGTCGGCGGGTCAGTAGTTGGTCATGCCATTCCGCCAACCAGGCCTGCGGTTCAGTCTGTTCAGTCAAACGCCGGTGATGTTGGCTCATGCACTGCCCCGTGCGATCGGTAGGCTGCTACTATATCCCGAGGGCTGGGCGTTCCGCAGCCCTATTCCCCATCAATCCGCCTGGACCAGCAGACCCTTGAGATATTCGCCCTCCGGATAGGCCAGGCCAATCGGGTGGTCGGCGCTGCCTTGCAGGCGCTTGACGATGCGGGCATCGCGGCGGGCGTCCAGCGCTGCGCCGGCGACGATCTTCTGGAACAATTCCAGACCGATGCCGCCGGAGCAGGAGTAGGTCATCAGCAGACCGCCCGGGTTGAGCAGCTTGAAGCCGAGCAGGTTGATGTCCTTGTAGGCGCGCGCCGCACGTTCGGCGTGGGCGGCCGAGGGGGCGAACTTGGGCGGGTCGAGGACGATCAGGTCGAAGGTGCGGCCCGCCTTCCTGAACTCGCGCAGGGCCAGAAAGACATCGGCCTCCTGCCAGTCGGCGCGATCGGCGGCCAAGTGTGGATTGAGCGCCAGATTGGCGCGCGCCTGGTCGAGCGCTGGGCCGGAGGAGTCAATCGACAGCACGCCGCTGGCGCCGCCGGCCAGGGCCTGAAGCGAAAAGCCGCCGGTGTAGCAGAAGCAGTTGAGCACGGTCTTGCCGGCTGAAAGTTCGCCTAGCAGGCGGCGGTTGTCGCGCTGGTCGAGGTAGAAGCCGGTCTTGTGGCCGCCGACCACATCGATGCCCAGATGGACGCCGTTTTCCATGATCGTGAGTGGCCCGGCCGGGGGCTCGCCGTGAATCCAGCCGGTGATCGGCTCCAGGCCTTCGAGGCCGCGCACGTCAGAGTCGGAACGTTCAAAGATACGGGCGCAGCCGGTGGTCTGGATCAGTGCGGCGACGATAGCCTTGCGCCACTTATCGGCGCCGGCCGAGGTCAGTTGCAGGACCACGGTGTCGCCATAGCGGTCGGCGATGATGCCGGGCAGACCGTCCGACTCGGCGTGGATCAGGCGCAGGCCGTCCTGGCCGCGCAGCTCGGGCAGGGTCTCGCGGCGGGCTACCGCTTGCGCCACTTTACGCTTGAAAAAGGCGTCGTCGATGCTCTCGTCCGGATCGAAGCTCCACATCCGGGCGCGTATCTGCGACCTTGGGCTATAGGCGGCCCGGCCCAGCCGCTTGAGGTCGTCGGCCAGCACCTCGACCGTGTCGCCCGGCCGCGCCCGGCCTTCCAGGCGGCCGACCGAACCGGCGAACAGCCAGGGGTGGCGGCGCAAGACCGAGCGTTCCTTGTCTGGAAAGAGGATGAGTTGGGCCATGGCCGAATTAGAGCCCCGCCGCGTCCCGTAGCGCGTCGGCCTTGTCCGTGTTTTCCCAGGTGAATTCCGGCTCGTCCCGGCCGAAGTGGCCGTAGGCGGCGGTCTTGCGGTAGATCGGCCGCAATAGGTCGAGCATCAGCACAATGCCCTTCGGACGCAGGTCGAAGTGGCCGCGCACCAACTCGGTCAGCCGCTCGTTGCTGATCTTGCCGGTGCCATAGGTCTCGACCATGATCGAGGTCGGATGGGCGACGCCGATGGCGTAGCTGACCTGGACCAGGCACTTGCTGGCCAGGCCGGCGGCGACGATGTTCTTGGCCACATAGCGGGCGGCGTAGGCAGCCGAGCGATCGACCTTGGACGGGTCCTTGCCGGAGAAGGCGCCGCCGCCATGCGGGGCCGCGCCGCCGTAGGTATCGACGATGATCTTGCGGCCGGTCAGGCCGGCGTCGCCATGCGGGCCGCCGATCTCGAAGCAGCCGGTCGGGTTGACCAGATACTGGATATTGCCCTTGATGAGTTCCTTGGGCAGGACCGGCTTGATGATGTCCTCGATCACCGCCTCGTGCAGTATCTGTTGTTTGTCGGGCGGGCTGAATTCGGGGCTGTGCTGAGTCGATAGGACCACAGTGTCGATGCTGTGGGGCCGGCCGTGGAGATATTTCAGGGTCACCTGCGACTTGGCATCCGGACGCAGCCAGGGCAGCCGGCCGTCCTTGCGCAGCAGGGCTTGGCGCTCGACCAGGCGGTGGGCCAGATAGATCGGCATGGGCATCAGCGACGGCGTCTCGTCGCAGGCATAGCCGAACATCAGGCCCTGGTCGCCGGCGCCCTGGTTGAGGTAGTCGTCGGAGGCGTGATCGACGCCCTGGGCGATGTTCGCACTTTGTTGGCCATAGCAGACATGGACCGAGCAACCGTCGGCGTCGAAGCGCAGATTGGGGTCGCCATAGCCGATCTGGCGGATGGTTTCCCGCGCCACGCGGGCGTAATTGACCTGGGCATGGGTGGTGATCTCGCCGGCCAGGATGACCAGGCCGGTGCTGACCAGCGTCTCGGCGGCGACCCGGGCGTTGGCATCCTGGGCCAGGACGGCGTCCAGGACGGCGTCGGAAATCTGGTCGGCGATCTTGTCCGGGTGGCCTTCGGATACCGATTCAGAGGTAAAAAGATATTCGCTCATGATGCTTCCTTGTCGTCCCCATACTTTAACCGGCGTGACCGGCTTCGGGGACCTGGAAGCGGTGACGCTTTAGCAGTATTTCGGGCTTTTGCCCGGCCGCCCTGCAAGTTGTCCGTTAACTCGGCGGTGACGACATGCTAGTCTTCCGGCCTGTTTTCTGTCAATCCACTTTCCATGCTGACCTTTCTGGGCCTCGTTGCCCGTCTGCCCTTGCCCCTGCTCCATCTACTGGGGGCGGCGCTGGGCCTGCTGGCCTTGCTGCGCGGTCGTCACCGCCGGGTCATCGTCGACAATCTGCGCCAGGCCGGGCTGTATTCCCCGCTCAGGCTGATGCGGGTCGGCATGGAACTAGGCAAGATGCTGGTCGAGATGCCGGCCATCTGGTTGCGCCCGCTCGATGAAGTCACCGGCTGGGTGCGTGCCGTTAGCGGCTGGGAACACGTCGAGGCCGGACTACAACGAGGCAACGGCCTGATCGTCCTGGGCCCTCATCTGGGCTGTCTGGAACTGGCCGGCCTGTATCTGGCCAGCCGTATACCCATGATCGCCCTCTATCGCCGACCACGTCAGGCATGGTTTCACGAGTTGATGCAGCAAGGTCGCAGCGGCACCCTGGGGCGGGCGGTAGAGCCCAACCTGGCGGGCGTGCGCGCCCTGCTCAAGGCGTTGAAGCAAAACCGGGCGGCCTGGGTCTTGCCCGACCAACACGCCACCGACGGTGATGGTATCTGGACGCCGTTTTTCGGCCGCTGGGCCTACATGCCGACCTTGCTTTATCGTCTGCATGACAAGACCCAGGCCGCGCTGCTGCTGTTCCAGTGCGAACGTTTGTCCTGGGGCCGGGGTTATCGCCTGGTCATCGAGGCCCTGCCCGACCTGCCGACCGATACCGCATCGGCCTGCCGGATCGTCAACCGAACGCTGGAGGAGCGCATCAGGCAACGGCCCGAGCAGTATCTGTGGAGCTATCGCCTGCACCGCATCAGCGGCAACCAGCGGCCGCCAGAGGGGCCGGCGCTATGAGCCGGCTCGGCATCGCCCTGCTCTGGCTGCTCTGGCGGCTGCTATCCGCGCGCGCGCTGGCCCGCCTGGGCGAGGGGCTGGGGGCGCTGCTCTATGTCCTGGTGGCCAGCCGGCGCCGGGTGGTCCTGACCAACTTGGGCCTGTGCTTTCTCGAACTCGACGCGGCTGAACGGGAACGTCTGGCCAAGGCCCACTTCCGCGCCGTGGGCCGCGCCAGCCTGCTGGAGACCGTATCGTGGTGGGGCAGCCGGGCCGAGGTGGAAAAACTGGTCCATATCGAAGGCCAGGAACACTACGATGCCCTGGTCGGCAAGCCCTTGATCCTGCTGGCGCCCCACTTCGTCGGCCTCAACCTGGGCGGCGTGCGCCTGAGTCTGCTGCCGCCTATTTTGGTGTCCATGTATTCGCCGATCAAAAATCCCCACCTGGACCGGCTGATGCTCCATGCCCGGACCCGGTTCGGCGGTTCCGAGTTGATCTCCCGGCGTGACGGCATCAAGCCGGTGCTGCGCGCCATTAAAAAAGGGCTGCCATTCTATTACCTGCCGGACATGGACTTCGGCGCTCGCGATGCCGTGTTCGTGCCTTTCTTCGGCGTCCCCGCCGCCACCATCACCGGCCTTGCCCGGCTGGCCAAGGCCACCGGCGCGACGGTCGTGCCCTGCATCACCCGCTGGCAGGATGGCGGCTACGTCACCCGTTTCTACCCGGCCTGGACCGACTTCCCCAGCGCCGACGTCAGCGCCGACACCCGGCGCATGAACGCCTTCATCGAGGACCGCATCCGCGAGCGGCCGGAGCAATATTTCTGGTTGCACCGGCGCTTCAAGACCAGGCCGGAGGGAGAATCAGGCCTGTATGACTGAGATCGAAATCCGTCCGCTGCGCCTGGTTGAGGCCGAGGCCTTGGTCGAACTGGCCGGTCAGATATGGCGCGCCTGTTATCCCGGCATCATCCCGCCCGCACAGATCGAGTACATGCTGGCCCAGCGCTACAAACCCGGCCTGGTGAAGCAGCTCATTGCTCGTGGTGACCTGTGGCTGGCGGCCCTGGCCGGCACCGAACTGGTCGGTTTCGCCCACGGCCACCCCTTGCAGGATGGCGACTGCAAGCTGGACAAGCTCTACATCCACCCGGACTGGCAGCGCCACGGCATCGGCGGTCGGCTGATTGCCGAAGTCGCCCGCCAAGCGCAGAGGCACTCATGCAATCGGCTATTGCTGCGGGTGAACCGGCACAACCAGTGGGCCATCGACGCCTATCTGAAGCAGGGCTTCACGGTGGCGACGATCTACATGGAAGATATAGGCGGCGGCTTTATGATGGATGACTATGTGATGACGAAGGAATTAGCAGCGTCGTGAACTTCCGTAACCCACCCCCCGACGAAATACTCGCCCTGTTGAAACGGGTAAAGACCATCGCCGTAGTCGGTCTGTCGCCCAAGCCGAGTCGCCCGAGTCATGGCGTGGCGCTGGCCATGCAGCGCTTCGGCTACCGCATCGTGCCGGTGCGCCCGGCGGTCGCTGAGGTGCTGGGCGAAAGGGCCTATGCCAGCCTAGCCGAGATCCCGTTTCCGGTCGATCTGGTTGACGTGTTTCGCGCCGCCGAACAGATCCCGGCCGTGGTCGATGAATGTCTGGCGATTCCAGCGCCGGCGCTCTGGATACAGGAGGGCATCGTTCATAAAGCGGCCGCGCTACAGGCCTGCGCCGCAGGCTTGACCGTGGTGATGGACCGTTGCATTTATCGGGATTACGTGGCATTGATGACGGCATGAAACTGCGCTTCACTAAAATGCACGGCCTGGGCAATGATTTCGTAGTCATCGACGGGATCGACCAACGGGTCGAACTCAGCCCGGAACAATTCCGCTTCCTGGCCGACCGCCATTTCGGCGTCGGCTGCGACCAGATATTGCTGGTGGAAAAGGCCGCCCGGCCGGATGCCGATTTCCGCTATCGCATCTTCAACGCCGACGGCGGCGAGGTACAGCAGTGCGGCAACGGCGCCCGCTGCTTTGTCCGCTTCGTCCATGACCATGGGCTGACGACCAAGCGCGAGATTCGGGTCGAGACCGTCGCCGGCATCATCGTCCCGCGTCTGGAAGCGGACGGCGAGGTCACTGTCGACATGGGGCCGCCCCGTTTCGAGCCGGCCGAGATTCCCTTTGTCGCTGACGCCCGCGCCGTCACTTATGTGCTCGACATCGGCCAGCCGGTGGAGATTGCCGTGCTGTCGATGGGCAACCCGCACGCGGTGCTGGAGACCTGCAATGTCGATACCGCGCCGGTGGCCGAATGGGGGCCGCTAATCGAGCGTCACCCACGTTTCCCGGAGCGGGTCAACGTCGGCTTCATGCAGTTGCTGCATCGCCGGGCGATCAAGCTCCGGGTGTTCGAACGCGGCGCCGGCGAGACCCTGGCCTGTGGCACCGGCGCCTGCGCCGCCGCCGTCGCCGGCATGGTGCGCGGTCTGCTGGACCATCGAGTGGTCGTGCAAATGCGGGGCGGCCCGCTTACCATACGCTGGGATGGCGAGGGCCATTCCGTGTTCATGACCGGCCCGGCGGTCAGCGTTTTCGAAGGCGAGTTAGAACTATGAGCATCGACATCCTCACCCACGACCAGGTCGCCCAGTTTCTCACGGACAACCCCGAGTTCTTCAGCCATCACACCGAGCTGCTATCCCAGCTCAATGTGCCCCATCCCTACGGCGGCCAGGCCATCTCGATCGGCGAGCGTCAGGTGGTGCTGCTGCGCGACCGGGCGCGCAACCTGGAGAACAAGCTCAAGGAGTTTATCCAGTTCGCCGAGGAAAACGACGCCATCGGCGACAAGATGCACCGCCTGTCGCTGGCCTTGATGCGCGCCAGGACGTTGCCGGCGGCGCTGGAATCGCTTTACCTCAGTTTGACCGAGCAGTTCGCCATTCCCCATATCGCGCTACGGGTTTGGAGTTGCCATCAAGTCCTGCCGGAATTTGCCCCGGTCAGCGAGGACATTCGCATCCTGAGCGCCGGCCTGGCCCAACCCCAATGCGGCCATGAAGCCCCAAGGGAAATGTTGAGCTGGTTTGGCGAGGCCGGCGGCCGCCTCGGCTCGTTCGCCCTGACCCCGCTCAAGGACGAGGGGGTCGAGGGGTTGCTGGTCATGGCCTCGGAAGATGCCAAACGGTTTTACCCCGAGATGGGCACGCTATACCTGAACTGGCTGGGTGAACTCACCTCGGCGGCGCTCAGTCGGTTCGTCTGAAACCATGATCGGGCCGGTCGGCGAATTCCTCGACCATCTGCGCGCCCGCCACTATAGCGCCCGGACCGTCGAGGCCTATGCCGAAGACCTGGGTCACCTGAGCCAACTGGCCGGAGAGCAGGCGCTGGAATGCCTGACCGGTCACGACGTCCGCCATTATCTGGCTGTCCTGCATGGCCGGGGCTATGCCGCCAGCAGTCTGGCCCGCACGTTGTCCGGCTGGCGCGCCCTGTACCGCTATCTGGCCCGGCAAGGTCGGGTCGAGGCCAACCCCTGCACCGGCATCCGCCCGCCCAAAGGGCCCAACCGGCTGCCTCATGCACTGTCCCCGGACGAGATGACGCAACTGCTGGAGAGCGCCGGCGATGAGCCGCTGGCCATCCAGGACCGGGCGATGTTCGAGCTGATCTACTCATCCGGCCTGCGCCTGGCCGAGTTGGTCGGGCTGGACCTCACCAGCGTTGACCGGCAAAGCGGCGAGGTCAGGGTGCTCGGCAAGGGTAGCAAGGAGCGCATCGTGCCGGTCGGGACCCAGGCGTTGGCGGCGCTGGCCGACTGGCTCGCGGTCAGAGAGGCGATCACCAAGGATGACCGGGCGTTATTTGTCGGCGCGCGCGGCGCACGCATCTCGCCCAGGGTGGTGCAGGCGCGGTTGAAGGCCATGGCCTTCAACCAAGGCATCCGCCAGAACGTTCACCCGCACATGCTGCGCCACTCCTTCGCCTCGCACGTCCTGCAATCCTCCGGTGACCTGCGCGCGGTGCAGGAGATGCTGGGCCATGCCAGCCTATCGACCACGCAGATCTATACCCATCTCGACTTCCAGCACCTGGCCAAGGTCTACGACCAGACGCATCCCAGGGCGAAGAAAAAAGGCTAGGAGCCAGTCGGACTTAAAACGGCTAAGTGCATTCTGGGGTTGGATCAGACTATTTTTGCGGTTGAACTAGGCTGATTCAAGAAGTGTTGCCCTGCTTGGAATTTGTCTTTGCGACTACCCCGATCGAAAGGTAATGTTGGTTAGATTTCTTGTCTGGAAGTCTGCAAAGAACCCCAAGCCGACTTTTGCAAATAGCCCTTAAAACGATAGGGTGGCCCATGGCCGCCGTTTACCTCAGATCGACACCGATTCGATGAACGCCACCTCGTCGCCGCCTTGCAGTGCGGCGTCGAAACCGGCGTCCTGCTTGTTGACGGTGACGCGCAGGGTGGCGCGCGCCTGGCTAAAGGCGGCCCGCCAGTCGCCGCCGCGCATCGCCAGCAGCTTCATCAGGCCGGCCACGTCTTTCACGCTCATCGGCAGGCGCAGGCTCTCGCGGCCGATTTGCAGCCTGGCCATGAGATCGCCGAAGTAAAGCACGGTGATCGGGTTCATCAAGGACTCCAGTACATCGTTTCGATGCGGCCATTCTACCGGTTCAGCCCGACGCTGAAAAAAAAACGGCGGCCTTCCGCCCGGAAAGTCGCCGCATGAAGAAGTCCCTAACACGGACTTGCGCCCGCACTTTAACTACAGCAAGCGCCATGCCAGCCTGATTCCTTGGAGATAGGACACAAATCGCCTCGTTTCGTCCCTGAAACGCACCGCGCCGGTGCATGGCGGCCCCGCGATGAGGCGGCGGCGCCGGTTATAATCGCCCCATTCTTTCCACGACCAGCCCATGTCCTCCGATTTGCTTGGCGGCCTCAATCCTGACCAGCTCGCCGCCGTCACCGCTAATGGTTCCGCCCTGGTCCTGGCCGGGGCCGGATCGGGCAAGACCAGGGTACTCACCACGCGCATCGCCTGGCTGATTCAGACGGCCCAGGTTTCGCCCATGGGCCTGTTGGCGGTCACCTTCACCAACAAGGCGGCCAAGGAGATGCTGACCCGGCTTTCCGCCATGCTGCCGATCAACACCCGGGGTATGTGGGTGGGCACCTTCCATGGCCTGTGCAACCGCCTGCTGCGCGCCCACCACCGCGACGCCGGGTTGCCGTCACTGTTCCAGATACTCGACTCGGCCGACCAGCTCTCGGCGATCAAACGTCTGCTGAAGGCGCTCAACATCGACACCGACAAGTACCAGCCGCGCAAGGTCCAGGCCTTCATCAACCAGAACAAGGAGGCCGGCCTGCGCGCCGACCGGGTCGAGGCATGGGACCCCTACAGCCGCCGTCTGGTAGAGCTGTTTGCCGAGTACGACGCGCAGTGCAACCGCGAGGGGGCGGTCGATTTCGCCGAACTGCTGCTGCGCTCCTACGAGCTCTTGGTCCGCAACGCCCTGTTACGCGAGCACTATCAAACAAGGTTCCGGCATATCCTGGTGGACGAATTCCAGGACACCAGCAAGCTGCAATATGCCTGGCTGAGGCTGTTGGCCGGGCCGGACACGGCGTTGTTCGCGGTCGGCGATGACGACCAGTCGATCTACGCCTTCCGGGGCGCCGATGTTGGCAACATGGCCGTGTTCATGCGCGACCTGGGGCTGACTGAGCCGATCAAACTGACCCAGAACTACCGTTCCCATTCGACCATCCTCGACGCCGCCAACGCGGTGATTTCGGGCAATGAGAATCGTCTCGGCAAGGACTTGTGGACCGACGCCGGGGTGGGCGAGCCGATCCGCCATTACCAGGCCAACGACGACCGCGAGGAGGCCGGCTTTGTGGTCGAGGCCATCCGCGAGCTGTACCGGGATGGCCTCGGCTATTCGAACATGGCCGTGCTGTATCGCGCCAACGCCCAGTCGCGGGCCATCGAGCACGCCCTGTTCACCGCCGGGCTGCCCTATCGGGTCTACGGCGGCCAGCGTTTCTTTGAGCGCGCCGAGATCAAGCACGCCCTGGCCTACCTGCGTCTCGTGGCCAACCCCGAGGACGACAACGCCTTACTGCGGGTGGCCAACTTCCCCACCCGTGGCATCGGCACCCGCACCCTGGAAATGCTTGACGCCGCCGCGCGTCAGGGCGGGGTTACCTTGTGGCAGGCGGCCTGCGCCGGCGGCGGCAGGCACAAGGGCCTGGCCGGTTTTGTGCAGTTGATCGAAGCGCTGCGCGCCGAGACGGCCAATCTGCCGCTGCCGGAAGCGGCCGCAATCGTCGTCGAGCGCTCCGGTCTGCTCGCCCACTACCAGACCGAAAAGGAAGGCGAGAGCCGGATCGAGAACCTGAACGAGCTGACCAATGCGGCCTCGGCCTTTGCCAGCGAATCGGACGACCCGAGCCTGACCGCCTTCCTGGCCCATGCCGCGCTGGAGGCCGGCGACCACGAGGCCGGCGCCAGCGCCGATGCGGTGCAGTTGATGACCGTCCATGCCGCCAAGGGTCTGGAGTTCCACACCGTGTTCATCACCGGCCTGGAGGAGGGCCTGTTCCCGCACGAGAACGCCCTGAACGAAGCGGGTGGTCTGGAAGAAGAACGCCGGCTGATGTACGTCGCCATCACCCGCGCCCGCCGCCGACTATTCATCAGCCACGCCGAGCAGCGCATGTTGCACGGTCAGTTGCGCTATGGCCTGCCGTCGCGCTTTCTGGAGGAGATACCGGCGGCGCTGGTGCATACGCTCAACCTGAGACCGTCGCCGACCTATGCCGCACCGGCCGCCCAGTCGGTTGCCATCCATGCCCCGCCGCCTTCCCGCGCCCTGCCCTACAAGATCGGCGCCCGCGTCAGCCACCCGCGCTACGGCGAGGGCGTAGTGTCCGGCTACCAGGGCCAGGGCGCCGAGGCCGAGATCCGGGTCGGTTTTCCCAAGGTCGGTGACAAATGGTTCATCCTCGACTATGTCAAGCTCACGGCCTGCTGACGGCCATCGACAAACGCCATGCGACTCGTCGGGTTTGCCGCCGTCGCCTGATCGGACGGCTTGCCAGTCGGCTATAATCCGCCGACTTGCAGCCAGTTGTGGAACATGAATTACATCGAGCCCAAAACCCATCTAGCCGACCTATTTGGTCAGGCCGTCGCCCAAGTCGCGCCTGGCAGCGCCATCGCCATCGAGCTGGAACGCCCCAAGCAGGCCAGCCACGGCGATTACGCTTGCAATGCGGCCATGCAACTGGCACGCGCCCTGAAAAAGAATCCGCGCGAAGTCGCGGCGCAGATCGTGGCCGCGTTGCCGGCCTCGCAACTGGTGGCAAAAACCGAGATCGCCGGGCCGGGCTTCATCAACGTATTCATCAAGCCGGCCGCGAAACAGGCCCTGGTCGGCCACGTCCTGGCCGCCGGCGCGGATTATGGCCGTAGCGACCTGGGCCACGGCCGCAAGGTACAGATCGAGTTTGTCTCGGCCAACCCGACCGGGCCGTTACATGTCGGTCATGGCCGGGGCGCCGCGTTCGGCGCCAGCCTGGCCAATTGCCTGGCCTTTGTCGGCTACAACGCCTATCGCGAGTACTACGTCAACGATGCCGGCCGACAGATGGACATACTGGCGCTATCGACCTGGCTGCGCTATCTGGAACTGAACGGCGAGATCGTGGCCTTCCCCGGCAACGCCTATCAGGGCGATTACGTGAAGGCCATGGCGCAGGCCGTAGCTGAACTCCATGGCGGGCGTTACAAACGTGCTGCGGCCGAGGTGGTGGCCAATGCGCCGGATGCCGTTAGCGATCCAGAGGGCCATCTTGATGCCCTGATCGCCAACGCCAAGGCGCTGCTCGGCCCCGACTATGCCTATATCCACGGTTACGCCCTGGAGGAGCAACTGGGCGACGGCCGCAACGACCTGACCGAATTCGGGGTGGTCTTTGACCACTGGTTCTCGGAACGGACCCTGCACGATGCCGGGCTGATCGACCGGGCCGTCACGGCCCTGCAAAAAAACGGCCACATCTACGAACAGAACGGTGCGCTGTGGTTCCGCTCCACCGACTTCGGCGACGAAAAGGACCGGGTGGTCAAGCGCGACAACGGCATCTACACCTACTTCGCCGCCGACATCGCCTATCACCTGAACAAGTTCGAACGCGGCTTCGAACAGGTCATTGATGTCTGGGGCGCCGACCATCACGGCTACATCTCGCGGGTCAAGGGCGCGCTCAAGGCCGCTGGCGCCGACCCGGACCGGCTAACCGTGACCCTGGTGCAATTCGCCGTGCTCTGGGAAGGCGGCCAGAAAAAATCCATGTCCACTCGCTCCGGCCAGTACGTCACCCTGCGCGAGCTGCGCACAGAAGTGGGCAATGATGCCTGCCGCTTCTTCTATGTGTTGCGTAAATCGGATCAGCATCTGGACTTCGACCTGGACCTGGCCAAGAGTCAGAGTAACGACAATCCGGTCTATTACATCCAGTACGCCCACGCCCGCATCAGCCGGGTGCTGGAGGCCTGGGGCGGCGATATGGCCGACCTCCAGGACGCCGACCCGACCCAACTGAGCCAGCCGCAGGAGTTGGCCTTGCTCGATTGTCTGGCTGAATTCCCGGAGATTTGCGCCTCCGCCGCGCGGGAATTTTCACCCCATCTGGTCGCCTACTATTTGAAAGACTTGGCCGCCGACCTGCATGGCCTGTATGCCGCTTGCCAGTTCCTGGTTGCCGACGAAGCGCTGAAACTGGCCCGGCTGGCGTTGATCGCCGCGACTCGCCAGACCCTGCGCAGCGGTTTGGCGCTGCTCGGCGTTAGCGCGCCGGACAAGATGTAGGAGGGTGACGTGGCGCGCGACTATAAAGACAACGAATCCAGGCGGGGCGGCTATGCCCAACACGGGCGCAAGAGCGGCGGTCTATTCAAGGGCGTGCTGCTCGGCATCTTGCTAAGTCTGCTGCTGGCCGGCGCGCTGCTCTGGCTCTTGTGGCCCCGGTCGCAGGATTTCAAACCGGCGGCGTCCGCCCCCGAGTTGCAGCCGCCGCCGGCCGCGATCGTCACCCCGGCCAAGCCAGCCGATGCCGGCCTGGACACGCCCGCCGGGCCAGATAAGGCCGATGCCCCGAACTATACCTTCTACGACATTCTGCCCGGTGATCGGGCACCCAAGCCCTTGCCGGCAAAACCGAATGTCGAACGCTGGTGGTTGCAGGTTGCAGCCTTGAAGAATGCCAGTGATGCCGATGCGCTGCGGGCCAAGCTGGCCCTGCTCAATTTCAGCGTCGTGGTTGAGCCAACGACCCAGAACGAGACCATGCTCTACCGGGTCCGGGTCGGCCCATTCAGCGACCAGGCAGCCGCCGATTCGGCGCAAAAAAAACTAGCCGAGAACAAATTCGAGGCCAGACCACTCAAAGAAGCCGTTAACCCATAGGAGATACACATGCGTTTTGCCAATTTAGTCGCCGCCCTCGCGATTGCCCTGCCCTTGGCTACCCTGCCGATGACCGCTGCGGCGCTGGACGCCGGTAAGGATTACCAGCTTCTATCGCCGGCACAGCCGACCGATAGCAAGGGCAAGGTCGAGGTAATCGAGTTTTTCGCCTACACCTGTCCGCATTGCTTCGTTTTAGAGCCGACGCTCAACGCCTGGGCCAGAAAATTACCCAAAAACGTCGTCCTCAAACGTCAGCCGGTCATCTTTTCCGATAGTTGGGAACCCATGGCCCGGGTCTATTTCGCCCTGAAGGCGCTGGGTGCGGTCGACAAGCTGCACGATGATGTCTTTAACGCCATCCACGTCGAGGACAAGAAGCTGATGGACCCCGACACCTTCTTCGACTGGGGCGCAAAGCATGGTCTGGATCGAGCCAAGCTGAAGGCCGCCTATGAGTCCTTTACCGTCAACGCCGACATTGCCCGGGCCAAGGCATTAGCCCGGGCCTACAAGCTTGAGGGTGTGCCGGCCCTGGCGGTCAATGGCAAATACCTGACCTCCGCCTCCATGACCGGCAGCCATGAGAAGACCCTGGCGGTGGTCGATGCGTTAATCAAGATGGAATCCACGCCGGCTAAGACTAACAAGGCCAAGAAGCGGAAATAAACCTTCGAGCCAGTCTGAATCTCGGACGCACAAAAAAGCCCCAAGGCCGGTAGGCCTTGGGGCTTTTTGCTTACTGAAGCCGTGCTGACGAGCGCTTAGAAGTCCATACCGCCCATGCCGCCCATGCCACCGCCCATGCCGCTCATATCGGGTGCGCCGCCGCCCTTCTTGTCGTCCGGCAGTTCGGTCACCATGCAGTCGGTGGTCAGCATCAGGCCGGCCACGGAAGCGGCATTCTGGAGCGCTGTGCGGGTCACCTTGGTGGGGTCCAGCACGCCCATGTCCATCATGTCGCCGTACTCGCCGGTGCCGGCGTTGTAGCCATAGTTGCCCTTGCCGCCGAGCACCTTGTTGACCACGACCGAGGCTTCCTCGCCGCAGTTGACGACGATCTGACGCAGCGGTTCCTCGATGGCGCGCAGGACGATCTTGATGCCAGCGTCCTGGTCGTGGTTATCGCCCTTGAGCTTGGCAATCTTGGCGCGGGCACGCAGCAGGGCGACGCCGCCACCGGGGACGATGCCTTCCTCGACCGCCGCACGGGTGGCGTGCAAAGCGTCTTCGACGCGGGCCTTCTTCTCCTTCATTTCGACCTCGGTTGCCGCGCCGACCTTGATGACGGCCACGCCGCCGGCCAGCTTGGCCTTGCGCTCTTGCAGCTTTTCCTTGTCATAGTCGGAGGTGGTTTCCTCGATCTGTTTGTTGATCTGCACGATGCGACCCTTGATAGCGTCGGTAGAGCCAGCGCCATCGATGACGGTGGAGTTTTCCTTGCCCACTTCGATGCGCTTGGCGCGGCCCAGGTCTTGCAGGGTGGCCTTGTCCAGCGATAAGCCGACTTCCTCGGCGATCACTGTGCCGCCAGTCAGGATGGCCATGTCTTCCAGCATCGCCTTGCGTCGGTCACCAAAGCCGGGAGCCTTGACGGCGACGGTCTTGAGGATGCCACGGATGTTGTTCACGACCAGGGTAGCCAGGGCCTCGCCCTCGATGTCCTCGGCGATAATCAATAGCGGCTTGCCGGCCTTGGCGACTTGTTCCAGCACCGGCAGTAGGTCGCGGATGTTGGAAATTTTCTTGTCGTGCAGCAGGATGAACGGCTCTTCCAGCACGGCCATCTGCTTGTCGGCGTTGTTGATGAAGTAGGGGCTGAGGTAGCCGCGATCGAACTGCATACCTTCCACCACGTCCAGCTCACTTTCCAGGCTGGTGCCGTCCTCGACCGTGATGACGCCTTCCTTGCCGACCTTGTCCATGGCGCCGGCGATGATCTCGCCGATGCTGGCGTCGGAGTTGGCGGAGATGGAGCCGACCTGGGCAATCTCCTTGTTGGTGGTGCAGGGCTTGGAGATGCCCTTCAGTTCAGCGGTCAGGGCGATGACTGCCTTGTCGATGCCGCGCTTGAGGTCCATCGGATTCATACCGGCGGCGACGAACTTCATGCCTTCGATGAGGATGGACTGGGCCAGCACGGTGGCGGTGGTGGTGCCATCGCCGGCGATATCGGAGGTCTTGGAAGCGACTTCCTTGACCATCTGGGCGCCCATGTTCTCGAACTTGTCCTTCAGTTCGATCTCCTTGGCCACGGACACGCCGTCCTTGGTCACGGTGGGGGCGCCGAAGGCGCGGTCCAGCACCACGTTGCGGCCTTTGGGGCCGAGGGTTACTTTAACGGCGTTGGCCAGGATGTTGACGCCATTCACCATGCGGGAACGGGCGGCGTCGCCGAAACGTACGTCTTTAGCTGCCATTGTTGATACTCCTAATCTAATTCATCATTCCCGCGCTGGCGGGAATCCAGGTGTTAAGGGCGCGAAAATTACTTCTCGACCACGCCCATGATGTCTTCTTCACGCATGACCAGAAGCTCGTCGCCTTTGACCTTGACGGTCTGGCCGGCATACTTGCCGAACAGCACGCGGTCGCCGACCTTCAGTTCCATGGCGATCAGCTTGCCGCTGTCGTCGCGCTTGCCGGGGCCAACGGCGACGACTTCGCCTTGGTCGGGCTTCTCGGCGGCGGTGTCGGGTATGACAATACCGGAAGCGGTCTTACGTTCTTCTTCCATGCGCTTGACGATGACGCGGTCATGCAAAGGGCGGATTTTCATCGATTCCTCCTTGACTGAGATTTGCTGGATACATAAATCGGGGTTAACAAACGGACCAGACTGTTAGCACTCTGGCGCTTTGAGTGCTAGATAATAGGGACTGAGTCAGGGAATTTCAAGAGGTGAACTTATTAAGGTTTGCCAGCTCGGACTATCGGTCCATCGGATAATGCCCGCATTGAATGAACTTACGCCCACCATGAAATCCTCAAGCATCCTTGTTAGCCTCGCTCTATTGGTCTTCGGATCGAATGTCCTTGCCGAAGAGGGTAGCGCGTTTTCACATGCAATCGTTGGTGGAGTCTTTCCGTATGTCGCGCAATCGGGCGACCGGCTGAGCCGGGTCGGCGCTCGTTTCGGCGTTTCCGCAACCATCCTGGCCAAGGCCAACAACCTGGATCGCAAGGTGCCGCTCGCAGCCGGCGACGCGCTCTGGATCGACAACCTGCATATCGTCCCGGAATGGCGCGAGAACGGGATAGTCATCAATCTACCGCAGCGTATGTTGTTCTTTTTCCAGAAAGGTGCGCTGGCCGCCGCATTCCCCGTCGGGGTAGGCAAGCCCGATTGGCCAACTCCGACGGGGAATTTCAAAGTGGTCGACTTGCAAACCGATAAGTCATGGCTGGTGCCGCTCTCGATACAAGAAGAAATGCGGGAGGAGGGCAAGGAGGTCATTACTCGCGTGCCACCTGGGCCAAAAAATCCGCTAGGCCGGCACTGGATCAGTTTGAGCGCCGTCGGCTATGGCATCCACGGCACCATCTCGCCGGCCAGCGTCTATGGCTTCCAGAGTCACGGCTGCATTCGCGCCCACCCGGACGACATCGAGACACTTTCCCAAGGGGCCGAGGTTGGCGCCGACGTGGCATTGGCATACCGCACCACCTTGCTCGCGGAAACCCAGGACGGCAGGGTGTACGTCGAGGTCCATCCCGATGTCTATAAACGGGGCATCGTGCCGCTGGATGAAATACGGAGGCAGGCGCGCGACTATGGACTGGCAGACCGGATCGACTGGCCGCGCACAATTGAGGCGATACAGCGCCAGGATGGCTTAGCGACCGACGTCACCCAGAGCCGGTAAGGCGGCTTCTGATCCTGATGCAGCAGGCGACTCACATTGTCCTATTGGGCGGCAGCGCCGCCCAATAGGACGCTGGGTGATTACCACCAGCCGCTACGCCAGGGTCCCCAGCCCGGCCCACCCCAGCCATTGTTGCCCCAGCCATTGTTCCAGCCGTTGCCCCAACCGTTGTTGCCGTTCCAGCCATCCCAGGTATTGCCGTTGCCGTTACCCCAACCCCAGCCGTCGCCGCCCATGTTGAAACCGAAATTGGCGTTGCCGTTGCCCCAGCCGCGCCCGTTGCCCCAACCTCGACCGTTGCCCCAGCCGTTGCCGTTGCCCCAGCCGTTGCCCCAGCCGTTATTGCCCCAGCCGTTGTTCCAGCCATTGCCATAGCCAGGTCCGCCCCAGCCGGGGCCGTAGCCATATCCCGGACCGCCCCAACCCGGGCCACCCCAGGGAGCGGCGGCTGCCAGACCGCCGTATGAGAGCCCGGCAAGCATGGCAAGAACCAGCAATTTCTGTTTGCCAAGAATATTGAATTTCAATTTTTTCTCCTTTCAAGGTTGAATGGCCTTTCTTCTGCTCACTATCAAGCAGCCTATTCACTTACTCGATGCCGGCGACCGGCCGTTTCCAGGCGCTCGTTCGACTCGGGTAAATGACGGGTTTTGTCGCTATGTTGGGCAAACCCACGTTTTAACCCCTGGCAAACCCCGTGCCATCTGTATCTAATTGATTTATATGTTTATAGCGTTCGAATCAGTGCTGCTTAATGTTGCACTTTGTTGCAAGAAACCATCCATGGTTTAACGTTGTAAATTTTTTTGTCGCGAAAAATCAAATAGCTACATAATTTCGCTGATGCAACATCCCGCAACGGACTATTCGGCGTCATAACGGCGAACTGGCCCACAATTTCGGCGGCGAATCAAATCAGCATTAACCCCAAGGCTACAAGACGAAAAATGAACGCTTGCACCAGTAACACTGCCTGGCTAGACCGTACCCAAGCCGCCCTCTGGCACCCCTGTACCCAGATGAAGCAGTTGGCCGCGACGCCACCGTTGCCGATCGAGCGGGGCGAAGGGCCGTGGCTGATCGACTATGACGGCCGGCGCTATCTCGATGCCATTTCGTCCTGGTGGGTGAACCTGTTCGGCCATGCCGAGCCGCGCATCAATGCCGCCATCGTCGATCAGCTCGGCAAAATCGAGCACGTCATGCTGGCCGGTTGCACCCATGCCCCGGTGGTGGAATTGTCGGAGCGCCTGGCCTGGCTGACCGGGCTGGGTCACGCCTTCTACGGTTCCGACGGTGCCTCGGCGACCGAGATCGCCCTGAAGATGAGCTTCCATTACTGGCGCAATTCCGGCCAGCCGGCAAAGACCGGCTTCGTCAGCCTGCAGCATGCTTATCACGGCGAAACCCTGGGCGCGCTGTCGGTCACCGATGTCGCCCTGTTCAAGGCAACCTATGCGCCGCTGCTGCGGCCCAGCCATCAGGCCATGTCGCCCGACTGGCGGCTGGCCGAGCCGGGCGAGTCGGCCGAGGCTTATGCCCTGCGCGCCGCCGCCGATCTGGATGGCTATCTCGCCGCCCATGCCGATACCACGGCCGCCGTCATCGTTGAGCCCCTGGTGCAAGGCGCGGCCGGGATGGCCATGCATCACCCGGTCTATCTGACCACGGCGCGCGAGGTGTGCGACCGCCATGGCGTCCACCTGATCGCTGACGAGATCGCGGTCGGCTTCGGCCGCACCGGGACATTTTTCGCGTGCGAGCAGGCCGACATCCGGCCCGATTTCATCTGTCTGTCCAAAGGCATCACCGGCGGCTATCTGCCGCTGTCCGCCGTGCTCACCACGGATCAGGTCTACGCCGCCTTTTACCACGATGACAGTGCGCAGGGTTTTCTCCATTCCCATTCCTACACCGGCAACCCGCTGGCCTGCCGGGCGGCGCTGGCGGTGCTGGACATCTTCGAGCAGGACAGCGTGATCGAGGCCAACCGGGTCCGTGCGGAACATCTCACCTCCTTGTTAGCCGAGGTGCGTAGTCACCCCAGGGTGCGCCATTTCCGCCAGACCGGTATGATCTGGGCCTTCGACGTCGCCGATGCGCCGCCCGGGTTCGGCCGGAACTGCCATCGCCTGGCGCTGGCCCAAGGCCTGTTCATCCGGCCCATCGGCAGCACAGTCTATTTCATGCCACCCTATGTTATCGAGGCGCCGGAGATGCGGCTGATGGCCGACGTCACGCTCAATATTTTGCAAACACTATGAAAGCCCCCGCCATGCGCTATCTGCTCTGCACCGCACTCTGTCTCGCCGTCCTCCCTGCCCACGCCGAGGATGCCCGCACGCCGTTAACCCTCAGCGCTACCGAGGCGGCGGCAGTGAATGAAGAAATGCGCGGTTTTCTCGAAGGCGTCCAGGAAATCAGCCGAGGTCTTGCCGACAACGATATGAAGGCGGTGGCCAAGGCCGCGCGCGCCTTGGGTATGGCCGGCGCCAACCATGTGCCGATGAGCCTGCGCAAGAAATTCCCCATGGCGTTCAAGCAAATGGGCCATGCCACGCATATGGGTTTCGACAACCTGGCCATCGATGCCGAGGGCCTGGGCGATACCGGCCACAGCCTGCAGCAGTTGAGTGAGACCCTGCAAAACTGCAATGCCTGCCATGCTAGTTTTAGGCTGGTCGCAAAAGGCAAATAAACCCGATTAAATTTGTCGGGATTGACCGATTAGCCCTAAACTGTGGGCCTTTCACTATCGATGTCTGCCATGGTCAACGCACTCGCCCACGAAACCAGCCCTTATCTGCTTCAGCACCAGGATAATCCGGTCGATTGGTATCCCTGGGGGCCGGCGGCGTTGGCCCTGGCTCGCCGCGAGGGCAAGCCCATTCTGCTATCGATCGGCTATTCGTCCTGTCATTGGTGCCATGTCATGGCTCACGAATCGTTCGAGAACGCAGATGTCGCCGCGCAAATGAATCGCCTGTTCGTCAATATCAAGGTGGACCGCGAAGAGCGCCCGGACCTTGACCAGATCTATCAGGCTGCCTTGCAGGTGTTGACCGGGCGAGCCGGCGGCTGGCCGCTGACCCTGTTCCTGGCGCCCGACCAGACGCCGTTTTTTGGCGGCACCTATTTTCCGCGCGAGCCGCGCTTCGGCCTGCCCGGTATTACCCAGGTGCTGGAAGACGTGGCCCACGCCTGGCAGGCGCGACGCGGCGAGATCGAGCAACAGAATGCCGAGGTGCGTCGGGTGCTGGCCGATCTGACGCCTGGCGCACCGCCGCCGCTGGACCTGACCGATCGCCCCATCCACGCTGCCGTGGCCACTATCAAGTCCGGTTTCGATACCGTGCGGGGCGGCTATAGCGGCGCACCCAAGTTTCCGCGCCCGGCCGAACTGGAGTTCATGCTGCACCGGGGCGATGCCGAGGCGCGCGATCAGGTCCTGTTCACCTTGACCCAGATGGCCCAGGGCGGCCTTTTCGACCAGATCGGCGGCGGCTTTTACCGTTATTCGGTGGATGACCTGTGGCTCATCCCGCACTTCGAGAAGATGCTCTACGACAACGGCCCGCTGCTCGGCCTCTATGCCGATGCCTGGGCACAAACCCGGGAGCCGCTGTTCGCGCGAACGGCGGAAATGACCGTGGCCTGGCTGGCGCGCGAGATGCGCTCGCCGGAAGGGTTGTTTTACTCGGCGCTGGATGCCGATTCCGAGCATGAAGAAGGCCGGTTCTATGTCTGGACCCCTGACCAGGCGCGGGCGCGGCTGAGTGCGGACGAATACGCCGTAGCCGCGCCGCATTGGGGCCTGGACCAGGCCGCCAACTTCGAGAGAAGACACTGGCACCTGGCGGTGGCCAAGCCCTTGTCGGCGGTTGCGGAACAACTTGGAATTTCGCTGGCCGAGGCCGAACGCCGCCTTGATGATGCCCGCGCCCGGCTGTTCGAGGCGCGTGCCGGCCGGCCCCGGCCCGGTCTCGACGACAAGCGGCTGACCGGCTGGAATGCCTTGACGATCCGTGGCCTGGCCCGTGCCGCGCGGCGCATGGATCGACCCGACTGGCTGGCGATGGCCCGTCAGGCCGCCGAGGCACTCAGGCAACGGGTCTGGCTCGACGGTCGGTTGCGCGCCAGCTACCAGGGGGAACGCGCCCACCTCGACGCCTACCTGGACGATTATGCCTTCCTGCTCGCCGCCCTGCTGGAGCTGTTGCAGGCCGAGTTCCGGCCCGCAGACCTGACCTGGGCGCAGGCGCTGGCCGATGTCCTGCTGGCCCGCTTCGAAGATGCCGAACAGGGCGGCTTCTACTTCACCAGCCACGATCACGAGCCGCTCATCCATCGCCCCAAGCCGTGGCAAGACCAGGCCACGCCCTCCGGCAACGGCATGGCCGCCCTGGCCCTGCTCCGGCTGGGGCATTTGATCGGCGAGCCGCGCTACCTGGCCGCCGGCGAGCGCGCCTTGCGTTGCTTCCAGTCGGTGCTAGCCAGTCAACCAGCCCCGGCGCCAAGCCTGTTGACCGCCCTGGCTGAGTACCTCGCGCCACCCACCATCGTGGTCTTGCGAGGTCCGGATGGCGAAACGAAAGACTGGTTGCGGCAGATTGCCATGACCGGCGCCGACCGGACGCTGATATGCGCCATTCCGAACGGCACGGCGGGTTTGCCGGCGGCGTTGACCAAACCGGAACGGAAACAAGCGACCGGGTTCGTTTGCGCCGGCGTGAATTGCCTACCCGAGGTAGTCCAAATGTCTGACTTGAAAGCTATGTTATCCAGCTAATCTATGTATTAAGATGTTATTTGTGACTGGGTTAACGGTCATGCACATCGCGCAACTGGCACTTATTACTTTTGGAGAACACTATGAAAACCGCATTGATTATCGCTGCCGCCTTGCTGGCCTTTGCCGGCACCGCCTCGGCCAGCCAGAGCCTGGCCCAGAAGAGTGGCTGCCTGGGTTGCCACCAGGTCGACAAGAAGGTGGTCGGCCCCGCCTTCAAGGACGTCGCCAAGAAGTACAAGGGCAACGCCAAGGCCGAGGAGCACATCGCCGGCGTGGTCCACAACGGCAGCAAGGGCGTCTGGGGCGCCATGCCCATGCCGGCCCAGTCTCAGGTCAAGTCCGATGACGCCAAGGCCCTGGCTAAGTGGATCATGTCCCTGTAAGCCTGTCGCAACGCTGAACAAGGCCGGTTTAACCGGCCTTGTTCGTTTCTGGTCCAGACGCTCCGCTCCTTGTGGTATAAATCAGCCAATTCGTTGTTGCATCGGGGGCTGATCGTGCGCTGGGCTTATCTGGGTTTACCTATTGTTTCCATTGCGGTTGCGACGCTGCTGGCCGGTTGCGGCCAGGGCAAAAGCACGGCCGCAAATGAGGCTACCATCCGCATCGGCTCAGTGGCGCCGCTCACCGGCCCGCAATCGCACATCGGCAAGGACAACGACAATGGCGCCCGTCTGGCGGTTGACGAGATCAACGCCCAGGGACTGAAATTGGCCGGCAAACCGGTCAAACTCGAACTCGTCAGCGAGGACGATGCCGCCGACCCCAAGACCGCCGCCACGGTCGCCCAGAAGCTGGTTGACGATGGCGCCAAGGCGGTCATCGGCCATCTCAATTCCGGTACCACGATCCCGGCTTCCAGGATTTATCACGACAACGGCATCCCCCAAATATCGCCTTCGGCAACCGCCATCGCCTACACGGCGCAAGGCTATAACACCGCCTATCGGGTGATGGCCAACGATGCCCAGCAAGGCCGCGCGTTGGGCCAGTACGCGGTGACCAAGCTGGGAGCGAAAAAGATCGCCGTCATCGATGACCGGACTGCATACGGTCAGGGTCTGGCGGATGAATTCGAGAAGGCGGTCAAGGCCGCCGGCGCCAGCATTACCGCGCGTGAGTACACCAGCGACAAGGCCACCGATTTCACCGCGATTCTGACCAGTATCAAGGGCAAGACCCCCGACCTGGTCTTTTTCGGCGGCATGGATCCGCAGGGCGGCCCCATGGCCCAACAGATGAAGCGCTTGGGCCTGCGCGCCCAGTTGCTGGGTGGTGACGGGTTGCAGAATATCAACTTCCTGAAGCTCGCGGGCGTTGATGCCGAAGGGGTTATCGCCTCGTCGCCCGGTCTGCCGCTCGCCGCCATGCCGGGCGGCCCGGCATTCAAGCAAAAGTTCGAAGCTCGGTTCGGCCCCATCCAGGTCTACGCGCCATATGCCTATGACGCAGTGAATGTATTGGCAGCGGCTATGAAGCGGGCCGACTCAGCCGAGCCGGCCAAGGTCCTGGCGGAACTGGCCAAGACCGATCAATCGGGCGTCACCGGACCATTGCGGTTCGACGCCAAAGGCGACATCGCCGGCGGCTCAGTCACTTTGTATCGGGTCAAGAACGGCGCCTGGGTGGTTCTGGAAACCGTTAAATGATGACCCTCACCCTCCCCCGCCGGGGAGGGGCGTAACACCATGGATATTTTTGTCCAGCAGCTTATCAACGGCCTGGTCCTGGGCAGCATCTACGCTCTGGTCGCCCTGGGCTACACCATGGTCTACGGCATCCTGGAACTCATCAATTTCGCCCACGGCGAGGTGACCATGGTTGGTGCCATGAGCGCCCTGGCGGTGATCGGCGCACTGCTTGGCGCTTACCCACAGGCGCCCGCGCTGCTGGTCTTGCCGGCCGGCGTGCTGGCCGCGATCATGGTCTGCATGGCCTTGGGTTATGTCATCGAACGGGTCGCTTATCGGCCCCTGCGCCGCGCACCGCGCCTAGCGCCGCTGATAACCGCGATCGGCGTGTCCATCGTCCTGCAAAACGCCGCCATGCTGATCTGGGGCCGTAGCTACATCTCGTTTCCGGCCATCCTGCCCCACGGTTCGCACCCGATATTGGGCGCGGTAATCACCGATCTGCAAATAGTCATCGTCACGCTCTCGGTCCTGATTATGCTGGGCCTCACCCTGCTGGTCGAACGCACCCGGCTGGGCCGCGCCATGCGGGCCACCGCGCAATCGCGCGAAGTGGCCGAACTGATGGGGGTCAACGTCAATACGGTGATCTCCGCTACCTTCATCATCGGCTCGGCGCTGGCCGCCATCGCCGGCGTCATGGTTAGCGCTTACTATGGCCTGGGCCATTACTACATGGGCTTCATGCTCGGCCTAAAGGCCTTCTCGGCGGCGGTGCTGGGCGGTATCGGCAACCTCGCCGGGGCGATGCTGGGCGGGTTGCTGCTGGGCGTCATCGAGGCCTTGGGGGCCGGCTATATCGGCGACCTGACTGGCGGTTTCCTGGGCAGCAATTACCAGGACGTGTTCGCCTTCATGGTACTGATTCTGGTCCTGGTGTTCAGACCCTCCGGCTTGCTGGGAGAGCGCGTTGCGCAGCGTGCCTGACTGGTTGCGCCGGCATCCCGGCCTCGCCTTTGGTCTGCTCGCGGTTCTCCTGGCGGTGTTGCCCTTTATCGTCAGCATCGGGCTGGGCCGGGGCTGGGTCCGGGTGCTCGATTTTGCTCTGCTCTACGCCATACTGGCCCTCGGCCTGAACATCGTGGTCGGTTACGCCGGCCTGCTCGACCTCGGCTACATCGCCTTTTACGCCTTGGGCGCCTATCTGTTCGCCTGGTTGAGCAGCCCTCAGTTCGGCCTGCACCTGCCGTTCTGGCTGGTCCTGCCGTCGGGCGCCCTGCTGGCCGGCGGCTTTGGCGTGCTGCTGGGGGCGCCGACCCTGCGCTTGCGCGGCGACTACCTGGCCATCGTCACCCTGGGCTTCGGCGAGATCGTGCGCATCTTCATGAATAACCTGGACGCGCCGGTGAACATCACCAACGGGCCGCAGGGCATCAACCTGATCGACCCAATCAGCATCGGCGGCTTCTCGCTCGGCGCGCGCCACACCATCCTCGGTGTCCATGTCTTCCCGCCCACTTTTTATTATTACCTGTTCCTGTTCTTCACCCTGTTCACCATCCTGGTCGCCATGCGCTTGCAGGACTCGCGCATCGGCCGGGCCTGGGCGGCGATCCGCGAGGACGAGGTCGCCGCTGCCGCCATGGGCATCGACACCCGCAATATCAAGCTGCTGGCCTTCGCCATGGGCGCCAGTTTTGGCGGCCTGGCCGGCGGCCTGTTCGCCGCCTTCCAGGGCTTTATCAGTCCGGAGAGCTTCAACTTGATGGAATCGGTCATGATCCTGTGCATGATCGTGCTGGGCGGCATGGGCAATATCCCCGGCGTGATCCTGGGCGCGGTGCTGCTCACCGTGCTGCCCGAGGCGCTGCGCTACCTCGGCGCCTGGCAGCGGGCGGCGCTGGGCCATGTGGTGGTCGATCCCAACGACCTGCGGATGTTGCTGTTTGGCCTGGCCATGGTGGCTATGATGCTCTATCGGCCGGCCGGCCTACTGCCCTCGCGTCAGCGCCGGCGCGAATTCCGGGCCGAGGATGGGGCGGCCGAGCAGGAAGCCGCCAGCCTTTATGACGCCAAGGCCTGACGCGCCATGACCACGTTGCTGACGGTAGAAAATGTGACCAAGCGCTTCGGCGGCCTGAGCGCTCTGGAGGCGGTCAGCCTGACCGTGAACGCCGGCGAGGTCTATGGCCTGATCGGCCCCAACGGCGCCGGCAAGACCACTCTGTTCAACTGCATGACCGGCCTCTACACGGTCAGCGCGGGCGTCATCCGGCTGGACGGAGTGCCGATCCACAATCGCAAGCCGCACCAGATCGTCGGCCGGGGCTTCGCCCGCACCTTTCAGAATATTCGCCTGTTCGCCAACATGACCGCCCTGGAGAACGTCATGGTCGGCCGCCACGCGCGCACCCGGACCGGCGTGCTGGGGGCGGTTCTGCACAGTCGGCGCTGCCTGGCCGAGGAGCGCGACAGCCGCCAACGGGCCAAGTCGCTCATGGCATTCGTCGGCCTGAAGGATCGCAGCCGCAGCCTAGCCGGTCATCTGTCCTACGGCGATCAGCGCCGGCTGGAGATCGCCCGGGCCCTGGCCACCGAACCTAGATTGCTGGCGTTGGACGAGCCGGTGGCCGGCATGAACCCGAATGAACGGCGTGAGATGAGCGAGTTGTTCCGCAAACTGCGCGACGCCGGCATCACCTTGCTCCTGATCGAGCACGACGTGAAGTTGGTCATGGGCGTCTGCGACCGGGTCGCGGTGCTCGACTACGGCAAGAAGATCGCCGAGGGTGTGCCCGATGAAGTCCGCCGCAACCCGGCGGTGATCGAGGCCTACCTGGGCGGGGCGGTATCGTGAGCCTGCTTGAAGTCAAAGGCCTGAAGGTCGCCTATGGCGGCATCCAGGCGGTGCGCGGCATCGACCTTGTCATCGAGCAAGGCGAACTGGTCTGCCTGATCGGCGCCAACGGCGCCGGCAAGAGCAGCGCGCTCAAGGGCCTGATCGGGTTGGTCCAGCACCACGGCGAGGTCCGCTTCACTGGCGAGCGGCTGAATGGTCTGCCAACCCACGCCATCGTCGCCAAAGGCATGACCCTGGTGCCCGAAGGACGCGGCATCTTCGCCCGCCTCTCGGTGGCCGAGAACCTCGACATGGGCGCTTATACCCGGCGCGATGTCGGGCCGGTGCGGCTGGACCTGAACCGGGTGTATGACCTGTTCCCACGTCTGGCCGAGCGCCGGGCGCAACTGGCCGGTACCCTGTCCGGCGGCGAGCAGCAGATGCTGGCTCTGGGTCGCGCCATCATGGCCAGGCCCCGGCTGCTATTGCTGGACGAACCCAGCATGGGCCTAGCGCCCATCATGGTGCAAAAAATCTACCAAACCATCGCCGAAATCGCCCGCGACGGCGTCACCATCCTGCTGGTGGAACAAAACGCCCATCTGGCGCTGCAAGTCAGCCAGCGCGGCTATGTCATGGAGAGCGGCAGTGTAGTGCTGACCGGCGCCAGCCAGGCGCTGGCCGACGACCCCATGGTCAAGGCGGCCTACCTGGGCGAGTGAATATTCCGCTTAAGCTTTAGTTAATCTAGCGGTCCTAGACTGCGGCCTTCACTTACTTCAGGAGGTACGCAGCATGAAATTACGAGATACCGAATTTGCCAAGGAAATGATGGGCGTCGTTTTGAGCACCCTGTTCGTTGTTGCCAGCATTGCCGCTATTACCTTGACCGCGATACTGGGTTGCGATCAAGGCGTGGGCGGCGGGTGCGCCACCTCTGCACTGGTCTGGCATCTGACCTGAGCGCTGGTCAACGGTGTTTGAAACGCCAATAACGCCGCTCGGTGATGACCGCGTCCAGCGGTATATCCCAGGGGTCATCAGGCAGGCGCTCGACGCCCTGCGCCTCGAAGGCAAGGCCGACCAGTAAGGGCCTGCGCCAATGCCGGCGTCTGGATAGGAAGGCCAAACTGGCATCGTAATAGCCGCCGCCCATACCCATGCGATAACCCCGCCGGTCGAAGCCGAGCAAGGGTAAAAACAGGGTATCCAGGCCGGCGGCGCGTACCCGGCCAGCATGTCGGACGTATTCCGGAATGCCATAGCGGTTGAGCGCCCAGTGCGGACCATCGCCTAACAGCGAGAACCACAGTTTTTTTTGCCGCGCCGGCGGTACCACGGGCAGATAGCAGGCCATGCCCATACCCATGGCCTGCTCGATCAGCGGCAGGCAGTCGAACTCGCCCTTGGCCGGGATGTAGAAACCGACCCGGTTTTTTTTGCCCAGCAGACGTCGATGCAAGGCGATGCGCAGCGCTTGGCGAGCGGCCAGAATCCGCAATGTGGCGGGTACTGCATTACGCGAGCGGCGCAGTTGGCGCCGGATTTCGGCCTTGCTGGAAGGGGTGTTGGCGGTCATGGATGAGTGAGCCCCGCGTGCGTCGTCCGGTTAGCAATCCTGAACCCAGGGTTCAAGAGGGCCGCAGCATACCGGCTTCGGGTACATGGACCAGGCCACGCGCACACCCGCCGGATGATTGCCGCCGCCACGCGGTTTACGCATCGGTTCAAAGAATACGCCCACCTCGCGAACGCGGCAGGGCTCAGAACAGATTATCTTGCTGGGCCAGCGCTTTATCAAGCAGTCCGCCGATTCGTTCAATGCGCGAGCGCACTTCCGCGCTGTCGGGGTCGGCTGGCTGGGCGTTGAGGTAATCGTGGGCGATATTGAGCGCGGCCATGATGGCGATGCGCTCGATGCCGATCACCTTGCCGGAGTCGCGGATCTCGCGCATCTTCTTGTCTAGATAACCGGCGGCCTCCATAAGGCTCAACTTCTCGTTTTCCGGGCAGGAAACCCGAAATTCACGGCCCATGATGGTGACATCCAGACTGACGTTTTTGGCCGGTGGCATGGTTTCCAGTGAGTGTCTGTTAGTTGGGCAATTTGTCGGACAGGTCTTCCATCCGGCGGCGGACCTCGGCCAGTCGTTCAGACAGCAGCTTGTTGGCGTTTTCCGTGGCGACCACCTGTTGACGCAGCCTGGCGTTTTCGGCGCGCACAAACTGATTGCGTTCCAGCAGTTGCGCGAGTTTTGCTTCCAGAGCATCCAGTTCTTCCAACATTCCAGCACTATAATTGGCTAATTTTTGTTGCGTCAACATGTGTTTACGCACGACTGCGCTTTCATGGACTCGAAAACCCTTTATCTGAACCTGCTTGGCTACGTCAAACCCCACTGGCGAATGTTCGCCCTGTCGGTGGCGGCCATGGTGCTGACTGCGGCCTCCGAGCCAGTGTTGCCGGCCCTGATGAAGCCGATGCTGGACGGCAGTTTCATCGCCAAGGACGTCGCTGTCATCCGCTGGATTCCCATCGCCCTGGTGGCCTTGTTCGTGGTGCGCGGCATCGCCTCGTTCATCTCGGTGTACAGCATGGCCTATGTCGGCAACCATGTCGTGATGGACCTGCGCCGGCGCATGTTCGACAAGCTGTTGGCCCAGCCGGTGCCGTTCTTCGACGATGCCAACAAGGGCCAACTGGTGGCCAACGCCGCCTACAACGTCAGCCAACTGACCGATGCCGCCACCAATGTGCTGACCACGCTGGTGCGCGACATACTGTCGGTGGCGGGGCTGCTCGGCTGGCTGCTCTACCTCAACTGGCGGCTGTCCCTGGTGACCTTCGCCATTGCCCCGCCGGCCTTGTGGGTGTTCCGTTATGCCAGTCGCCGTCTGCGCTATACCAGCCGGGAGTTGCAACGCAATCTAGGCGACATCACCCATGTCCTGGACGAGAGCATCGCCGGTCAGAAGATCGTCAAGGTGTTCGATGGCCGACAATATGAGCACCGCCGTTTCGAGGCGGTCATCCAGCACGCCCGGCGCTTCGCCATGAAGCAGACCGCCGCCGACCAGGCCCATAACCCGATTACCCAACTGCTGGCGGCGGTCGCCCTGGCCATCATCGTCTATATCGCCACCCGCCAGGCGGAGGCCGACCAGACCACCGTGGGCGGCTTTGTGTCGTTCATGGTTGCCATGCTGTTGCTCTCGGCGCCGCTCAAGCGGCTGTCGTCGGTCAACGCCGCCTTGCAACGCGGACTGGCCGCCGCCGAGGCGGTATTCGCCCTGATCGATCTGAAAGACGAGCCGGACACCGGCACGGTGACCATCGAGCGGGCGCACGGCGAGTTGCGCTTCGAGGCGGTGGGCCTGGCCTATCCAGGTAAGCCGCGCCCGGCCCTGACCGGCATCAATCTGGAGATTCATGCCGGCGAGACGGTGGCGCTGGTGGGCGGCTCGGGCGGCGGCAAGACCAGCCTGGTCAATCTGATCCCGCGTTTTTATAGCCCCAGCCAGGGCCGCATATTGCTCGATGGCGTCGATCTGAATGACATCCGGCTCGATAGCCTGCGCGCCAATATCGCCCTGGTCTCGCAGGAGACCACCCTGTTCAACGACAGCATCGCCGCCAACATCGCCTACGGCCGACTGGAAAAGGTCACGCGGGCCGAGATCGAACGCGCTGCCGAGGCCGCTTATGCGCTGGACTTCATCCGCGAATCGCCGGCCGGCCTCGACACCATGATCGGCGAAAACGGCGTCAAGCTGTCCGGCGGCCAGCGCCAGCGTATCACCATCGCCCGCGCCATCCTCAAGAACGCCCCGATCCTGATCCTGGACGAGGCGACCTCAGCCCTGGATAGCGAATCCGAGCATCAGGTCCAGGCCGCGCTAAATAACCTCATGCAAGGTCGCACCACGCTGGTGATTGCCCATCGTCTGTCGACCATCGAAAACGCTGACCGCATCGTGGTCCTCGACCAGGGCCGCATCGCCGAGGTCGGCAGCCATGCCGAACTGCTGGCGCGGGGCGGCATCTATGCCCGCCTGCACGCCCTGCAATTCCACGAGGAGAAGGATGCCATCTGATGGCGCCTCCGCTCTATCGCGGCCGCTTCGCCCCCACGCCTAGCGGCCCACTGCACTTTGGCTCCTTGGTGGCGGCCATGGCCAGTTATCTGGATGCTTGTGCCCATGGCGGCGAATGGCTGGTGCGCATGGAAGACGTCGATCCGCCCCGCGTTGCGCCAGGCGCGGCCGATCGGATATTGCATACCCTTGAGTTGTATGGCTTCCAGTGGCACAGCCCGGTTATGTACCAGAGCCGGCGCGGCGCGGCCTACTGTGCGGCGCTCGCGGAGTTGCAACGACTCGGCCAGGTCTACCGCTGTATCTGTAGCCGCAAGACGTTGACGGAAAATGCCCGGCGCGGCGTGGACGGGCTGGTTTACCCCGGCGCCTGCCGGGCGCTGAATCTGGATACCAAGCACGCCGGCATGCGTTTTCGGATGCCGGCAGGCCGAGCGATTTTCGACGATGCCATTCAAGGCCGGGTGGCCTGCGACCTGGTCACTGAATGCGGCGATTTCATCCTACAACGGGCCGACGGCGTATACAGCTATCAATTGGCGGTAACGGTAGACGATGCCGAACAGGGTATTAGCCATGTCGTTCGCGGCGCCGACCTGCTGACCTCCACCCCGCGCCAGATCGCCTTGCAACAGGCGCTAGGTCTGCCCGCAGTCCGTTATGCCCATCTGCCCGTCGCCCTGGACGAGCATGGCGACAAGCTATCCAAGCAAACCCTGGCCACCGCCATCGACGCTGCCGACCCGCTGCCTGCGCTGAAGATAGCGGCCTGCTTCCTGGGCTTGATGCCGCCTGCTGGCCTCGCCAACCCGGACGAATTCTGGCGCTGGGCTGTTGCAGCCTGGCCGTCGCGCATTGCGCGACCGGTGCGCGGCTATCGGCCAACCCCTTGTAATTCTTGACATTAAGACGGCCACAAACGGATAATGCACGGCTCGTTTTTAGCTGTGTAGCCTTGCCAGCAAGGCCGGTCGCGACAGACGAGACCAGCGTGGTGATGTAGCTCAGTCGGTTAGAGCGGAGGATTCATAACCCTCAGGTCGGCGGTTCGATTCCGCCCATCACCACCACCCCCCCGATTCCCGCCATCCCAACTCACAGTGACCCGCAAAGTATTTATCAAGACCTTCGGCTGCCAGATGAACGAGTACGACTCGGCCAAGATGGCCGACGTCTTGGGCGCGGCGGAACCGTATGAGACCACCGACAACCCGGAAGAGGCAGACGTCATCCTGTTCAACACCTGCTCGGTGCGGGAAAAGGCCCAGGAGAAGGTGTTCACCGACCTGGGTATGGTCAAACATCTTAAAGAGCGCAACCCGAACCTGGTGATCGGCGTTGGCGGTTGCGTCGCCAGCCAGGAAGGCGCAGCCATCGTGCGCCGTGCACCGTATGTCGATCTGGTCTTTGGCCCGCAGACCTTGCATCGCCTGCCGGCCATGATCGAGAAGAGCAAGCGGACCGGCCGGCCGCAGGTAGACATCGAATTTCCTGAGATCGAGAAGTTCGACCATATTCCACCGGCTCGGGTGGACGGCGCTACCGCCTTTGTTTCGATCATGGAAGGGTGCAGCAAGTACTGCACCTATTGCGTGGTGCCCTTTACCCGTGGCGAGGAGGTCTCGCGGCCGCTCGCCGACGTGCTGGCCGAGGTCGCCCACCTGGCGGCGGAGGGGGTCAAGGAGATCACCCTGCTGGGCCAGAACGTGAACGCCTACCGAGGCGTCATGGATGACGGCGAGATCGCCGATTTCGCCTTGTTGATCGAACTGGTCGCCGAGCTGCCGGGGGTGGAGCGCATCCGTTACACCACCTCGCACCCACGTGAATTCAGCCAGCGTCTGATCGATGTTTATGTCAAAGTGCCCAAGCTGGTGTCACACCTGCATCTGCCGGTGCAGTCCGGCTCGGATCGCGTCCTGGCGGCCATGAAGCGCGGCTACACGGTGCTGGAGTACAAGAGCATCGTCCGCAAGGTGCGCGAGGTCCGGCCTGACATCGCGCTGGCCACCGATTTCATCGTCGGCTTTCCCGGCGAAACCGATGCCGATTTCGAGGCCACGATGCGCCTGGTCGAGGAGCTCGACTTCGACCATTCATTCAGTTTCGTTTACAGCCCGCGCCCCGGCACCCCGGCCGCCGGCATGGCCGACGACCTGTCTCATGAAGCGAAGTTGCAACGGCTTTATCGGCTTCAGGCCCAGCTCGACAAGCAGGTCAAGGCCCACGGCGAGGCCATGGTCGGCACCGTACAGTGGGTGCTGGTGGAAGGGCCATCACGAAAAGACCCGAACGAGATGATGGGCCGCACCGAGAACAACCGGGTGGTGAACTTTGCCGGTCCCGCCAGCCTGATCGGTCATTTTGTCGCTGTGACCATCAGCCGCGCATTACCCAACAGCATGCGCGGCGAAGTGCTAACCTCGGGATACCGAGGCACTTAGCCGAGACGATGCAAGTCACCTTTCCCGAAGCCGACAACCATCGGCTGGGCAATCTATGCGGCGCGCTGGACGAGAACCTGCGCCAGATGGAGACCGCACTCAACGTGAACATCGCCCGCCGGGGCGAGGTATTCAACATCACCGGTCCGGATCGCCTGGTCGAGCAGGTCGCGAAACTACTCAAGGATTTCTACCAGCGGGCACACAAGCCACTGGATATCGACGACATCCAGTTGGCCCTGGTGGAAGTGGCGCACAAACCGGCTGCGGCCCCGGATGCGGAGAGCGATATGCCGGTACTGATGACCCGGCGTATTGGCTTGCATGGCCGCACCGCGCGCCAGAATCAGTACATTCGACAGATACAGGAACACGACATCACCTTTGGTATCGGTCCGGCCGGCACCGGCAAAACCTACCTCGCCGTTGCCAGCGCGGTGGATGCCCTGGAACGCGATCTGGTCAAACGCATCGTCCTGGTCCGGCCGGCGGTTGAGGCCGGCGAGCGGCTTGGTTTCCTGCCTGGCGATCTGGTGCAGAAGGTCGACCCTTACCTGCGCCCGCTGTACGACGCGCTTTATGACCTGATGGGCTTCGAGAAGGCTACCCGGCTGTTCGAAAAGGGCGTAATCGAAGTGGCACCGCTGGCCTTCATGCGCGGCCGGACGCTCAACAACGCCTTCATCATCCTGGATGAGGCGCAGAACACCACGCCGGAGCAGATGAAGATGTTCCTGACCCGGATCGGTTTCGGCGCCAAGACCGTGGTCACCGGCGATGTCACCCAGATCGATCTGGCGCGCGGCCAGAAGTGCGGCCTAATCGAAGCGCGGTTGGTGTTGAAGGCGGTCCGGGGCATTGCCTTCACCGAGTTCCAGAACGACGACGTGGTGCGCCATCCCTTGGTGGCCCGCATCATCGACGCCTACGATGCCTATTCGAGGAGTGCGGAGTGAGGAGTGCGGCGAACCGGCTGCACCTGACCGTGCAGTATGCCTGCGGCACGGAGGGTCTGCCGAATCGCGCCCAGTTCAGGCAGTGGGCCAAGGCCGCCCTGGCGGGTGACGCTGCGGCGACCCTGCGTATTGTCGACGCGCAGGAAGGCCGGCAACTCAACCGCGATTTCCGCAATAAGGATTACCCCACCAACGTGCTGACCTTCGAGTACGGTCCGGACGAGGCCCTCGAAGGGACACCGATGAGCGGCGACATCGTCCTGTGCGCGCCGGTGGTGGCCAGGGAAGCGGCCGAGCAAGGCAAGCCGCTGGTGGCGCACTACGCTCACCTCGTGGTGCATGGCATGTTGCACCTGCAAGGTTACGATCACCAAACCGAGTCCGAGGCGGCGGTCATGGAGGCGTTAGAAAGTTTTGTTATGATGCGGCTGGGATATCCCGATCCATATTTAGAACCATGAGTGACGACAGTAGTCCACGACCTAGTTTGATAGAACGTTTGACCGCCTGGCTCTCGCCCGAGCCGGAGACCCGCGAGGAGCTTCTCGAACTGCTCCATGCCGCTTACGATAACAACCTGCTGGATGCCGATGCTCTGTCCATGATCGAAGGGGTCATGCAGGTATCCGAGATGCAGGTGCGCGAGATCATGATCCCGCGTGCCCAGTTGGACATGGTGGACATCAACGACAGCCCGGACAAGCTGTTGCCCTTCGTTATCGAGACCGCCCATTCACGGTTTCCCGCCGTCGACGGCGACCGCGACAACGTGGTCGGTATCCTGTTGGCCAAGGACCTGCTGCGCTTGTGCAACGACGAGGCGGTCAACCTGCGGGAAATCCTCCGTCCGGCGGTGTTCGTGCCCGAATCCAAACGACTCAATGTCTTGTTGCGGGAGTTCCGCGCATCGCGCAACCACATCGCCATCGTCGCCGACGAATATGGCGGCGTCGCGGGTCTGGTCACCATCGAGGACGTGCTGGAACAGATCGTCGGCGACATCGAGGACGAATACGATTACGACGAGGACGAAGACAATATCCTGCTGGAAAAACATGACACCTGGCGGGTCAAGGCCCAGACCGAGATCGAGGACTGCAATGCCGTCCTGGGGACGCACTTCTCGGACGAGGAATTCGATACCGTCGGTGGCTTGGTCACCCACGCCTTCGGCCACATGCCCAAGCGGGGCGAGAGCGTGGTGATCGACGGCTATCGCTTCCGGGTCAACCGCGCCGACAGCCGCCGGCTGCACACCCTGGCGGTGGAGCGGTTGGTGCAGCCCGACCAGCCCTAGGGCTGGTCCAAGCCAGGTGCAGCAACCCCGGTCAGCCTTGCCAATTGGCGAAGTGACCATTAACTTACCGAATTTCCTGATTTCCACTGTAAGCAGACCATGAGTAACCACTGGATTGAATTTCTGCAAACCCAAGGCGCCCGACTGGTCGACGCTAAGCTGAGTGATTTCGGCGACTTGCCCGGCGAGCTGGCGGCGGCGAAAGCCGGCCTGGTGGTAGCTGATCTGTCGCACTGGGGCTTGATCGGCTTCGCAGGCGAAGAAGCCCAGACCTTTCTGCATGGTCAAGTGACCAACGATCTACGCGGCCTCACGCCAGGACAGGCGATATTCGCGGGTTACTGTTCGGCCAAGGGTCGAATGTTGGCGAATTTCCTGGTCTTCAAGCGCGGCGATAACCTGCTGCTGATGCTGCCCCAGGCGCTGCGCGAGTCGATTCAGAAACGCTTGGCCATGTTTATCCTGCGCACCAAGGCCAAGGTCCGTAATGCCAGCGACGAGTGGTTACGGCTTGGCTTATCCGGTCCCGGCGCGGGTGCATTGTTGGCCGAGGCGCTGAACCTCGCGCCGGCGCCGGAGATCATGGCCGTGGCCCAGGGCGAGGCGGCCTTCGCGGTACGACTGGGTGGCGACCGGTTCGATATCCTGGTCGCTTCGACTGCGGCGTCGGCCGCTTGGCTGAAGCTGAGCGCCAGGGCCAGGCCAGTCGGCGCAGTTGCCTGGGATTGGCTGATGGTTACCGCCGGCATCCCGGTCATACTGCCCGAGACCCAGGATCAGTTCGTGCCGCAGATGGCCAACATGGTCGACCTACATGGCGTCAGCTTCACCAAGGGTTGCTATCCCGGCCAGGAGATCGTGGCCCGGACTCAATATCTGGGTAAACAGAAACGGCGCATGTACCTGGCCCACGTCGCGGCCGATGCCAAGGCTGGCGACCCGCTGTTTAGTCCCGAGTTCGGCGGTCAGGCCGCAGGCCAGGTGGTCAATGCGGCGCCGGCTCCAGGGGGTGGCTCCGATCTGTTGGCGGTCATGCAGATCGGCAGTTACGAAGGCGGTGATGTGCGACTAGCTACAGTCGATGGGGCGCCCCTGGTATTCAGGCCGCTGCCCTACCCGGTTGCGGGGTCGGCGGCATGAGCAAGCCGGGCGAGCGCAAACAGCAAATCCTCCAGATACTGGCGGAAATGCTTGAGGCGCCGCAGGCGGAAAAGATCACCACGGCGGCGCTGGCGGCTCGTGTTGACGTGTCCGAGGCGGCCTTGTACCGCCATTTCGCCAGCAAGGCCCAGATGTATGAAGGCTTGATCGAGTTCATCGAAACGACCCTGTTTTCGCTGATTAACCGGATTTCTGCGGACGGCACGGCGGGCCTTGAACAAGCCCGGGGCATTGCCCAACTACTGATCGGTTTCGTCGAGAAGAATCGCGGCATGAGCCGGGTTCTCACCGGCGAGGTACTGGTAAACGAGAACCCCCGTCTGCAAGCGCGGGTCAATCAGTTGCTGGACCGGGTGGAGGCTAGCCTGCGCCAGTCATTGCGCATCGCCGTCAGCCAGGGCGGCGTGGCCGAAGGCCTGGATGCCGGCGTTGCTGCCAACCTGATCATGGCCATGGTCCAGGGCCGCTGGCAGCAATTCGTGAAAAGCGGTTTTAGCCGTACCCCGCTGGACAGTTGGCCTGCCCAATGGGACTTACTGCTGGGCGGCCTGACGGCGCCTCGCTGAAAGCCACAAGCCGGCGGCGATCCTGACCGCCGCCGCTTAGCGGCTTTGCAGCAGCGCAACGCCCTTGAGCAGGGTCAGCGCCTGGTTGAACTGGTAATCCTTTTTGGACACGATCTCTTTCGGGTCGCCGTTCTCGGCATCGGGCTTGGCCTTCTCATCCTTCTTGATCTTCGGAACCGGATTAGCGCCGCTGTCCTGCACGTTGGCGAGGTGCTTTTCCAGATCGGCCTCGTGGATTTCCAGTTTCTGTTCATCGGCCTGCGTCACCGTGGCTTCCGCGACGGCAATGTCCGGGGTGATGCCCTTGTTCTGGATCGAGCGGCCATTGGGCGTGTAGTAGCGGGCCGTGGTCAATTTGATGGCGCTACCGTTGTTGAGCGGCAGTATGGTCTGCACCGAGCCCTTGCCAAAGCTCTGAGTGCCGACGATCAGGGCGCGTTTGTGATCCTGCAGGGCGCCGGCGACGATCTCCGAGGCCGAGGCGGAACCGCCGTTGACCAACACCACGATAGGTACGGTCTTGACCCAGGCCGGGAGCGTCCCAAGGTAATCCGTATCGCCGCGTTGCATGTAGTCGCGCGGCGTGTTGGTCAGGCGCATCTTGGCGTCCTCGCTGCGGCCGTCGGTATAGACGACCAGGTCATTGGCCTTGAGGAACGCGCCGGCCACACCGACTGCGGTATTAAGTAAACCGCCCGGGTCGTTGCGCAGGTCCAGGATCAGGCCCTTGAGCGGGGCCTTGTCGGTCTCCTCCAGGTATTTCAGGGCCGCGACCAGGTTCTCGCCAGTGTGTTCCTGAAACTGGGTAATGCGGACATAGCCGAAACCAGGCTCGATCAACTGACGCTTGACGCTCTTGATCTTGATGATGGCGCGGGTCAGCTTGGCGACGATGGGCTTGGTCTCGCCTTTGCGGGCGATGGTCAGGACGATGTCGGTGCCGGGCTTGCCGCGCATCCGCTTGACCGCGTCGTTGAGGGTCATGCCCTTGACCGGGGTGTCGTCCAATTTGATGATCAGGTCACCGGTTTTCAGGCCGGCCTTGAAGGCGGGCGTGTCCTCGATGGGCGAGACGACCTTGACGAAGCCGTCTTCCATGCCGACCTCGATGCCCAGACCGCCGAATTCGCCCTGGGTGCCGACCTGCAATTCCTTGAAGGCCTCCGGGTCCATGTAGGTGGAGTGGGGGTCTAGCCCCGAGAGCATGCCGTTGATCGCTTCGTTGATGAGTTTCTTGTCCTCGACCGGCTCGACATAGTCGCTCTTGATCTTGGCGAAGACCTCGGTGAAGGCGCGCAGGTCGTCGATGGGCAACGGCTCGGGTTGGCGCTCGGCGATGGCGGAGAAATTCAGGGTGAGCGCCACGCCCACCGCAGCGCCGAGGCCGATGAGTCCGAATTGTTTGAATTTGTTGGTCATAAGTTCATTCTCTGATAGATCACCGGACCCAACTCATGGGGTCGAATGGTTGCCCTTGGCGGCGCAGTTCGAAATACAGGCCAGTTTCTTCCTGGCCGCCGGTGTCGCCGGTCGCGGCGACGACATCGCCCGCGTGGACAGTGTCTCCCGCCTGTTTATACAGACTTTCATTATTGCTGTACAGACTGAGGTAACCGCCGCCATGGTCGACGATCAGCAGGTTGCCGAAACCCCTCAGCCAATCGGCGAATACCACCGCGCCGCTGGCCACCGTCCGGACAGGTTGGCCGGCCTTGGTTCGGATGAACAAGCCCTTCCAGGCTGGCCCGCCACCGGCCCTGGCCTGGCCGAAGCGGGCCAACAATTCACCCGCCACGGGTAGCGCCAGCTTGCCCTTGAGCGCGGCGAACCGGAGCCCTGCCAGGCTAGCATCGGCTACGTTAGTGATTGTTTTACCAGCCCGTGGTTCACGCGGCTTGGTGGTTTTTCTGGCCTCGGATAGACGTTGCAGACGTTCGACCAACCGGCTCAGCCGGGACTCATCCCGAGCCAGACTGTCGATCTGTTTACGCTGTTGGCGTATCTGATCGGACAACTGGTTATAGGTGGCCTGACGCACTTGTTTTTCCCTGTCCAGGGTTGTGCGTTGAGTGAGTTGGTTTTGCTTGATCTGTTCCAAGTCGGACCTTCGGCTCCGGGTCTCGCTCTCTACCGCCGTCAGGCGACCTAGCGAGGCGTTGTGGGCACGGATCAATCTCGCCCTCGCCCGGCCGATGTAGGTGTAATACTCCAGGTCGCGCTGTATCTCGCCGGGGTCGCGGCCGCTCAATGCCAGATGGGTTGCGTCGTCGCTGCCCTGGCGATAGCGTTGCCGAAGCAGGGCCGCCAGTTGCTGTCGCTCGGCGTGCAATTGCGCCTTGGTCGCGCGGTGTTCTTGAGCCAGTTTGCCCAGGGATTGGCCCAGCCGCTGTTCCTTCTTTTGTAGCTCGATCAGGGCGCGGTTGATGTCGGAAATCTTGCGTTCTGAGTTGCGCAGCCCGTCGGCGGCCTCCGAGCGGTCGACCGAGGCACGTTCCACCTCGCCCTTGAGTTTGGCGATGCGGCCGCGCAGATCCTCCAATTCCTGTTGCTTGCCGTCGCCGGCCGGGTTGGCGATACCCGGCAGCAGCCATAGCAGCAATAGGGCACAGACCTTAAGGCTCGGGATGGGCGGGCGCATCAAAGCGCACCAGTGGATGGCCAGTCATCTCGCGCGGTTTTGCCAGGCCCATCATCGCCAGCAGCGTGGGCGTGATGTCCTCCAGGGCGCCGGTCTCAGCCAGATGCGCCGGGCGGCCGACATAGAGCAAGGGCACCAGATTGGTCGTGTGGGCGGTATGCGGCTGCTTATTGGCCAGGTCCAGCATGCATTCGGCATTGCCGTGGTCGGCGGTTATGAGAACCTCGCCAGCGGTCGATTTCATGGCCTCCAACACCCTGCCCAGACAGACATCCAGGGCCTCGATGGCCTGTCTGGCGGCGGTGAAATTGCCGGTATGACCGACCATGTCGGCATTGGCGAAATTGCAAATGATGGCATCGTATTTACGACTTTCGATCGCTGCGACCAGCTTGTCGGTGACCTCGTAGGCGCTCATCTCCGGTTGCTGGTCGTAGTGGGCGACCGGCGGCGATTGCACCAGGACGCGGTCCTCGCCAGGGTAGACGGTTTCCTCGCCGCCATTGAAGAAGTAGGTGACGTGGGGAAACTTTTCGGTCTCGGCGATGCGTAATTGGCGCAAGCCGAGGCTGGCTATGTATTCGCCGAAACCGTTGCGGATACGTTCGGGCGGAAAGGCGACCGGCACCTTGAATTCATCCGCGTAGTGGGTCAGCGTGCAGTAATTGGAAAGCTTGGGCACGTATTTGCGCTTGAAGCCATCGAAGTCCGGTTGCAGGAAGGCCTTGGTCAATTGCCGGGCGCGATCGGAACGAAAGTTCATGAAGACCACGGCGTCGCCATCCACCATGCGCGGCGCCGGCTGGCCGGCGGCGGCAATTACAGTCGGTTTGACGAACTCGTCGGTCTCACCCCGTGCGTAGGCCATGGCCAGTCCCTCCAGCGCGGTTGGGGCGCGGTATTCCGCCTCGCCCAGGGTAATCAGGTCATAGGCGACCTGGACCCGCGGCCAGCGCTTGTCACGGTCCATGCCAAAGTAGCGGCCACTGATCGTGGCGATGCAACCCTTGCCGAGCGCATCCAGCTTGGCCTGTAGGCGTTCGAGGTAAACATCGGCGCACTTCGGCGGCGTATCGCGGCCATCCAGGAATGCGTGTACCGAAATCTTTTCCACGCCGCTATGCACCGCCATGTCCAGCATAGCGTGGATGTGCCGCTCGTGGCTATGGACGCCGCCGTCAGAAAGCAGGCCGAACACATGCAGAGTGGCATTGTTGGCCTTGACCTTGTCGATCAAGTCGACCAGGACGTAGTTCTCAAAGAAATGGCCGGCTTCGATCGAACGGTCGATGCGGGTGAATTCCTGGTAGACGACGCGACCGGCGCCGATGTTCAAATGGCCGACCTCGGAATTGCCCATCTGGCCCTTGGGCAGGCCCACGGCGGACTCCGAGGCATGAATGAAGGTATGGGGACAAGTCGCCCAAAGCCGGTCCCAATTGGGCTTATGCGCAGCGGCGACGGCGTTGTCGGTGGTCTCTTCGCGATAACCGAAGCCGTCCAGAATAATGAGTAGTACAGGCAGGACACTAGGTGGCATAAGGAGATTTTATCCTAGAAAACGCTATCATTTTACACGTCCAGTATTTTAGTATATTTGAATACGTCATAGAATTGGCGTCGGCATCCGTTGCAGTTTTGGAGACAGACACTTGATTACGACCTTGGAGCCCATCGCGGCGCTTATCGAAAACGACGAACATATCGAACAGGCCTCGCGTGCGCTGAAGGCGATGTCGCATCCGCTTCGACTCAAGATACTCTGCGTGCTGGGCGGCAATGAAGTCAGCGTCCAGGGCATCGTGGATAGTGTCGGCACCTCTCAAAGCAATATCTCCCAGCACCTTGCCATCCTGCGCGACAAAGGCGTGTTGCGCACCCGCAAGGATGCCAACCGCGTGTTCTACCGCGTGGCGGATACCCGCACCTTGCAGCTCATCAGCATCATGCGGGACGTTTTCTGCGGTTTCACCAAATAGCGAAAAACAGGCAATTCTAGTATCTTGCTCGGCGGGGCTTATATTGACATAAGTTTTTCTAATGTGTAATATTAGCATTCGCTAATATTCCGGGCCTGGGTTCAGGACCGGGAGACAGTCCCAAAGGAGCATGGATATGGTTTTGTTTATGCCGCGCCGCATAGTCCTGGCCATTGCGCTTGCCTTGACCACAACGGGCGCTTGCTCGGAAACCCTGGATTTCAAGCAGTGCGTGGGCATCGCCCTGACGCAAAACCCCGACCTGGCCATGGCCCAGGCCCAGGTCAAACAGGCCGAGGCGGGGCTGCGTCAGGCGCAGGCCAATTACTGGCCGAAATTGAATTTGTCCGTGACCGCCACCCAAAGCAACGACGCATTGAATGCCTTCGGCCTAAAACTGGGGCAGCGCGGCGCCACGTTCGGCGACTTCGGCTTTCGCGATTTCGATTCGACCAATCCGAATATTCTGAGCGTCGCTCCGCGCGACCTCAACCACCCCGACGCGGTGACCAACTTCAACCCGCGGGCCGAACTGCTCATCCCGGTCTACAACGGCGGCATGGTGGCCGACTATGTCAAACAGGCCCAGTCTTATGTCAAGGCGGCCCAGGCCGGGGATAGGCTGGCTCGCCAGCAACTGGTCAAGCAGGTGTTGATGGCCTACCAGGGGGTGCATACCGCCCGGGCCTACGTTCAGGTCGCCGGTGAGGCGCGGGCTGCCGCCGAGGAGTTTGTGCGGATCAGCACCCAGCTTTTTAAACAGGGCATGGCGGTGAAAAGTGATCTGTTGTCCGCCGAGGTCAATCTGGCGGACATGAAACTGAAATCGGTTTCGGCCGGCAACGCCGAAGCCGCCGCGCTCGACCAACTCCATCTGCTGCTGGGCAAGCCGCTGGCTGAGCCGCTCGATGTCGGCGCGCCGGTCATGCCGGTCACGCTGGAGGGCGATGTCGCCAGCCTGCGTCAGGCTGCCCTGGCTAATCACCAGGGTTTGCAAGCCTTGCGTAATCAGGCCGATGGCGCCGCCGCCGCCGTAGCCGCCGCGCGCGCCGGCAAACTGCCGCAATTCAACGTCATGCTGCGCCAGGACTGGAACGGCAAGACATTAGGCCTCGATTCCAGTTCGTATACTGCGGCGGGTGTGTTGTCGTGGACCGCCTTCGACGGCGGCGGCAGTCGGGCCGCGGTGGATCGGGCCGAGGCCCAGCGCCTGGAGGCGGTCGCCAAGCTCGATCAGGCCAGCAACGGCATCGCCTACAAAGTGGGCGATGCTAAACGTCGGGCTCAGGAAGCGGAGGAGAAGGTCAAGGCCCGGACGCTCGCCGTCGCGGAGGCGAGCGAGGCGCAGCGGCTGGTCAAGAAACGCTATGAGAATGGCCTGGGTACGCTGATCGAGCTGCTTGCCGCCCAGGCTCAACTGGACAAGGCCCGCGCCGACCTGGTTGCCGCTGACTACGATCAGGCAGTGCAGCGCGCGGCATTGAAACTGGCCGTGGGTGTACTGGACGCCGATCAATTGTGAGGAATGAACCGATGAACAAGCTCAACCCCATCCTACTTGCCGTTGCCCTGAGCCTGACCGGTTGCGGCGGCAGCCATGAAAAAGCGCCGGCGGCCGCTGCTGCGCGCACAGTAAATGCCGGTGTTGTGACCTTACAACCGGTCGAGAGCGTGATCTACAGCCCGCTGCCGGGCGCCGTGGTGGCCCAGGAATCGGTTCAGGTGGCCTCGCGCCTGATGGGCTACATCAAGAATATCGCGGTGGCCGAAGGCCAGTCGGTCAAGGCCGGCCAGCGCCTGTTCACCATCGATCCGATGGACATCGAGGGTGGCGTCGCGCAAGCGCGGCTGGGCCTCGACCAGGCCGAAAAGGCCATGCAGGACGCCAAGGCCGACTATGCCCGTTTCGATGCCCTGTACAAGGACGAAGTGGTCAGCCGTCAGCAATATGAAAAGATGAAGCTGAACTATGACATCGCTGCGTCCCGCGCCGCCCAGGCCAAGGCCGGCCTGCAAACCGCCCATGGCCAGTTGCGCTATGCCGTGGTCGTCTCGCCGATCAACGGCGTGGTGGTACAGAAATTCGCCAACCAGGGCGACATCGCCGCCCCCGGCCACCCGGTCCTGCTGGTGGAAAATCAGGCCCATTTGCAGGTCCAGACCGCAGTGTCCGAGGCGATCTATTCCGGCCTGAAGCTGGGCGCCAGGATCAAGATCGAGGTGGACGGTCAGGTGCAGCCGGTCGAGGGCGCGGTTGCTCGTCTGTCACCTGCTGCCGACCCGGTCGCACATACCCATCTGGTCAAACTAGACGTGAGCGCGCCAAGTCTGCGTAGCGGCGCCTTCGCCCGGGTGCTGTTTCCAACCGGTCGGCAGGCCGTCCTGCAAGTCCCCCAGGAGGCGGTCTTGAATCGCGCCGGCATCACCGGCGTATTCGTGCTGGACGCCAAGGGCGTGGCCGACTATCGCATGGTCCGTAGCGGCCGGACCGACCACGGTCAGGTCGAAATACTCTCGGGGTTGGCCGCCGGCGATCGGGTGGTCACCCGCAATGCCTCGGCGGTCAATAACGGCGACCTGGTGCGGGGCTGAACGATGAGCGACACCGGACACGAAAGCCCGATGAACATCGCCGGCAAGCTGGCCAGAGCCTTTCTGACCTCCAAGCTGACCCTGCTGACCATCGTCGCCGTGACCCTGACCGGCGCCCTGGCGCTGATGGTTACGCCGCGCGAATACAACCCGCAAATCGTCGTGCCGGCGGCCAACATCATCGTCGCCAAGCCGGGCGCAACGCCGGCCGAGGTGGAGAACCTGATCGTCAAGCCGCTGGAAGCGATCATGAACGCCCAGTCCGGGGTCGATCACACCTTCGGCTATGCGACCAACGACTTTGGCGTCGTGACCATTCAGTTCAAGGTCGGACAAAAGCAGGAAGACAGCCTGGTCAAGCTATACAACCAGTTGATGCAAAACATCGATCGCATCCCGCCGGGCGCCACGCAGCCGCTGGTCAAGCCGATCAACGTCGACGACGTGCCGATCATGACCCTGACTCTGGCGGCATCAGCCTATGACGATTACACCTTGCGCGAGGTGGCCAACCGTATCCTGGAACAGTTGCGCAATGTCCCAGGCGTCTCGTTCACTCAGGTGGTCGGCGGCCGTAAGCACATGGTCAACGTCTGGCTCGATGCCCAGCGCCTGGACGCGGCCGGCCTGACCCTGGACAAGGTCGACAAAATGCTGCGCGGCAGCAATGTCTCGGCGCCGTTGGGCGATCTGGTGCGGGATAACCAAGCCCGGCCATTGCGGCTGTCCGGGTTTCTCGGCTCGGCCGACGAAGTTGGCAAGATCGTGGTGGGCGTGTCCCAGATGGGCCGTCCGGTCTACCTGAAGGATGTGGCGCAGATCGAAGACGGGCCGGGCGAGCTGGAAGAGACCACGCGCTTCGCCTGGGGCCAGGCCCTGGGCAAGTCCGGCCATGGTGAGAACCCGGCCGTGACCCTGGCCATCGCCAAGAAGGCCGGCGCCAATGCCGTGGTTGTCGCCGACGCGGTACTGGCCAAGCTGGCGGACCTGAAAAAACAGGCCATCCCGGCCGGCATCGAGGTCGCCGTGACCCGCAACGACGGCGAGAAGGCCAACGAGGCGGTCAACGAGCTGGTCTCGCACTTGGGGCTGGCCATCGGCTCGGTGGTGGTCATCCTGGTCATCTTCCTCGGTTGGCGCGAGGCCGGCATCGTCACCCTGACGGTGCCGTTGATCCTGTTCGTGGTCCTGGCAATCGGCCTGGCCTTCGGTCAGACGATCAACCGCATCACCCTGTTCGCGCTGATCCTGTCGCTCGGCTTGCTGGTCGACGCGGCCATCGTGGTAATCGAGAACATCCACCGCCATCTGCATCACGGCACGGGTGGCAAGGACTTCGGCAGCGTGCTGATCGAGGCCACCAACGAGATCGGCAACCCGACCAACGTTGCCACCGTCGCCGTGATCCTGGCCTTCATCCCCATGGCCTTTGTGACCGGCATGATGGGGCCGTTCATGGCGCCGATCCCGTTCAACGTGCCGGTCGCCATGATCGCCTCCATTATCATCGCCTACATGGTTGTACCCTGGGCCGCCAACCTGTGGCTGGCCAAGAAGGCGGCCCGCGAAGAGGCCGCGCGCAAGCCCAGCCTGGAAGATGAAGGCGCATCGGCACAGGACGCACTGCATCGTGCCTATGTCGCGGTTCTAACGCCGCTGATCGCGTCGCCGGCCAAACGTAACCTGATCTTCCTGGTCGTGTCGGCGTTGCTACTTGGCGCCATGCTGATGCCGGCCTGGCAGTTCATCCGTCCGGCGGGCTTGAACGGGCCGTTGTCGATGTTGGGCGTCGAGCTGAAGATGCTGCCCAACGACAACACCAACACCATGCTGCTGGAGGTCGATATGCCGGCCGGTACGGCCCTGGCGGCAACCGACCAGGTAGCGCGCGAGGTCGGCCGGATATTGGCTGTGCATCCCCATATAACCGACTACCAGACCTTCCTCGGCATGACCGCGCCGATCGATTTCGCCGCCCTGGTGCGTGGCGACCTGATAAAGAAGGGCCAGAATCTGGCCCAGATTCGGGTTAATCTGGTCAACAAGCACGAGCGTGACAGCTCATCGCATGAGATCGCCAACGAGTTGAATGGCCAGTTGATGGCGCTGCGCAAGCGTTTCCCCTCGGCCAAAATAAAGCTCTATGAAACGCCGCCCGGACCGCCGGTTCAGGCCCAGGTGCTGGCTGAGCTGTATGGCCCAGACTATGACCGGCTGCGCGCGGCGGCGGCCATCGTCGAGCAGGATTTCGAGACCGTCTACGGCATGACCAATGCTGACGATTCGGTCACCGCCAACGCCGACGGCTACGACGTCAAGGTCGATACCGAGAAGGCACTGCTGTCCGGCGTGGCGCCGGGTCAGGTAGCCGAGCTGCTGCGCAACTACGTCTCGGGCTTCAATATTGGCGCCCTTCACGCGCTCGACGCGCGCGAGCCGGTGGACATCCAGGTGCGTCTGCCGCGTGAATTGCGCACCACGCCCGATACCCTGCTCAGCCTGCGAATCGCCAACCCGCAAGGCAAGCAGGTACCGCTGTCGGCCATTGCCACGGTGACCAGAGTGACCGTCGCCAAGCCGATCTATGACCGCGACCAGCATCCCATGGTCATGGTCGGCGGCGAGTTGCTTAAGTCCAGTCCGGTCTATGCCGTGCTGGCTCTGGACAAGCGGCTCGACGGTCAGAAGCTGGCCAATGGCGTCAGCTTCGCTACCGGCAACCTCGGCTTTACCCAGGCCAGCCCCAAGGATGTAGTGGAAAACACCCTGCTCTGGGGCGGCGAGATGCGCCTGACCCTGGACGTGTTCCGCGACCTGGGTTCTGCCTTCATCATCGCCATCGTCCTGATCTACCTGGTGCTGGTTGGCTACTACAAGTCTTTCGCCTTGCCGTTTATCGTCATGGGCGCGATCCCGCTCACCCTGGTCGGCGTATTCCCTGGCCACTGGGCGACCGGCCAGGCCTTCACCGCCACCTCGATGATCGGCGTCATCGCCCTGGCCGGCATCGTGGTCCGTAACTCATTGCTGCTTATTGACTTCATACTGGATTACCGCAAGCGCGGCTACGACCTGGAAACGGCCATCGTCGAGGCCGGCGCGGTGCGCTTTCGGCCCATCCTGTTGACCGCCCTGGCGATTATCCTGGGCTCGGCCATCATGATTACCGATCCGGTCTTCGGGGGCTTGGCGGTTTCGCTGATTTTCGGTACCTTCGCATCCACGGCCTTGACCCTGGTGGTGATCCCGCTGGTCTATTACTTGTGGCAGCGCCGTCAACAAACCACATAATTCTTTTGCGAGGAGAAACACCAATGACCGTCGAACGCGCGATCCGCATCATGGCAGGGGTCATGATCCTGTTGTCCCTGGCCTTGGCCCATTTCAGCGGCCAGATCGACCTCGGCCATCTGTCCTGGCTATGGTTTACCGTCTTCATCGGCCTCAACCTGCTCCAGTCCGGCATCACCGGCTTCTGCCCGCCGGCATTGCTGTTCAAGAAGCTGGGCCTCAAGTCCGGCGACGGCACTTGCAGCCGCTAGGGTAGAATCCCTGCGTTCTTAATTACCTGGAGGTGAATGGGATGGAATTCGCCCAACAAAACATCTGGCTGATCCTGTTGATGCTGGTATCCGGCTACATGCTGGTCGGCGGCAGCTTGATGGGCCGCCTGTCCGGCGTCAAGCAGGTTGGTCCCCAGGATGCGGTCAGGCTGTTCAACAACGATGCGCTGATGCTCGATGTGCGCGAGAGCTCGGAATTCGCCGATGGCCACATCCCGAAATCCAAACACATCCCGCTCAGTCAGTTGAAAGGCCGCCTGGCCGATCTGGAAAAGTACAAGGGCAAGCCCATCGTCGCGGTCTGCCGTAGCGGCAACCGCTCCGGTCATGCCTGCGGCATATTGCGCAAGGCCGGGTTTGAGGATGTCAGCAACCTGAGCGGCGGCATCATGGCCTGGGAACAGGCTGGTTTCCCCAAGGAGCGCTGAGATGCCCCACGTCAAGATGTACTGCACCGCAACCTGCCCCTACTGCCAGATGGCCGAGCGGTTACTCGGCAATAAGGGCGTAACCGAGATCGAAAAGATCCGCATCGACCTTGATCCGGCGCAACGCGACGCGATGATCGAAATTACCGGCCGCCGCACCGTGCCGCAGATTTTCATCGGCGATCGTCATGTCGGCGGCTTCGACGATCTCTCGGCGCTTGACTCGGGCGGTGGTCTCGACCCCTTGCTGGCGGCTTGAAATCGGGCGCTTCGGCGCCACTTCACTTCTGATACGTTTTTCAGGAGTGCATCATGGAACTGGTTTGCCCTAACTGTGGCGCCGTCAATCGGGTCCCGGCCGAGCGCCTCGGCGATAACCCGAAATGCGGCAAGTGCGGCGGCGCCGTACTGCCCGCCGCACCGATCGTACTGACTGCTGCGACATTCGAGCGTTTTATCACCCGAGACGGCTTGCCCGTGCTGGTCGATTTCTGGGCGCCCTGGTGCGGTCCATGCAAGCAGTTCGCCCCCACCTTTAGCCAGATGGCCGGTCAATATGGCGGGCAGGTGCGCTTCGTGAAGGTCGACACCGAGGCCGAGCAGAGTCTGGCCGCGCGCTACAACATCCGTAGTATCCCCACCCTGGCGATATTCAAGGGCGGTCGCGAACTGGACCGAGTATCCGGCGCCCTGGCCGGGCCGCAGTTGGCCGCCTGGCTTCGGCAGCGTCTGTAATCGGTATAATGCCACGTTTACACCCGTACTGACCTGGAAGACAAAATGAGCGAACAAGAGCAAGCCGCCGCGCCTGGATTCAATATCGAAAAAATTTACCTGAAAGACCTGTCGGTCGAGGTGCCCAACGCCCCGCAAATCTTTCTGGAGCAAACCCCGCCCCAGATCGACGTGCAGTTGCGCAATCAAAGCGAGGCGGTCGATGAAGGCATCTATCAGACCACATTGACCGCCGTGGTCAATGCCAAGATCGGCGACAAGACCGCCTTCCTGGTCGAGGCCCATCAGGCCGGCATCTTCCGTGTCCAGAACCTGCCCCAGGAAGCGCTGGAGCCGATGCTGGCGGTTGGCTGCCCGAACATCCTGTTTCCCTATCTGCGCGAGACGGTATCCGATGCCGCCGCCCGCGCCGGCTTCCCGGCCCTCTATCTACAGCCGGTCAATTTCGAGGCGATTTATCTACAGCAACGGGCGCAGGCTCAAGCTCAGGCTCAACCAAAAACCGACTGATTCGCCATGAAAATAGCGCTTCTGGGCGCCGGCGCCTGGGGCACAGCCCTGGCCATGCAACTGCGTGGCGGCGCCGAGGTGACATTGTGGACCCGCAACCCCGAGCAGGCCGAGCGGATGGTTCATAGTGGGACCAACGACCGCTACCTGCCGGGCTCCCAGTTGGCCGGACTGGACATCCAGTCCGATTTATCGGTCGCGATCCGTGCCGCCGACTATCTCATCGCCGCCGTGCCAACCTCGGGGTATCGCGATCTGTTACGGCAGTTGCGTGGTCACGGCGCAGCCGCGCCGTTGATCTGGCTGTGCAAGGGGTTCGAGACCGGCACCATGAAGCTGCCCCACGAGGTCCTGGCCGAGGAATGGCCGGAACATGCCGACGCTGCGGCCCTGTCCGGACCCAGCTTTGCCCAGGAAGTGGCGGCGGGTCAGCCGGTGGCGCTGACCGTGGCCTCGCTCGATGCCGAATTCGCCCGCCAGGTCGCCCGCGATCTGCACCGTCTCCGGATGCGTCTCTACTCCAGTAACGACCTGATCGGCGTCGAGGTCGGCGGCGCGGTCAAGAACGTCATCGCCATCGCCGCCGGCATCTCCGACGGCCTGGGCTTCGGTCTCAATGCCCGGGCCGCGCTGATTACCCGTGGCCTGGCCGAGATCGCCCGGCTCGGCCTGCGTCTGGGCGGTCGGCTGGATACCTTCATGGGCCTGTCGGGCATGGGCGACTTGATACTGACCTGTACCGGCGACCTGTCCCGCAACCGCCAGGTGGGACTCAAACTGGCCCAGGGCGAAAGCCTGGAAGGTATCCTGCGCGAACTCGGCCACGTCGCCGAAGGCGTCACCACGGCGCGCGAAGTCGCCAGACTGGCGCGGGAAATGAACGTGGACATGCCCATCGCCGAAGCCGTGCGCGGCATCCTGGAACAGGAGCAGCCGCCCAAGGAAGCGGTCGCGGCGCTATTGAACCGCGACATCAAGGACGAGTAGCCTCTAGGAGTCTGTCAGACTTAAGAAAATCGGCTGCAAAACCGTCGGAACGGTCCATATTCCGCCGCTTTTTTTGGTCAATAGAACGACTATTGACCGGCAAAATCTGTCCTCGCCCAGCCGAATTTTGCGAGCAGCGGCCTCGTCCAACGGTCGTTTTAACGATCAGATTCCACCGCTGAAACCCAACTGTCGCCAGGCCTCGAACACGGTCACCGCCACGGCATTGGACAGGTTCAAACTGCGCTGGCCCGCCAGCATCGGCAGCCGCAAGCGGTTCTCCGGCAGGAAGTCGGTCAGCACGTCTTCGGGTAGCCCCCGTGTTTCCGGCCCAAACACGAAGACATCGCCTGGCTTGAAGACGACTTTGTGATAGGGGTGCGACACCTTGGTGGTGAAGGCATAGCGGGTCGGCGGCAGGATGGCCTTGGCGGCATCCCAGTGGTCGTGAATATGGAGGTCAACATATTCGTGATAATCCAGTCCGGCGCGGCGCATGTGTCTGTCGGTCAATTCGAAGCCCAGCGGCTTGATCAGATGCAGCCGGCAACCGGTATTGGCGCTCAGGCGGATGATGTTGCCGGTATTGGGCGGTATTTCGGGTTGGAACAGGACGATATGGAACACGGTAGCGGCGGCCGGCCTTGCATTACAATCGGAACACGGCATTTTAACGAGTCATTATGGTTCCTCACCTTACCACGGCGCTGTCCGGTCCTCTGCTGGACCTGGAAAAACGGGTCATCGACGCTCAACCGGCCATTGAACACTGGTTCCGCACTCAATGGCAGGAACACGCCACACCGTTTTATACCTCGGTCGACCTGCGCAATTCAGGTTTCAAGCTGGCGCCGGTCGATACCAATCTGTTCCCCGGCGGCTTCAACAACCTGAACCCGGCCTTTCTGCCCCTGGCGGTGCAGGCCGCTCAGGTGACGGTGGAAAAGATGTGCGCCTCGGCCCAGCGGTTTTTGATTATTCCGGAGAACCACACCCGTAACCTGTTCTATTTGCAGAATGTCGCGGCCCTGGCCGAGATCATCCGCAAGACCGGCCTCACGGTGCGCATCGGCAGCTTGATCCCGGACCTCAAGGAGCCGCTGATACTGGACTTGCCGGACGGCGGCGTGCTGAAACTCGAACCGGTCAAACGGGTCGACGACCGGCTCATGGTCGAGGGTTTCAACCCGTGCGCGGTGCTGCTCAACAACGATCTGTCGGGCGGCATTCCGGACATACTGAAAGGTCTCGACCCGGACCAGACCCTGTTGCCGCCGCTTCATGCCGGCTGGGCGGTGCGGCGCAAGTCGAACCATTTCCGGGCGTATGCCGATCTGGCGCAGGCCTTTGGCCAGGTGGTCGGCATCGATCCGTGGCTGATCGACCCCTATTACGCGGTCTGCGGTGCGGTGGATTTCCAGACCCGCGACGGCGAGGAGTGCCTAGCCTCGAATGTCGACGCGCTACTCAAACGGATTAAGTTGAAGTACCAGGAATATGGCATCGACAAGGCGCCCTTCGTCATCGTCAAGGCCGACGCCGGCACCTACGGCATGGGCATCCTGACCGCCCGCAGCGTGGACGATGTGCGCGATCTCAATCGCAAGACCCGCAACAAGATGGCCGTGGTCAAGGAGGGCCTGTCAGTCGATCAGGTACTGGTGCAGGAAGGCGTCTACAGTTTCGAATCGATTGATGACGCGGTAGCCGAGCCGGTGATCTATATGATCGACCACTTCGTTATCGGCGGCTTTTATCGGGTTCACACCAGCCGCGGCATGGACGAGAACCTGAATGCCCCCGGTATGAGCTTCGTGCCGCTGGCCTTCGAGGCGGCCTGTACCCTGCCAGATGCCAGTGCACGGCCGGATGCCCCGGTCAACCGTTTTTACACCTACGGCGTGCTGGCCCGCCTGGCCGCCCTGGCGGCGGCGATCGAGCTGGAAGACACCGACCCTGAGTTCCACTCGCCCGCGCCATGAAACTGCTGTTCGTCGCCGACCCACTGGTCAGCTTCAAGGTCTACAAGGATTCGACCTACGCCATGATGATGGCGGCGGTTCAGCGGGGCTATGCCGTTTGGGCCTGTGAGCCGGCCGACCTGATCTGGCGTAACGGTCGGGTATCGGGTCTGACCCGGGCCGTCGCCCTGACCGGCCGTTCGCCCGACTGGTTCGCCGCTGCCGAGCCGCAATGGCGGCCGCTGGCTGGCTTCGATGCCGTGTTGATGCGCAAGGACCCACCCTTCGACGAGGCCTATCTCAACACCACCTATCTGCTGGAAATGGCGGAACGGGACGGCGCCCGGGTGTTCAACCGGCCGCGTGCCCTGCGCGACTGCAACGAGAAGCTGGCCATCGCCCGCTTCCCGCAATTTACCGTGCCGAGCCTGGTGACCTGCCAGGGCGCCGAGGTTAGGGCGTTCCTGGCCGAGCAGGGCGACATCGTGGTGAAGCCGCTCAATGCCATGGGCGGCAGCGGTATCTTCAGATTGCGCGTCGGCGACCCCAACCTGAGCGCCATTCTGGAAACGGCGACTGGCCTGGGCGCACGCCAGATCATGGCCCAGCGTTTCATCCCGGAGATTGCCGATGGCGACAAACGCATCCTGCTGATCGACGGCGAGCCGGCGCCCTATGCCCTGGCCCGCATTCCAGCGCTGGGCGAGACGCGTGGCAATCTGGCGGCGGGTGGCGCCGGGGTGGCCCGGCCGCTGACCGGGCGCGACCGCGAGATCGCTAAGACGCTTGGTCCGCTGTTGAAGAGCGAAGGTCTGCTGCTGGTCGGTCTGGATGTGATTGGCGACTGGCTGACCGAGATCAACGTCACCAGCCCGACCTGTTTCCGCGAGATCGCCAACCAGACTGGGTTCGATGTCGCGGCCCGGTTCATCGATGCGCTGGAACAAACGGTGAGCGGGGCATGATGACTTGTTCGCATTGGTGGCGGTTTTTCGTCACTTTTCACTTTTCACTGGCCATGCTGTTACTTGCCTCTTGCGGCCATCCGCCGCCCTACAAGCAACAGGCCTATGTCTTCGGCACCCTGGTCGACATTACCATCGCCGGCGAACCGGAGGCCAAGGCCCGCCAGGTCGTCGACCATGTGTTAACCGAATTCGACCGCCTGCACCATGAGCTACATGCCTGGGAGCCGGGCGATCTGCAACGACTCAATGAGCAACTGGCGAAGTCGCCTGTCACCGGCACACTGTCGCCCGAGCTGGCGGCCATACTGCGCGATGCGAGCCGCTATTCGGCCCAGGGCGACTGGCTGTTCAACCCGGCCATCGGCAACCTGATCCGGCTTTGGGGTTTCCAGTCGGACACCTTCGTGCCGCATCGGCCTGACCCGGCCCAGATCGCCCGCCTGATAAAAGCCAATCCACGGATGAGCGATGTGGTCATCGAAGGCACTCATTTCCGCGCTCTCAACCCGGCGCTACGCATCGACCTGGGCGGCTATGCCAAGGGCTATGCCCTCGACCTGGCAGCAACTTATCTGCGCAGCCAGGGGGTGAACAACGCACTCATCAATATCGGTGGCAACATCATCGCTCTGGGCCAGCATGACAACCGGCCCTGGAAGGTTGGCATCCAGCATCCCCGCCAGGCCGGCGCGATTGCTACACTGGAACTTCATGACGGCGAGGCGATCGGCACATCGGGCGATTACCAGCGCTATTTCGAGTTGGCCGGCGTGCGTTATTGCCACCTGATCGACCCGCGCACCGGCTGGCCGGCGCAGGGTACCCAGGCGGTCACCATCATCGCCCACGGTCCCCATGCGGGCGTCTTGTCGGATGTGGCCAGCAAGCCGATCTTCATCGGCAGCGCGGGCGGGTGGCGGGCGCTGGCCAGTAAAATGGGTATCGTCGAGGCACTACGCATCGACGCCGCAGGCCGGGCCAGCCTGACCCAGGCCATGGCTGGCCGATTAGACTGGTCGGATAAGTCGACGCCGCCTAACATCGAGCCCTGAAGGAAGAACGAAATGTATGGTTGGAAAAGCTATTTCGTGGTCCAGGCCGACTACCAGAACTGGGCCGACAACGTCTTGTTCGATGCGCTCGGGCACCTCAAGCCGGAGGCATTGGAGCGGGACGAGGGGTTGTTCTTCAAGAGTATCCACGGCACCGTGGATCACATGCTGGCGGTCAGCCAACTCTGGTTTGCCCGCCTGCAAGGCGCAAGCCCGCAAGTGAATTCGCGGGAGATCGGGCACCCGCTCTGGCGCGAACTGCAAAACGCCCTGCGCCGCGAAACCCGGCGTCAGCAGGAATGGCTCGAAGCCCAGTCGGATGGTTTCTTCGAGGGCGAAGTCAATCTCGTCGGCAGCGACGGCCAAACCGGGACCATGCGGATTCGCGATTTGCTGACCCACCTGTACACCCATTACGCCCATCACCGCGGCCAGATCTCGGCCGTCGCCACTCGTCTGGGGGCGCCTTGCCCGAAAATGGATTATGTCTACTACCGGCGCGAGATGGACAAGCTGCTGGAAGAGGCCCGCCAGGCACCCAGATAACTTAATAAGCAAACCGATATGTCATCGTCCGAAGAAAAACCAGCACGCAAAAAACTCACCCTGAGCGCCAAGCCCGAAGGCGAAAAGACCGACCGCAAACACAAGCCCGCCCGTTGGAGCCAGTTACAGCGGGATAGGAGCAAGCCGGCCGCCAGCGCCGCCGAGCCGGCCCCGGCGGACCAGGAGAAGGCCAAGCGGCGCGGTCCAGCCAGTTTGGCCGCCGCCAAAGGGCGGGGAGAGAAACGCCCGCCCGCCACCTCCGTAAAATCAAGCAAGGACGCCGGTCCTGGTGCTGCTGCGCCCCGGCGTCGCAGTCCGCCCCCGGCGCCGTCCCAGCTCAAATTCTTCGCCCCCTGCCCGCGCGGGCTGGAGGCCGAGCTGGCCCGGGAACTGGCCGAACTGGGCGCCACAGAGGTTGCCCCGGGCGCCAGTGGCGTCGAATTTAGCGGCGACCTGGCCATGGCCTGGAAGGTCAACCTGTGGAGCCGGCTGGCGATTCGGGTACTGTGGCAGGTGGATCAAGGCAGTTACCGCGACGAAGACGACCTGTACCGAGCCGCGCACCGGTTGCCCTGGTCGGACTGGTTCGCGGTGGACCGCACCATCGCCATCCGGACGGTTGCCCATATCAGTCCGCTCAAGAGCCTCAACTTTGCCACGTTGCGGATCAAGGACGCGGTCTGCGACCGCTTTCGGGAAGACCTGGAACTGCGCCCAAACGTCGACGCCCGCTCGCCGCAAGTCCCCATCCTGCTGTACCTGGACCGGGATGCCTACACCCTGTACCTGGACCTGTCCGGCGAGCCGCTCAACCGGCGCGGCTACCGGGTCGAACCCTCGCCCGCGCCTCTGAATGAAAACCTGGCCGCCGGCCTGTTGCGACTGTCTGGCTGGGCCCCAGAGCAGCCGTTGCTGGACCCCATGATGGGCGGCGGCACGATACTGCTCGAAGCCGCGATGATCGCCCTGAACATGGCGCCGGGTCTGAAACGGCACTTCGCCTTCGAGAACCTGATCGGCTTCGACAAGGTGGAATGGACCCGGTTACGCAAGGACGCTGAGGCCGCGCAAGGCGAAAAACGCGGGCTACCGATCTATGGCTGCGACATCGACCCGAATATGGTCCGCGCCGCTGGCCTCAATCTCAAGGAGGCCGGCCTGCTGGACTGCGTCACCCTGCGCGAAGGCAACGTCATGGAAATACCGGCCCCGGCCGCTGCCGGGTTCATCGTCAGCAACCCGCCCTATGGCGTACGCCTGGATGCTGACGCCACCTTCTACGCCGATCTGGGCAGCGCAATGAAGCAGCATTTTTCTGGCTGGTCTGCCTATTTCATCTCGGCCGACCCTGAATTTCCCAAGCATATGCGGCTTGCGGCCAGCCGTCGCATCCCGCTCCACAACGGGCCCCTGGACTGTCGGCTATACGAATACAAGCTGGTCGCGGGGACAATGCGCAAACAGGCCGACCAGCAGACGACGGTATAGCCGCGTTTCTGTCTTTTCGGTAGACAGATTTACCTATTTCAACGAATACCACAAGGTGTAAGCCATGCAATCCTGCCCAAGAGAGATCGTTACCCCGTTCCGTCCGATACCGCTGGAGGTCCCGGACGGGATGAAGCCGAACGAGTTTTTCAACAGCACCGAGAACCTGAACGACCTGGTGCATAACAACGGCCTGTTGCAGAACCCGGAGGGTCTGTTGCTGTATCGGAAAGCGCTCGGTCACAGCAACGCATTCGACACCTCAATCATCTACAACACCTCCCGCAGCATACTCGACCCGCTCGGTCGGCCGGTGCGCCGCACCCAGGTGCCGGACGCAGTGAAGCACGTCTGGAACCGGATGAATCAGATCATTATCGAGTATCTGCTAGAACAATACCCGGACCCGGACGAGGCCCTGTTGCTGGCCGGCGAGGCCAGTCTGGATGCGACCTGGCCGTTGACCTCGCCTGGTGTGCCCAGCATCCGGATGCTGCACAACCACTTCATGGCCTTCGACAAGGCCGAGTTGCGCGCCGCGCCCAGCGCCGACCCGCACAACCCGAACCTGACTGACGGTGGTCAGAACTCCCTGTTCCAGGCCTATATGCGCGAGGTCTACCGCAACTTTTTCAACGAGCTGGACCTGCGCATACTGCGGCCTTGCCAATCCGGCTCCTGCCGGATCGCACTGACCGGCTATCCGCAAGGGCTGCCCAGTTGGGAGGTGACGGGCGGGGTAGCGGCGCTCAAGGAGGTTCGTTTCTGGCAGGAATACGACGCTATACTGAAAGGCTTCCTGGATTTCTACCGGGTGTTCTTCGGCCAGGTATCGACACGCAACTCGGCGATGCCGCGCGATGTCTACTTTCCCGATCTGGTGGAGAACAAGCTGCTGTTTGACAACGATTTTCTGAAGACCGCGAAGCGGGTGCGCGACCGCTGCATCACCGACGCCAAATATGCCAATTCGATCCGTTGGCAACCGGCCTTCAAACAGCTCATTTACCGCAATGATGTCGGCAAGCTGATCGTCACCATCAGCCAGAATTCCATCGGCAATGCCATCACCGAGGTGCTCGGGGTAGTGGTCAAGCGCAGCCCGGATGCCGAGGCCTATGGCCGCGCCGAACCGGCGCTGATCGAGAAACTGCTGGCAGTCCGGCGCCGTCTGGCAGAGGCCGATCTGGGCCAGGGGATCGCTACCCCATACTGGGGCGCAGACTGATTACGCGCTGTAGGTCACCAGCGCCAGCAGGACGACGGCCAAGGCCAGCAAGGCGAGGAGCCAGGGCCAGCGGCGACGCTTTCGACTCGCGCATTTGGGGCATGACATGATGGTGCTGATGGTCGGGTCGGGTGGGCGGGCTCAGATCCGGCGGGTCTTTCTCATGTATTGCAGGACCAACGTGGCTACCTGTACCCGATTGTGGAAATGGAGCTTCTGCATGACGTTGGCAAGGTGGTTACGCACGGTGTTGTCGCTCAAGTTGAGCTTCGCCCCGATCACCTTGTTGCTATAGCCCTGGGCCACGTATTCGGCGATTTCCAGCTCGCGCGGCGAGAGCCGGGTTAACGGCGGCGGCTCTTCGCCACCGGGCCGATAGAGTTTTTTCAGCACCTGCGGCGGGAAGGCGCCGGTATCCTGCAACACCATGCCGATGGCATGGCCGATCTGGTCGGTATCGGACGATTTGAGTAAATAGCCATCGACGCCGGCCGCGATCGCCGAGCGGATTTCCTCATCGGCATCCTCGACGGTCAGGACGATAACCTTCATGCCGGCCGCCTTGAACAATGGCGCCAGATCAAGGCCGTCGCCATCCGGCAGGCTGCGATCCAGGATGGCGATGTCGGCCTTGCCGTTATTGTTCAGCCAGTCGCGGGCGGCGGCCAGATCGGCGCATTCGCCCGCGACCGCAAGTCCGGGCGTGCTTTCCAGGGCGCGGCGGACCCCCAGCCGGATCAGCGGGTGGTCGTCGACGATAAGGACTTGGATGGTATTCATGTCGGTTTCTTTAGTTATCGATTATGGCTGTATCTTAGCGCAACGCCTTGGATCAAGGAAATCCAGCGTCTTTACTGGATTGTGGTGGAAAACGAATTATGAATACGGCCCCGCCGCCCTCGGCATCGCCGATCGCCACCGTCGCGCCATGGCGCTGAGCCACCTCGTCGACGATCGCCAGGCCCAGGCCGCTGCCCGGCTGTCCAGACCCGGACACTCGGTAAAAACGGTTGAATACCCGGCTCCGCTCCAGCGCCGGGATACCCGGGCCGCTATCCTCGACGCTCAGCCAGACCCCGCAGTCATCACCGGTACACAGGGTGATGTGACCGCCAGACGGCGTGTAGCGGATGGCGTTATCGAGCAGATTATCGATCAGGTCGTGCAAGGCGCCCTCGTCGCCGCACAGCGGCAGTTCGGTTTTGGCGCCCTCGAAACCGAGATCAATGTCTTTTTTGACCGCCTCCGGCACCCAATTCATTGCCGTTTCCTGAGCGATCCGGTACAGGTTCAGATCGGACATAGCCTCGTCGTTGCGCGCCCCGGGATCGTTACGGGCCAGGGTAAGCAACTGGTTGACCAGCCGACTGCACCGGCCGGCCCCGGCGCAGATACCCTCCATCGCTGTTTTCACCGCCGGCGACGCTGTTTCCCGTTTGGCCAGTTCGGCTTGCGCGCGCAGGCCGGCAAAGGGGGTGCGCAACTGGTGGGCGGCATTGGCGACAAAGCGTTTCTGCTGTTCCATCATGGCCTTGAGCCGCTCGATCAGGGCATTCACCTCGCGGATCAGCGGCCTGACCTCGCCCGGCGCCATGGCCTCGTCGAGCGGGCTGAGATCGTCGCTGCGCCGTTTCGCAACCGCCCCGCACAGTCGCTCCAACGGCTCGAAACCGCGCTTTAGGCCGATCCAGACTGCGAGACCGGCAATCAGGATGAAGATGAATTGCGGGATGACGATGTTGCCCAGGATGCTGCGGCCGAGGAACAGGCGGTCCTTGACCGGCTCCGCCATGACCAGCGCGTATTCGGCGCCGGGGGTACGCCGGCTGGTATGGAAGCGCAAGGTGAGCAGACGCACCTTTTCGCCGCCCAGCGTGGTGCTGCGCAACCGGGGGCCGTCCACGGCCAGATCGTGCGGGCGCGGACGTGGCAGGTTGGCGTTACCCAGCAACGGCCGCTCATTGGCATCGAACAGGGTGAAGGTCAGGTGACCGGCGCCATCGGGCAGCAAATCGGCCGCGCGCGGCGCCGCGTCGTCAGGGACCAGGTCGAACCGGCTGGCCATTAGCCGCGCCCGTTCGGACAACACCAGGTCATAGGGCTGGTTGGACAGCTTGAGCGCGGCGATGTAGCCGGTCACGGTGGAAAATAGCAGCAGCAGATAGAGTGGTGTGAACAGCCAGTTCACCAGATGGTGGCGTAGGAAGAGGGTTTCTTCTTCGTTGGCCGGGCCGGGACGTTGCACCAGTGACCCGTTCGCCCCGTCTCTGGTATGCGGTAAAGGATAGGCTAGGGACGGCTCGCTCATACCTTGTCCATCATATAGCCCAGGCCGCGCACGGTGCGAATGTCGACCCCGCCCGGCTCCAGTTTCTTGCGCAGGCGGTGCATGTAGACCTCAATGGCGTTGGGCGTCACCTCCTCGCCCCAGGCGCACAGACTCTCGATCAACTGCTCCTTGCTGACCACCTTGCCCTGCCGGAACAACAGCGTCTCCAGCACCGCCAGTTCGCGGGCCGATAGCTCAGCCGGTTCGCCGGCCAGGGTGACCCGGCGGCCAACGCTGTCGAATTCCAGGCTGCCGCAGACCAGGGTAGCTGCGCCGCCGCCTTGGCCCCGGCGCAGCAGGGCGCGCACCCTGGCCTCCAGTTCGACCAGCGAGAACGGTTTGGTTAGATAATCGTCGGCGCCGAAATCGAGGCCGAGCACTCGGTCGTTGACCGAGTCGCGGGCGGTCAGCACGATCACTGGCAGGGATTTTTTCGCGGCCCGCAACTGGCGCAACACCATGAGACCATCCAGGCGCGGCAGGCTGAGGTCCAGGATGGCCAGGTCGTAGCAACCATCGAGCAGCATGGCCAGCGCCTGCTCACCGTCGGCAACGTGGTCAGTGGCGTAACCCGCCGCGGCCATGGCCCGGATCAGGCTGTCGGACAGCACTTCATCGTCTTCGACAATCAAAATGCGCATAGGACGTCAGGGTTATGTAAGTTGATTGGCCGCAAACTCCAGCGGCTATTATGCTGGAAAGCTGGCTTAACTACCCTATCTACCGCCATGACCACACCTTACGCACTGCTCGCCGCCACCCTCGACCACCTCACCCGCTTTTCCCCTTTCAGCCGGATGGAACGCGACCACCTGGTCTGGATGATCGAGCGGCTCAAGGTCGGCTATTACGCCAAAAATGAGATCATCCTCGCCCCACAAGCGAGTCCGGTCGACACTTTTTTCATCGTCAAGCAAGGCGTCATCCTGGGCGAGCAGGATGTGGTCCAGGCGCAGGAAAACGCCACCTGGCTGGAACTGCGCGAGGGCGAATGCTTTCCGCTCGGCGCGCTGTTGTCCAAACGTGGCGTCACCAGCACCTACCGGGCAGGGGCCGATACCTTCTGCTACGAGCTGTCGGCCGACGATTTTCATCACCTGCTGCAACAAAGCCCGGCCTTCTACGACTTTTGCACCCGCCGTATCGCCAACCTGCTGGAGCAGTCCAAGCAGGTGATCCAGGCGCAGTACTCCAAGTCCTGTAGCGACCAGCAATCGATGTCGAGCCCGCTGTCGGCGATCATCCGCCGCGAGCCGATCACTTGCACGCCCGCCATGCCGCTGCGCGAGGTGCTGGAGGTCATGCACAAGAATGGCATCGGCTCCATGGTCGCGGTGGACGCGGCGCACCGCGCGGTCGGCATACTGACGCTGCACGATGTGCTGGCGCGGGTCGCCCTCGCCGGGGCCGATCTCGACCAGCCGTTGTCCACGGTGATGACCCCGGACCCCTATGCCATGCCGCCCAATGCCTTGGCCTACGAGGCCGCACTGGTCATGGCTAAACATGGTTTCCGGCACATCCTGGTCGAGGAAAACGGCCAATTGAAGGGGCTGATCTCAGAGAAAGACCTGTTCTCGCTGCAACGGGTCGGCCTGCGTCATATCGGCGGCGACATCCGTAATGCCGAAAACCTCGACGCACTGAAGCGCTCGGCCCAGGACATCCGGCAGTTGACCCACAACATGATGGCCCAGGGGATTGCGGCCGAGCAGTTGACCCAGATCATTTCCACCCTGAACGACCTCTTGACCACCCGCATCATCGAGCTGGAATTGAAGGACAGTCCGGTGCGGGAGATCGTTTTCTGCTGGATGGCGCTGGGCTCCGAGGGCCGCTTCGAACAGACGCTCAATACCGACCAGGACAACGGCATCCTGTTTCAGGTCGCGGCGGGACAGGATGCCGGCGCCTTGCGTGAAGCCATCCTGCCCTTCGCCAAGCGGGTCAACCTGGCCTTGGCCGAATGCGGCTTCCCGCTCTGCCATGGCCAGGTGATGGCCGCCAACCCGAAATGGTGCCTGTCGCAGGCGGAATGGCAGGACACCTTTGCCGACTGGATCGACCACGGCGCGCCGATGGACCTGATGCACGCCACTATCTTCTTCGACTTTCGACCGCTCTATGGTGCCGAGCACCTGGCCGGCGAGTTGCGCGACTGGTTGCGCGAGGCGGTGCGCCAAAACACCCGGTTCCTCCACCAGATGGCCGCCAACGCCCTGAAAAACCGGCCGCCGCTCGGCCTGGTGCGCGACTTCATCACCGGCGACGACCATACCCTGGACCTCAAAATCAACGGCATCACCCCCTTCGTCGACGCCGCCCGCATCTTCAGCCTGGCCAACGGTGGACGCCAGACCAATACGGTCGGCCGGCTACGCGAACTGGCCGAAATGAAATGTCTGCGCGCACAGGATGCCGACGCCTATATCGATGCTTTCCTGTTCATCCAGTTGCTGCGCCTGCGCCTGCACCACCAACAAAGCGGCCAGGGCCTGCCACTCAGCAATCACGCCGACCCGGACAGCTTGAATCAACTTGATCGCCGCATTCTCAAGGAGACCTTCCGCCAGGCCCGCAAGCTCCAGACCAAACTGGAACTGGACTATCAGGTCTGACGCCATGAACTGGCTGAGCCGCCTGCTAGGTAACGAAAAGCCGCCACTGACGCCCGAACAGGCAAGGCGGCTGGCAGCCTGGCGAGCGCTACCAACACCCGCCCCCCGCCGACCTCATGACCAGGCGCGTTATGTGGTCGTCGATGTCGAAAGCAGCGGCCTCAATGTCAACCGCGACCGTCTGATCGCCATCGGTGCCATCGCCGTAAACCACGGTCGCATCGACCTGGCGGATGGCCTGGAGATCGTCCTGAAACAAGAAACGATCAGCGCTAAGGACAATATACTGATCCACGGCATCACTGACGACGTCCAACGCGGCGGCGTGCCGCCGGCCGAGGCCCTGCTGGTCTTTCTTGAATACGTCGGTAAGGATCCGCTCATAGCCTTTCACGTCGCCTTCGACAACACCATGATCAGCAAGGCCCTCCGCAAAGTACTGGGCTTCAAGCTCGATCATGGCTGGGCCGACTTGGCCTACATCGCGCCGGCGCTTTACCCGGAACTCAGGTACCAGTGCCGGTCGCTGGACCAGTGGATGAAGCACTTCGGCATCGGCAACTTCGCACGTCACAGCGCGCTGGCCGACGCCCTGGCCACGGCCGAACTGCTGCTGGCCCTGCGGCCGCGCCTGGCGGCGAAAAAGATCGCCGACTTTCATGGCCTGCGCGACACCTATCTGACGCAGTACCGAGCAACCACGCCACACTCTGGCATGTAATCCCGACCGAACAATAACGCGGCCCGAATTGCGCCGATGGGATGCCATCCCGGTGCTACGGGGTTTTACTGTCAGTTGACTGTAAGTTTTTTGCCATACCCTTATGGCCGTCGTATGAACAGGTTGGGTTGACTTGGTTTATTCCGTTTAAACGAAGGAGATAGTGATGTCGATACATGCAACCCCGGAATTGCAGGCGTACTGGAAGGAAAACCTTTTCATTATTTTCTATCACCTGGCCATCTGGTTCACCGTGGCTTACCTTTGCGGCATCGTCTTTGCCGATCAGCTCGACGCCTACAGAATCGGCGGCTTCCCGTTAGGTTTCTGGTTTGCCAACCAAGGCTCACTGGTCATCTTTGTGGTCCTGATCTGGACTTATGTGTGGCGGCTGAATGCCCTGGACAAGAAATACGACGTCTATGAAACCTGATCGCGTTCTTGCCCTCGCACTCACACTCTTGCATCCAAACTTTGAGGTGACCAAACCATGAGCATTCTTACCTGGACCTGGATCCTTACCGGCGGCAGTTTTGCCCTGTATATCTACATCGCCTACTGGGCGCGCGCCAAAACCACCGGCGATTTTTATATCGCGGAAAAGCAGATTCCACCCTACTTCAACGGCATGGCTACCGGCGCCGATTGGATGTCAGCGGCCTCGTTCATTTCGATGGCCGGGCTGATCTCGTTCCTCGGCCGTGACGGCTCGTACTACTTGATGGGCTGGACCGGCGGCTATGTGTTGCTGGCCATGCTGTTTGGCCCGTACTTGCGCAAGTACGGCAAGTTCACCATCCCGCAGTTCGTGGGCGACCGCTATTACTCCAACACCGCCCGCGTCATCGCGTTATTGTGCGCGATCTTCGTCTCGTTCACGTATGTGGCGGGCCAGATGCGCGGCGTCGGCGTGGTGTTCTCCCGCTTCATGGACGTGGGCATCAATACCGGCGTGATCATCGGCATGGCGCTGGTGTTCTTCTATGCCACCCTGGGCGGCATGAAGGGCATCACCTACACCCAGGTGGCGCAGTACACCGTGCTGATCTCCGCCTACCTGATCCCGGCCATCTTCATCTCGATGCAGTTCACCGGCAACCCGATCCCGCAACTGGGTTATGGCTCAGCCATCACGGCGGAGGGGGCGGCGCTGCTGAACGACCCTGGCACGCAGGGCAAGTACCTGCTGGATGTCTTGAACAGCTTGAACACGGACCTGGGTTTTGCCGCCTATACCAGCGGCCAGCGGCCGATGATCGATGTGTTCTTCATCACTATGTCACTGATGATCGGCACCGCCGGTCTGCCGCACATCCTGATCCGTTTCTTCACCGTGCCCAAGATTCGCGACGCCCGCGCATCGGCCGGCTGGGCCTTGTTTTTCATCGCCTTGCTATACACCACGGCGCCTGCGATTGCTGTGTTCGCTCGTACCAACTTCATCAAGTCGATTGACAACGTGGAGTACGCACAGGCCCCTTCCTGGTTCAAGAACTGGGAAAAAACCAAGCTGGTTGCCTGGAAGGACAAGAACGACGACGGCATCATGCAGCTCCGCAAAGGCAAATGGGATGACCCCAAGAGCGCCAATGAAGTCAAGATCGACCAGGACATCATGGTGCTGGCCAACCCCGAAATCGCCAAACTGCCCAACTGGACGGTGGGCCTGATCGGCGCCGGTGGTCTGGCTGCGGCGCTCTCCACGGCGGCTGGCTTGTTGCTGGTGATCTCGGCGGCGGTCTCACATGACCTGATGAAGGGCATCGTCAAACCCGATATGTCGGAAAAAGAAGAACTCTGGTGGGCGCGCGGCGGTGCGGGTGTGGCCGTGGTGATTGCGGGTCTATTCGGTATCTATCCGCCTGGCTTCGTGGCGCAGGTGGTGGCGTTTGCCTTCGGCTTGGCGGCGGCCTCCTTCTTCCCTGCCATCCTGATGGGTATCTTCAGTAAGAAGGTGAATAAGGAAGGGGCCATCAGCGGCATGATCGTCGGCATCGTCTTCACCGCCGCCTATATCTGGTGGTACAAGTGGGGCGATCCGGCCTCCAACAACGCTGATGGCTGGTGGATGGGCATCTCGCCTGAAGGCATCGGCACGGTAGGCGCGATGCTGAACTTCGCGGTCACCTATGTGGTCAGCAAGTTCACCCCGGCCCCACCCGAGCACATCCAGGACTTGGTCGGTCACTTGCGCTACCCTGGCAAGATCGTGGTTGCCGCGCCGACCGGTCATTGATTAGCGTAACCTGAGGTAGCATGGGCGGATGGCGGCTACCGGTCACGGTAGCCGCCATTTTTATCTTTGGGATTCAACCCTGGAGCGCAACCCTGGCATGATTAAACAGTTCAATAAATTTATCGTTTCACGCATTTGGGGCATCCGTCTGCGCCCCACCGGCGCGGTCTTTCTGGGTGGGTTCGCCGGGCTGAGCCTGACCGCCACCGTACTGCCCGAGGCGCTCGCCGGCGCGGGCCTGACCGACAGTTTCTCGGCCCGTATCGACCTGGCGGGTTTTGCCATCTACTCCATCATGTTGTGGGCGGTCGGCGGCTGGTCGGCCCAGCGCACCGGCAACCCGTGGCTGGGAGGCCTGGTGCTGGGTCTGGTGGGCGGCATCAGCGGTGCCATTTTCACCGGGCTGGCTTATGCTGCGCGCCCCATGCTGCTATTGTTGGGCGGTGGCGCCGGGTTGGCCTACGGCGCGGTTGGCGGCATACTGATCGCGACCGCCCTGGCGGAAAGCAAAACGACAACCCCAAATCACCCCACTCGCTAAGGAAGCCACCGCGAGCATAACTTGGACAATTCATGGACAAGCGCCGCGAATATTGGCGAAAAAATCTCAGATTAACCG
>PFGT01000037.1 GCA_002782005.1 Hydrogenophilales bacterium CG12_big_fil_rev_8_21_14_0_65_61_21 | reverse complement strand
ACCGACGTCAATATGGAATACCTGCGCCGCGGCCAGCTCACCGTGACCGATCTGGGCCGGGGCACCGCCTGGCTGGATACCGGCACTCACGAGGCGTTACTGGAGGCCTCCGCCTTCATCGAGACCATCGAGCGCCGCCAGGGACTGAAGATCGCCTGCCCCGAGGAGATCGCCTGGCGCAACGGCTGGATCGGCATCGACGACCTGCGCCGACTGGCTATCCCGCTGGAAAAAAACCAGTACGGGCAGTATCTGCTGGACCTTATTCGACAGTGACCGATTTGGCCAGGTTACGGGGCTTATCGACATCGGTGCCCTTGCGCAGCGCGGTGTGATAGGCGAGTAACTGAACCGGGATGGCGTGTACGACGGGCGAGAGCAAGCCGGCATAGCGCGGCGTGCGGATGACATGGACGCCCTCGGTCTCGCCGAAACGACTGTCCTGGTCAGCAAAGACATAAAGCTGGCCGCCACGGGCGCGCACCTCCTGCATGTTCGACTTCACCTTTTCCAGCAAGGCATCGTTCGGCGCGATCACCACCACCGGCATGTGGCTGTCCACCAGGGCCAGCGGGCCGTGCTTCAGTTCGCCGGCGGGATAGGCCTCGGCGTGGATATAGGAGATTTCCTTGAGTTTGAGCGCGCCTTCCAGGGCGATGGGGTAGTGCAGACCTCGGCCGAGGAATAGCGCGTGCTCTTTGTCGGCGAACTGGTCGGCCCAGAGCATGATCTGGGGCTCCAGATTGAGCGCGTGTTGAACGCTGCCGGGCAACTGGCGCAGGGACTCAAGGTGCCGCCGCTCGGCCTCGGGTGTTAGTTGGCCGCGCTGCTTGGCCAGGGTCAGGGCCAGGATGAACAGCGCGCAAAGCTGGGTGGTGAAGGCCTTGGTCGAGGCGACGCCGATCTCGGTCCCGGCGCGGGTGTAGAACACCAGTTTGGAGGCGCGGGGCAGGGCGCTTTCCTGGACGTTGCAGATCGACAGGGTCTGCTCATGGCCCAATGCCTGAGCACGCTTCAGTGCTTCCATGGTGTCCAGGGTCTCGCCCGACTGGGAAACGGTGACAACCAATTGGCGCGGGTTGGGGATCGAGTCGCGGTAGCGGTATTCGTGACCCAGCTCGACATTGCAGGGGATGCGGGCGATGGCCTCCAGCCACTGCTTGCCGACCAGGCTGGCGTAATAACTGGTGCCGGCGGCCAGGATCAGGATGCTGTCGATGCCCTGGAACACGGCCTCGGCCTCGGCGCCGAACAGTCTGGCGTTGATGCCGCCATCGACCACGCCTTCCAGGGTGTTGGCGAGCGCGCGCGGCTGCTCATGTATCTCCTTCTGCATGTAATGGTCATAGGGGCCCAGCTCGATGGCGTCGGCGGAAACCGCCGACAGGCGTTCGGGGCGCTCGACAGCACTGCCATTACGGTCGACGATATGCACGCCGTTCCGACTCACGGCGGCGACATCGCCATCGTCTAGGTAGATCACCCGACGCGTCTGAGACAGCAATGCCGAGACGTCCGAGGCGAAGTAGTTTTCGCCCTCGCCCAGGCCGATCAACAGCGGGCACCCCATCCGGGCGCAGCAAATATAATCGGGCGAATCGACGGCTACCACGCCGATGGCATAGGCGCCTTGCAACTCGGCTACCGCGTGCCGGGTGGCCTCGAACAAATCACCGGACTGAGTCAGGTGATAATCGATAAGGTGAGCGATTACTTCAGTGTCGGTTTGCGACTCGAATACATAACCGAGTGAGGTCAGGCGGGCGCGCTGGGCCTCGTGATTCTCGATAATGCCGTTATGTACCACGGCAACCCGGTTCCGGGAAATGAGGGGATGGGCATTGCCTTCGGTCACGCCGCCGTGGGTAGCCCAGCGGGTATGGCCTATGCCGAGATTGCCTTGCAAGCCCTGGCTGGCGACCTGATTTTCCATCTCGGCCACCCGACCGACCCGGCGCACCCGTTCCAGCCGGCCGTCGTGCAGCACAGCGGCGCCGGCCGAATCGTAGCCACGGTATTCCAAACGCTTCAAGCCTTCGACGATGATCGGGAGGATGTTGCGCTGCGCGATGGCACCGACGATTCCGCACATGATGTGAATACTCCCTTACTTTATTTTTTGACCGGTCGTTTCCAGCCCGGAATGGTCATTTGTCTGGCTCTGGATAGCGTCAACTCGCCCGCTGGCGCGTCCTTGGTCAGGGTGGTGCCGGCACCCAGGGTTGCCCCTTTGCCAACGGTGACCGGGGCAACCAACTGGCTGTCGGAGCCGATGAACGCCTCATCCTCGATCACCGTGCGGTACTTGTTGGCGCCGTCGTAGTTGCAGGTAATGGTTCCGGCGCCGATGTTGACCTTGCGGCCGACGGTGGCGTCGCCAACATAGGACAGGTGGTTGATCTTGGAGTTGAAGCCGACTTGGGTATTCTTCAGCTCGACGAAGTTGCCGATGTGTGCCGCCTCGGCCAGTTCAGTACCGGGACGGAGCCTGGCATACGGGCCGATGATGGCCTTGGCACCGATCACGGCGCCGTCGATATGGCAGAACGGCTTGATCTCGACACCCGGTCCAAGCGCCACATCCTTTAGTACGCAGTTAGCGCCCACTGTCACATTCTCGCTTAGAACCACGCGGCCTTCGAATACGCAATTGACGTCGATCAGGCAGTCCCGGCCGCACTCCAGGCTGCCGCGCACATCGAGACGAGCCGGATCAATGAGGGTAACGCCGGCAGCCATCAGTGCTTCAGCAATATGGTGCTGCTGATACCGTTCCAGCCCGGCCAACTGGCTACGGCTATTTACCCCCATGACCTCCCACTCCGACGCCGGATGGCATGGAAGTATGCGCTCACCTTCAGCAGCCGCCATGGCGATCACGTCAGTCAGGTAATACTCGCCCTGGGCATTGTCGTTGCCCAAACGGGTCAGCCAGCCCGCCAGCTTGATGGTCGGCAGACAAAGGATGCCGGTGTTGACCTCGCGGATGGCCAGTTGTTCGGGGCTGGCGTCTTTGTGCTCGACGATGCGCCGCACCTGGCCATGACCGTCCCGGACGATACGACCATAGCCAGTTGGGTCGGCCAGGGTGACGGTGAGCAAGGCCAGGGCGCCCTGGTGGGCGATGAGGACCATTTGCCGCAGTGTTTCGGCCCGGATCAGCGGCACATCGCCATACAGGATCAGGCAGATGCCGGTCATATCGAGATAGGGCATGGCCTGTTGCACCGCGTGCCCCGTGCCCAGTTGCGGTTCCTGGCGCACCCAGGTCAGGTCGCGACCACCGATTGCCACGGGCAAGGCCTCGCCGCCGTGACCGTAGACTACGCAGATGCGTTGCGGTTTTAGTTGGTCGGCGGCGGCCAGTACATGGCTGATGAGGGGTTTGCCTGCCAGCGGGTGCAGCACCTTGGGCAGGTCGGAGTTCATCCGGGTACCCTTGCCGGCGGCCAGTATGACGATGGTTAAAGGTGCGTTCATGGCCGTTCATTATACTGGGCGAAAAACAACTAAGGGCAGCCGGAGCTGCCCTTACTCATACCTGCGATTCGCTTAATGGTGCCGGCGCAGTTTGTCGATGACGGACAACTGGGCAACCGCCTGGGCCAGCTCCGCCTGGGCCTGGGCGTATTCCATGGCGCCAGTCCGATTGGTCATGGCTTCCTCGGCCTGCTTTTTGGCTTCCAGGACACGTGCTTCGTCTAGGTCGGCGCCGCGTATGGCGGTGTCGGACAGGATGGTGACGATGCCTGGCTGCACTTCCAGGATGCCGCCGGAGACATAGATCAGGTCTTCTTCGCTCTTGTCCGGCGACTTGATACGCACCGAGCCGGGCTTGATCCGGGTGAGTAGCGGGGCATGGCGAGGGTAGATGCCTACTTCGCCCATCTCGGCCGGCACTACCACGAACTCGGCCAGGCCTGAATAGAGCGAGGCTTCCGCGCTCACAATGTCCAAATGCAGGGTCATTGCCATGATCTAACTCCGGTTAGGCGTGAGGGGTGAGGAGTGAGGAGAAAGGCGTTGACCCATCACTCCCCGTTCCTCGCGCCTCACTGTATTGTTTTCGCTTTTTCGACCGCTTCGTCGATGGTGCCAACCATGTAGAAGGCCTGCTCGGGCAGGTGGTCGTATTCGCCGGCGACGATGGCCTTGAAGGCCGCTATGGTGTCCTTGAGGGTCACGTACTTGCCCGGCGCGCCGGTAAAAACCTCGGCTACAAAGAAGGGCTGCGACAGAAAACGCTGTATCTTGCGGGCTCGCGACACGGCCAGTTTGTCCTCGGGCGACAACTCGTCCATACCGAGAATGGCGATGATGTCGCGCAGTTCCTTGTAGCGTTGCAAGGTGGCCTGGACCGAACGGGCTACTGTGTAGTGTTCCTCGCCCACCACCAGCGGGTCGAGCAGCCGAGAGGAGGAGTCGAGCGGGTCCACGGCCGGGTAGATGCCCAGTTCGGCGACCTGACGGGACAGCACCAGGGTGGCATCCAGGTGGGCGAAGGTGGTCGCCGGCGACGGGTCGGTCAGGTCATCGGCGGGCACATATACGGCCTGGAACGAGGTGATCGAGCCGGTGCGGGTGGAGGTGATGCGTTCCTGCAGAGCGCCCATTTCGGAGGCCAGGGTGGGCTGGTAACCGACCGCGGATGGCATCCGACCAAGCAGCGCAGACACCTCGGTGCCTGCCAGGGTGTAACGGTAGATGTTATCGACGAAGAACAGTACGTCGCTACCCTCATCGCGGAAATATTCGGCCATGGTCAGGCCGGTCAGGGCCACCCGTAGGCGGTTGCCTGGCGGCTCATTCATCTGGCCATAGACCAGCGATACCTTGTCGAGCACGCCGCCTTCTTGCATCTCGTGATAAAAGTCGTTGCCCTCGCGGGTACGCTCACCGACACCGGCGAACACCGAGAAGCCGCTGTGTTCGACGGCGATGTTGCGGATCAGCTCCATCAACGTCACGGTCTTGCCCACGCCAGCGCCACCGAACAGGCCGACCTTGCCACCCTTGGCGATGGGCATGATCAGATCGATGACCTTGATGCCGGTCTCCAGGATTTCCACGGCGGCAGCCTGATCGGCGTAGGCGGGCGCCTTGCGGTGGATCGGCATGTGTATTTCGGCGCCGACCGGACCTTTTTCGTCCACCGGCTCGCCCAGCACGTCCATGATACGACCCAGCGTGGCCTTGCCTACCGGCACCTTGATTGGCGCCCCGGTCTTTTTCACCATCATGCCGCGCTTGAGGCCGTCGGTGGAACCCATGGCGATGGTCCGGACGATGCCATCGCCGAGCTGCTGTTGCACCTCGAAGGTCAGCGCCGGGCTGTCCAGCTTGACGGCTTCATAGATATTGGGCAGCTCACCGCGTGGGAATTCTACGTCCACCACCGCGCCGATGATTTGTACTATCTTGCCTTCTGTTGTCATTTTGGTTTCCTGCATGAGTTCGAATCCTGCTGTTAGGAGCGGCCTTGGCCGCGATTCCTTAAACGGCCGCGGCGCCAGCCACGATCTCGCTGAGTTCTTTGGTGATGGCCGCCTGGCGGGTCTTGTTGTAGACCAGTTTCAACTCTTCGATCACCGTCTTGGCGTTGTCCGAGGCCGACTTCATGGCCACCATCCGGGCCGACTGTTCGCACGCCATATTCTCGGCCACCGCCTGGTAGATCAAGGCCTCGACATAACGCACCATCAAACCGTCGACCACGCCCTTGGCCTCCGGCTCGTAGATGTAGTCCCAGTAGGTCTCCTTCGGCGCGGGCTCGCCATGGAGCGGCAGCAGTTGGTTGAAGGCCACTTCCTGCTTCATGGTGTTGATGAAGCGCGAATAGATCAGGTACAAGGCATCGATACGACCTTCCTTGAAGGCTTCCAGCATGACCTGAACCGGACCGATCAGCTTTTCCATATGCGGCGTATCGCCCAGTCCGGCGGCCTGTGACACGATACTGGCGCCTAGCCGCTGCATGAAGCCGGCCCCCTTGTTGCCGATGGCTGTGACATCCACTTCGACCTTCTGGCCGTCCCAGTCCTTCATCTTGTTCAGCGCTAGGCGCATCGAATTGGTATTGAGGGCACCGCAAAGGCCCTTATCGGTGGTCACCAGGACCAGGCCGACGCGCTTGATCTGGGCACGCTGCTCGACGAATGGGTGCTTGTATTCGGGATGCGCCTCGCTGAAATGGGCCGCCACCTGGGCGATCTTCTCGGCATAGGGCCGGGCGTGCCGCATCCGTTCCTGCGCCTTGCGCATCTTGGAAGCGGCTACCATCTCCATAGCCTTGGTGATCTTGCGCGTGTTTTCCACGCTCTTGATCTTGGTGCGGATCTCTTTTCCGGAGGCCATCGTTCGGTTCCGATCAGTAGGTGGCCGAGGCCTTGAAGTCTTCGATTGCGGCGGCGAGCTGCTTCTCGCCGTCGGCATTCATGTCACCGCTGTCCTCGATCTCACGCAACAGACCGGCATACTTGCCTTTGAGGAAGGACTGTAGGGCGGATTCGAAGGCCAGGGAGCGCTTCACTTCCACGTCATCCATGTAGCCGCGGTTGACTGCGAACAGGGTGACGGCCATCTCCGACACGCTCATGGGGGCGTACTGGAGCTGCTTCATCAACTCGGTCACCATCTTGCCGCGTTCCAGTTGCTTGCGGGTCGCTTCGTCCAGATCGGACGCGAATTGCGCGAAGGCCGCCAGCTCACGGTACTGGGCCAAGGCCAAACGAACGCCGCCACCCAGTTTCTTGATGACCTTGGTCTGGGCCGCACCGCCCACCCGCGACACCGACAGGCCGGCGTTAATGGCGGGACGGATACCAGCGTTGAACAAGTCAGACTCCAGAAATATCTGGCCATCGGTAATGGAGATCACGTTAGTCGGCACGAAGGCGGACACGTCGCCAGCCTGGGTCTCGATGATCGGTAGGGCGGTCAGCGAACCGGTCTTGCCCTTCACCGCGCCGTTGGTCTTGTGCTCGACAAAGTCGGCGTTGACCCTGGCGGACCGCTCCAACAGGCGTGAGTGCAGGTAGAACACGTCGCCCGGATAGGCCTCGCGACCCGGCGGCCGGCGTAACAGCAGGGAGATTTGACGGTAGGCCCAAGCCTGCTTGGTCAGGTCGTCATAAACGATTAGCGCGTCCTGGCCGCTGTCACGGAAATATTCGCCCATCGCGCAACCGGAATAAGGGGCGATGAACTGCATGGCGGCGGGGTCCGAGGCGGTCGCGGCAACGACGATGGTATGGGCCATGGCGCCGTGCTCTTCCAGTTTGCGCACCACGTTGGCGACCGAGGATGCCTTCTGACCGACCGCCACGTAGATGCACTTAACGCCGGTACCCTTCTGGTTGATGATGGCATCGATGGCGACCGCAGTCTTGCCGGTCTGGCGGTCGCCGATGATGAGTTCGCGCTGGCCGCGGCCGATCGGCACCATGGCGTCGACCGACTTGAGACCAGTCTGCACCGGCTGCGACACCGATTGACGGGCGATCACGCCGGGCGCGATCTTCTCGATCGGGCTGGTCTCGGTGCAGTTGAGCGGGCCCTTGCCGTCAATCGGCTGGCCGAGCGCATCGACCACGCGACCCAGTAGCGCTTCGCCTACCGGTACTTCCAGGATGCGGCCGGTGCACTTGACCGTATCACCCTCGGTGATGTGCTCATATTCGCCCAGCACCACTGCACCCACCGAGTCGCGTTCCAGGTTCAGCGCCATGCCCATGGTGTTGCCAGGGAATTCCAGCATCTCGCCCTGCATAACCTCGGTCAGGCCGTGGACGCGAACGATGCCGTCGGTGACTGAAACCACTGTCCCCTGGGTATGGAGCTCGGCGCTCGATTCCAGGTTCTGTATCTTGCTCTTGATCAGCTCGCTGATTTCAGACGGATTGAGTTGCATAATGACTCCAGATTCGTAATCAACCTATCAGGGTCGCGGCCATGCTTGACAGCCTGCCACGCACCGACGCATCCATAACTTCATCGCCCACCTGGATCACCAAGCCGCCGATCAACTCGGCATCGACCTCCTGGCGGGCGTCGATCTTTTTGCCGAACTTTGTTTCCAATTTTGCTACTAGGCCCGCCATCTGCTCGTCGGACAGCGGATAGGCCGTGGCGATGTGAGCATCCAGCACGCCTTCCTGTTTGGCCTTGATCTCCTCAAACAGATGGGTAATCTCGGGCAGCGCGCTGAAGCGTTTGTTATCGGCCAGCAGGCGGACAAAATTACGCCCCTCTATCGACAATCGATCGCCGCAGACGGCGACGATAACCTCGGCCACCCGCTCGGCTGGCACGGCCGGGTTGCCGGCCAGGGCAGCGACCTGTGGGTCGGCGGATACCTGGGCGGCCAGGGCCAGCATGGTGGACCATGCCTGCCAGCTTTCGCTCTGCCGCGCCAGCCGGGCGACTGCCTCGGCATAGGGACGGGCGACGGTGGTGATTTCAGCCATGGTCAGAACTCGTTCTTGATCGCTTCGAGCAGATCGGCATGGGCGCTGGCATCCACCTCGCGACGCAATACCTTCTCCGCGCCGGCGACCACCAACTCGGCCACGCGACCACGCAACTGTTCGCGAGCCCGGAAAACATCCTGTTCCATCTCGGCGCGGGCTGCGGCCAACATGTGCTCGCCTTCGATCTTGGCAGCATTTTTAGCCTCATCGACGATCTGCGCCGAGCGTTTTTCTGCGTGGGCGATAATCTCGGCGGCCTTCATCTTAGCCTCATGCAACGACTCGGTCGCGCGCTTGGCGGCCAATTCCAGTTCGTGCCGGCCACGGTCGCCTGCGGCTAGGCCGTCGGCAACCTGTTTGCGCCGCGTCTCCAGGGCGAGGACGATGGGTGGCCAGATAAACTTCATGCAGAACCATACGAAGATGGCGAAGGTTATCGTTTGCCCGATCAGGGTCAAATTGATGTTCATGCCCGGACCTCTTTAAGGGTTAACGGTTGCGAAAACGCGGTTGAGGTAGTCAAAAACCTCAAGCGGCAACCGCGAAGAGCACATACATGGCCAGACCAACGGCGATCATCGGCACGGCGTCGACCAAGCCCATGACGATGAAGAACTGGGTCCGTAGCATGGGGATCAGTTCCGGTTGGCGCGCGGCGCCTTCAAGAAAACGGCCACCCAATACGCCGATACCGATAGATGCGCCAAGCGCGCCCAGGCCCATCATGATGGCGCCAGCAATAAACAGCAGAGCTTGTACTTCAGTCATGGTTTTTCTCCTAAATAAAAATCAGCGTATCGAGCATTCGATTGATTTTAATGATGTTCCTGATGGGCCATGTCCAGATAGACAATGGTGAGCGTCATGAAGATGAAGGCCTGCAGGGTGATGATCAGGATGTGGAACACCGCCCACGCCCATTGCAACACGCCGCCGGTGAGCGCCAGGACGGCGCCGCCGGAGAACATGATGGCGATCAGTATGAAGATCATTTCGCCAGCGTACATGTTGCCGAACAGACGCAACGCCAGGGAAACCGGCTTGGCGATCAGGTTGACGCCTTCGAGCAGAAAGTTGGCCGGCATACCCCATTTACCGAACGGTTGCAGGGTAAGCTCGCCGACGAAACCACCGATGCCTTTGATCTTGATACTGTAATAAAGAACCATCAGGAATACGCCGATGGACATGCCGAAGGTGGCGTTCGGGTCGGTCGTGGGCACCACCTTCATGAAGGGCACGCCCATGGCCACGGCCAGGCCGGGCAACCAGTCCACCGGCAACAGGTCCATGGCGTTCATCAGGAATATCCAGACGAACAAGGTCAACGCCAACGGGGCCACCATCGGATTACGGCCAGTGAACGAACCGCGCACGCTGTTGTCAGCGAACTCCACCACCCATTCGACGAAGTTCTGCATGCCGCCCGGTACGGAGACCGTGGCGCGCTTGGCAACCAGGTGGAACAAATAGAGGAACAGGGCTCCCAGTACGATGGAAAAACCCATGGTGTCCAGGTTGATCGACATGAACCCCATTTCCTTGGCTTGTTCGGCGTTTTGAGCAATGGACCACGTGCCGTCCGGCATTTGCCCGTAGGTCAAATGCTCCAGGTGATGCTTGATGTACTCGGTCGAAGTGTGCGCTTCCGCAGACATACTCAAGTTCTCTTATGCAATGCCGCGCTTGCCGTCATACCGGCAAACTGGCCAATCATAAATCCAGTCAACATGGCTATAGGCTCCGATTTAACCAAGGTAAACCAGAACGCAAGCAAGATGCCGACTACAAAAAAACGCTCCAGACTGGAGCGGTAAAATACCCTCAGATGCCTCTGTATATCGCAGTGATAATCCTTGGCGCCTGCCTGCCAACGCCAGCCCAACAAGGCAAGATTGACAACCGCCACAGCGCCGCCATAAAGGACGGCGGGCATTATACCAACCCTGCCGGACAGCGTTGCGCCAAGCAAACCAGCAACCCCGACAATGGCGCACTGCCACAACAGCGCACGGCACAAGACAGACGACATTAACCTCTTCTGGTACATAAATATCTAATGCAAATCGTTAATAAATTCATCAGCAAAACTGATACTTAGCGAATCCGCTTTAGTATTTCGTCCAACTGATCCAGGCTTGCGAACGCCACTGTCAAGCGGCCGGCGCCCTTGCGGTTGGCGCGGATATGAACCTGGGTCGCCAGCTTTTCCGACAGGCCTTCCTCCAGACGGATCACGTCCCTATCCTGGGTCTTGTCCTTCTTAACGACTGCCGGCTTGAGCAGCCGCGCGACCAGCCGTTCTGTTTCCCGTACCGATAACGAGCGCTTGCCGACTTCATGAGCGGTCGCCGTCTGTTTGGCGTTGCTCAAGGCCAGCAAGGCCCGGCCATGGCCCATGTCCAACTGTCCGGTCATCAACATCTCCTGGACCGGCTTGGCCAAGTTAAGTAGCCGCAACAGATTGGTGACCGCCGTGCGCGAGCGACCGACCGATTCGGCGGCATCTTGATGGGTCATATCGAATTCATTGATCAAGCGTTGCAGACCCTGAGCCTCCTCCAACGGGTTCAAGTCCTCGCGCTGGATGTTTTCGATCAAGGCCATCTTCAGTGCGGCGGCGTCGGTGACGTTGCGCACCAGCACCGGCACTTCCTTCAGACCGGCTATTCGACTCGCCCGCCAACGCCGTTCGCCGGCGATAATTTCATATTTGCCGCCCGCCGTCGCTCGGGCAAGGATCGGCTGCATCAGGCCTTGAGCCTTTATCGAGCCGGCCAACTCGTCGAGCGCTTCCTGGTCCATGTGGGTGCGCGGCTGATATTTGCCGGGGATTAGGCTCTCCACCGGCAAGGTCAGCAAATGCTCACCCGATTGGGTCTCGCCTTCGGAAAGCAGGGAATCCAGCCCGCGTCCCAAACCTTTCAATTTCACCATCATGCCTCCTTGGGCTTTCCGCGTTCTATGATCTCGGCGGCCAACTGCAAATAGGCCATGGCGCCTTTGGAATGACGGTCATACGCCAGGGCCGGCAGGCCATAGCTGGGCGCTTCAGCCAGGCGCACGTTGCGGGGAATGACCGTATCGTAAACCTTGTCACCGAAATGCCGCTTGAGCTGCTCGGAAACCTGCTGCGCCAGGGTGTTGCGCGGGTCGAACATGGAGCGGAGCAAGCCCTCGATCTCGATTGCCGGGTTGATCCTCGACTTGACCTTGCGCACGGTATTGACCAAATCCGAGACACCCTCCAGGGCGTAATACTCGCACTGCATCGGGATGATCGCCGCGTTGGCGGCTGCCAACGCGTTCACGGTCAGCAGATTGAGCGCCGGCGGACAATCGATCAAAACGAAATCGTATTCGTCGGACAAGCCCGCCAGTGCCTCTTTCAGCCGAAATTCGCGCTCTGGCTCATCAACCAGCTCCACTTCGGCCCCAGCCATATCGCGGTTGGCCGGCAACAGATCGTAGCCCGCCTGGCCAGCCGGCTTGCGCACGCTGCGGGCATCGGCTTGGCGCAACAGGACATGGTATACGGTCCGCTGGCAATCCCGTTTATCGACCCCGCTGCCCATGGTGGCATTGCCCTGCGGGTCCAGGTCCACCAGCAATACCCGCTTGCCCAGGCTGGCCAGCGATGCCGCCAGGTTGACCGCCGTCGTCGTCTTGCCGACGCCGCCTTTCTGGTTAGTAATCGCCAGGATACGGGCCCCAGTTGTATTCATGCCGCCCCCAAAACGATCAGGTGACGTTCGGCCTCCAGGCCGGGAACCTGCAATTTGACATCGCGCCGCAACTGAGCGCCTTTCAACTGGGCGATCTCCTCGTTTGGGTACAGGCCTTTCATGGCCAGCCATTCACCGCCTGGCGCAAGCAAGGAGGCGCTGAGCCGGACGAATTCGGACAGATCGCTAAAGGCGCGGGAGATGATCTGGGGGAATTTGCCATCCAGATTCATGTCTTCCACCCGACCTTGGACCACGGCTACATTGGCCAGTTTGAGGTCGATGACGGCCTGTTGCATGAATGCGCATTTCTTGTGGCTGGCATCCATCAGGGTGACCTGCATATCCGACCGGGCCAGCGCCAGGGGAATGCCGGGTAAGCCGGCGCCGCTGCCGACATCCAGCAGTCGATCCGCCGTAACGTAAGACAACGTCGCCAAGCTATCCAGTAGATGGTGCGTCAACATGCGCTCGGGCTCGTGTATGGCGGTCAGGTTGTAGGTCTTGTTCCACTTGCCCAGCAGCGCCAGATAATCCAGCAGTCGGGCCTGCACTTCCGACCCGATTTCCAGGCCCATCGCCGTTAGCGCCTGGTTCAGACGAACTGACAGAGTCATGCGCTTTTTTCCTCTCGTATAGGCTCCACTCGCTTCAGATGGACCAGCAACACAGAGACCGCCGCCGGGGTAACGCCCGAAACACGCGCCGCCTGACCCAAGGTCGCCGGCCTGGCCTGGCTCAGCTTTTGCCTGGCCTCGATGGACAGCGACGCGATACTCATGTAGTCGATATCTGCCGGCAGGAACAGGTTCTCGAACTGCCGCTGGCGGGCGATCTCGTCTCGTTGCCGAGTTACATAACCGGAATATTTGGCCTCGATTTCCAATTGCCCCTGTACTGCGGGGTCTGTCAGCCCCGGCCCAGCATTCGGCAAGCTCATCAGGTCCGCATAAGACACTTCAGGCCGGCGCAACAGATCGAATAAGCTGTATTCGCGCTCGATCGGCTTGCCCAAGACTCGTATCGCATCTTCCGCTGGCAAGCGGTTCGGCTGAACCCAGGTACTCCGTAAACGTTCTGACTCGCGAGCAATGGCCTCGCGTTTAACCTCAAAACACCGCCATCGATCATCATCGACCAGGCCCAGCCTGCGGCCGGTCTCGGTCAGGCGCAGATCGGCATTATCCTCGCGCAGACTGAGCCGATATTCGGCCCGACTGGTAAACATGCGGTAGGGCTCCGACACACCGCGCGTGATCAGGTCGTCCACCATGACCCCCAGATAGGCCTCGTCCCGGCGTGGCCACCAGGGCTCTTTTTCCCGCACCAGCAAACCGGCGTTGAGACCAGCCAACAAGCCCTGGGCGGCCGCCTCCTCGTAGCCGGTAGTGCCGTTGATCTGACCGGCGAAGAACAGACCGGCAATAGCCTTGGTTTCCAGCGACGGTTTCAGGCCGCGCGGATCGAAATAGTCATATTCGATGGCGTAGCCCGGACGCAGCAAGTGTGCTTTCTCCAGACCCCGAATCGAACGCACCAACTCAAGTTGGACATCGAAGGGCAGACTGGTCGAGATACCGTTGGGATAGAACTCATGGGTGGTCAGGCCTTCCGGTTCCAGGAATATCTGGTGCGAATCCTTGTCCGCGAAGCGCTTGATCTTGTCCTCGATGGACGGACAGTAACGGGGTCCAACGCCTTCGATTACGCCAGTATAGAGCGGCGAGCGGTCCAACCCGGCCAGGATGATTCCGTGCGTGTGGGCATTGGTCTGGGTGATCCAGCAGGGCAACTGACGCGGATGCATAGCCGCCTCGCCCACGAACGAGAACACCGGTTCGGGCGTATCGCCCAACTGCTCCTGCATCACGGAGAAATCGATGCTGCGGCCATCGATACGCGGCGGCGTGCCGGTCTTCAGCCGGCCGGCCGGCAGTTGCAGTTCACGTAGCCGCACCGCCAGCGATACTGCCGGCGGATCACCCATGCGACCGGCTGGAAAATGCTCCAGGCCGATGTGAATCAAGCCTGCTAGAAAGGTGCCAGCCGTCAGGACCACGGCCCGGCAGTTAAAGGTCACGCCGATCTGAGTTCTGACCCCGACTACCCGGTCGCCTGCCAGCACTAGATCGTCCACCGCTTGCTGGAACAAGGTCAAATTGGCTTGATTTTCCAGTCGGCTGCGGATGGCCTGCTTATATAAAATGCGGTCAGCCTGGGCACGAGTTGCGCGCACCGCTGGCCCCTTGGATGAATTCAACGTCCTGAACTGGATACCGGCCTCGTCCGTGGCCAGCGCCATTGCCCCGCCCAGGGCGTCAACCTCGCGAACCAGATGGCCCTTACCAATGCCGCCGATAGACGGATTGCAGGACATCTGGCCCAGCGTCTCGATGTTGTGACTGAGCAGCAGCGTCTTGACGCCCATGCGGGCGCAGGCAAGCGCCGCCTCAGTGCCGGCATGGCCACCGCCGACCACGATCACATCAAAATTGTCCGGGAAAATCATTAAGTTAGTTATCAACGAAGAGACATCAACAGAAGCGGCATTCTACGCAGATTCCGCTCGTGTTTCACGTGAAACACTCGGCAGCCGGGGGATGGCGGCGCGGATCAGGGCTTATGCATGCTCATACAACTTGTGATAAAGCCCGCCTTTCTCCATCAGGCTACCGTGGTCACCCTCCTCCACCACCCTGCCGCCCTCGAATACCAGTATGCGGTCTGCTTGCCTCACCGCCGATAGTCGATGAGCAATAATCAGGGTCGTCCGACCACGCAGAAACTCGGCCATTGCGCCATGCAGCCGCCTTTCAGTCTCGCCATCCAATGCCGACGTGGCTTCATCAAGGATGACCACCTTGGGCTCCGACAAAACCATGCGGGCGATAGCCAAACGCTGGCGTTGGCCGCCGGACAAGCGGACTCCATGCCGCCCGACTATGGTATCCAGACCCTCCGGCATGGTTTCGACCATGGTCTTCAATTGAGCAACGGCCAGGGATTGCCATAACGCGCTATCAGGGTATTCCCTGCCCATGGACAGGTTCTCTCGTATGCTGGCATTGAACAAGATAGGGTGTTGCAACACCACGCCAACGTGATCGCGCACCGTGGCCCAACCAATCTCCCGAACCGGGGTGCCGCCATAACATATCTCACCGGAATCGGGCGGATATAGGCCCAACAGCGCCTGAACCAGGGTCGATTTTCCGCCCCCAGAGGCGCCCACCAAGGCCACCTTCTCTCCGGGCGCCACGCTGAGACTGACCTGATCGAGCGCCATTTCGCCTTCGCCGTAGGAGAAACTGACCGACCGCAGCTCCAAGCCAACCGTATTCTGGTTCTGGAAGGGGTCCTTGCCGCTGCCTGTCTCGGCCACCGAATCGAGCGCCAATAAGCCGTTTATCCTGGCCATGGCGCCATTGGCGGCAAACCATGCGTACTGCATGTTGATGATTTCCTGTACCGGCGACATCATGAACCAGAGGTAACCGAACACCGCCAACATCTCGCCAATAGTCAGGCCGGAATAAAGCACCATGAACATGGCCAGCGCCCTGAAGGCGTCGAACCCCGCCAGAAAGATAAAAAAGGAAACCCGATTCATGGCATCTGACTTCCAGGCAAATGCCGCCGCATAGCGTCTGATGTCGCCAGCCCTGTCCATAACCCGCGCCAAGTAATGCTTTTCCCGATTCATGGCGCGAATCTGAGACAAGGCATCCAATGTTTCGGCCAGCGCTTCCTGGAAGCATTCAAATGCCGAATTTTCCTGTTTTTTCAGTTCTTTAACCCGTTTGCCAAAGCGGGTCGAAAACACAATAACGACCGGATTTAGAAGCAAAATAAACAGCGCCAGCCGCCAGTTCATCCAGAACAACACGACCGCAACCCCCAGCAAGGACAAGATGGCCACCAGAAATCGGGCGATGGAAGCACCTAAAAATGCGTCGATCGCATTGACGTCGGTCACGAAATGCGAAGTCACCTTACCGGAACCCAAAGTCTCGTACTGGGACAGTGCGATCCCGGATAGCCTGGCCAGCATTCGGCGCCGGATGCCATAGACGACCTCCTTGGCGACCAGTGCAAACGAGCGGCCCTGCCAGACGTTGAGCACGATAGCCACAAACCGAAGCGCCAGGGTCAACAGCAACGCTGTACCGATGTATAGCGCCGGGCCATGCCAGGATTGCGGGAACCATGGGCCTATGGTTGCGATATACCTGCCGGGCCGGTTCAACAGCACCTCGTCCACCAATATCGGCAGGACCAGCGGCACAGGAACGGCGGCCAAAACAGCCAGTATGGCGGCCAGGTTACCCAATAGCAGGCTTTTCCGATGGCTACCAACCTCATCCAGAATAGCGCGCCAAGTCAGTGTTTCGGGCCCTTGATCCAGCCTCGTGCGCTGCTTATCCAACATTGTTTTATAAGGCATTTTTGAGCTATAAAGAACCGTGTAATATTATCGCTGGGTATGAAAATGAATACTCTTTGGGATAGTGGTTCAACGACCGAAAATGGCCCTCGCAGTGTACTGGAGTCGCGCTATGCACATATCGTCGATGGGTTGCTGAGGGTGTGGGATAACCCCGAGGCGACCGAGCTTTATCTGAATTCCGTCCTGGTTGATGACCGAGATGACCGCAAGGGCCTGCCAGCGGAGGCTTTTGATGAGCTGATGTTCCTGTCGGATTTGAATTGGAAACGCACTCATTTCAACGCCGATGGAGTGCAGATTACCGCTGAGGATTTTAGTTTCGGCATCTGATAAAGCGCCGAGTCACTTCGATGCAGAAGCTAGCGAACAGGCGCAAAGCCGCGCCGTTGCTTGGTTGTTCGGATTCCCGTCTGGAACATGGAGCCTGTCAGAATTTTTGTGTGTGAGGCATATTTAGCCGTTCGAGAAAGGAACGAGATATGCCCCATCAGCAAACC
>PFGT01000021.1:17193-18486 GCA_002782005.1 Hydrogenophilales bacterium CG12_big_fil_rev_8_21_14_0_65_61_21 | reverse complement strand
TAGCCTAAGAGATGGAGATGGCGCTTTCGGCAATCCGGGCTTGCTTATCAGTAACGGTGCCAGTATATCTGTAGTGGCTGCGGCTTCCGAAGATGTAGTAAGCGTGTTGTTGTCCGCCGATAACGTGATCAACGAATATGCCAGCGGTTCCGGTGCGGCCACCACTTGGGTTGTAACGGCCCCGACCAAGCATTTCTATACGGACAAGCTTGAAACCCCTGTTGTTAAGCCGCCGTTCGCTAATCTATTCACGGGTACGTCTTGCGATCAGGTCTCCTTGGCTTGGTACGACCGTAATGAAGCGACTGCGACCTCGGGCACCCACTTCTCGCCGTACACGCCCGGTAGCGACAGCCTGTGCTACGAAGCCAACTTAATCGACTTCAATGGTGCCAGCGTGTTCGGCGCCGGTGTCAACCACAAGGCCATCGACACCACGTCTGTCGGTACCTCTGGCTGGGTGAAGCTGAGCCTGACCAACACCGGCAACCTCTCAACTGGTAAAACGACGGTTACCGGTCTGCCAGTCATCGGCTTCGCCGCCATCGTTCGTGATACCGGCTCAGCCGCCACGAACTACGGCTCCAGCGAAATGCACACCACCGCTAGTGGCGTTCATTGATTTCCAGTTCAGTAAAATATTAGTTCCCGGTTAGCGCCGGGAAATCAAGGGCCTGCTTATAGCAGGCCTTTTTTTATCCACGGTTTGTAAAACGCCCAAACGTGAGCCACCTTGAGCGGGATACCAGTCAAATCAACAAACTGGATTCCAGCCTGCACAGGAATGACGAATTTTTTAGGTTCCCCCAATACCGGATTCCGGGTCGAACCCGGAATGACAATAATGAAACCATCTGCAAGGTCGGGCCATGCCCGCCGCGATGGTGCAGGGTGAACTGAGCCGGACGAGTCGGAAGCGAAATCGTAGGAGCGGCTTTAGCCGCGAAACCTAAACTCAGCGAGCCATTCAGAACGGCAAAGCGGCCGCTGGTCCATGCTGCCGGTTACAGGAACCAAATGAAGGTAGCGGGGTCACACTCACGGATTTATAATCTTAACTGTTAATTTTTTTGGGGAACTGCCTTGAAATACAATCACCTTTTGCAGTCGATGTTGTACTCGGCGGTCTTGATCGTTCCGGCGGCAGGCGCTAACGCGGCGAGTGTGTCGATGTCGGATAGCGCGACCAGCTATAGCTGTGCGACATTCTCCACCATCGCCTTTGATGCGGCCGGAAACGCGACCGTTAATTGTAGTGGCTATGTCACCGGCGGGGTACCGATACCGTCAACG
>PFGT01000021.1:0-17187 GCA_002782005.1 Hydrogenophilales bacterium CG12_big_fil_rev_8_21_14_0_65_61_21 | reverse complement strand
CCAACGACACCCGGAGCGGCTAATGATCCGGGTTATGGTACAGGCCTGTGGCTTCCTGCCGGTACGACGAACCTGTTTGTCGTGGACCAGATGAATACCGGCGGTGTGGGTAATGTGGATTACATACCCGGTTGTGTGAATTCAGTGACTGCGGAAATTTCGTCGTCATCCTGCGCACTTCAATGGAGTCAAACATCGGGAAACTCCACCATCACGATGGCGCAAGGAAATGTGTTGAGTATACGTTTCCCGAGTAAAAATACTTTAAGCCTAAATGGTGGTAACTTTGGCTTAAGTGCTCGTAATGGCTTGAATACACCACATGCATTTTCGATGTGGTTGACATCCGACCCAACGGCATCATATGAAAACACACCAGAACTTTGCAGAAACTGGATGTTTGGAAAGAAAACGCAAAATGTCCAAACTGGAAAGTACGGTTGCCCGGTCAGCCCAGGCAAGTTGTATTATTTGAATATTCGGATTGATGACACTTGTTCAGGTCAAGATTGTACATTTGCGTTGACAGAAGAAACTAATGATTTTAAGTATTAATCGCTAATAAGATAAACGGCGGATGCTAATAGTCCGCCGTTTTTTTATGGGACAAACGATGACTGGATATATCAGGCAAGCCCTGTTTGCTCTGTTGGCGGGGGGGCTGACCATGGGTATGTGGGCCCATGCCGATGCCCTGGCCATTTCAGATGGCCGCAGTGCAGCTACATTAGACGAACTGAAGATCGAGCTGCAATCGGCGCCACCCGGTGTGCGTTCAGGGATGAGCAAGCAGCAGATGGCGCTCTTTGTCAAAAACTACCTGGAAGACGGCCGTTTATTGGCCGCCGCCCAGGCGGCGGGCACAGCCGATCTGGCCGAGGTCAAGGCCCAGATTGAAAAAGCCAAACGTGACATTCTGGTCCGTGCCTATGTCAAGACCGAAATAGCCAGGATCGAGGCCGCGTTGCCGAATCTGGAGTCCTTGGCAAGGGACGATTATGAAGTGAACAAGGCGGCCTATAAACAGCCCGAAGCGATACGGGTCGCTCATATCCTGTTCAAGACGCCAGCCGATGGTGATGAGAAATCAACTGACCAGGTAAAGGCCAAGGCGGAGAAGATTCTGTCCGAAATCCGGGCCGGCGGCGATTTCACGGCCCTGGCCAAAGAAAACTCGGAGGATATAGGTTCTGCGAGTAATGGCGGAGAACTGCCCGGTTGGCAAGAAAAAGGTCGTTTGGTGGCGCCCTTCGAGCAGGCGGCATACGCCATGAAACCGGGAGAGGTCAGCGGTCTTGTCAAGAGCCAATTCGGGTTCCATATCATCAAGCTGCTGGCGCATCGAGAGACCGCAGTCGCGCCGTTTGACGAGGTCAAGGCGCAAGCCATCGCCAAGGTGCGCAGCGATCTGATGCAAATCAGGCGCAAGGATTTCATGAAGCAATTCGCTGGAACCAAGCCAGTGGAAATCGACGATGCCACACTGGAGGCATTACGTAAGGATTGATTCCATCGTGGCTCGGCAAGTGGGCATCCAGGATAACACTCGGATGCCCTTTGTTTTTGTACGATAATCACGCAGGGTTTGAATAGGGCGGGCCATGCCCGCCATGAAGATGCGCCGGGCGAACGACCGTGCGTGCCGTGCCATGATCGTTAGGATCAACTGGATGTAGTTGCAACTAGATGCTGTTTAATTCCACTGAATTCATTCTGCTATTCCTGCCGGTGACCTTCCTGGTGTACTTTTGGTTGCTGGGCAGGCATCGAATAATTGCCGGTAAGACCTGGTTGGTACTTGCCAGCCTCTTCTTTTATGGCTGGTGGAATTGGCACTATTTGCCTTTGCTGGTTTTCTCAATATTTTTTAATTATGCCATTGGCAGCACTCTAAGCCGTCTTTCCGTCCTTCCCGATCAACATCGACCTCAGCGTAAGGGCTGGCTATTGCTTGGCCTTGTTTTGAATCTGGCGCTTCTCGGCTACTACAAATATTCTGGTTTTTTGCTGACGAATATCGATCACCTGTTGGGCAATGCCCCTGATTTGCTCAATGTTACATTGCCGCTGGCGATCAGCTTTTTTACGTTTACCCAGATTGCCTATCTGGTGGATAGCTATCGCGGTGAAGTGAAGGAATATGACCTTCTGAACTATGCCTTGTTTGTAACGTTTTTTCCGCATCTCATCGCCGGCCCGATCATTCATCATAAGGAGATCATGCCCCAGTTCGGCTCGCTCAGGAATTTGACAAAACAGCATAAAAACATGGCGTTGGGGCTGTTTTTGTTTGGTATCGGCTGTTCGAAAAAGGTGCTGTTGGCCGATACATTCGCCCGCTGGGCGAGTGCGGGATTCGATCAGTCGCAGAGCCTGAATTTCTTTGAGGCCTGGTTTACCAGCCTTTCATATACCTTTCAGATTTACTTCGACTTTAGCGGTTATACCGATATGGCAATCGGCGCGGCATTGCTGTTTAATATTCGACTGCCGGCCAATTTCAATTCGCCATATAAATCTACAAATATCAGGGAATTCTGGCATAAGTGGCACATTACGCTCAGCCGATTCCTGCGCGATTATCTATATATCCCGTTGGGCGGCAACAGAGCGGGCGAGTTGCGAACCTATGTCAACCTCGCCATTACCTTTGTCCTGGGCGGGCTATGGCATGGCCCAACGTGGTTGTTTGTTCTATGGGGGGCGATGCACGGGGTGGCGATGGTGGTTCACCGGCTATGGCAGACCCTGGGCCTAAGGTTGAATGCTATCGCTGGGTGGCTACTGACATTCTGCTTTATCAATGCCACCTGGGTCGTGTTTCGCGCCAAGGACATGCAAGATGTAACCAAGGTATTCATGGGGATGCTGGGCATGAATGGCCTAATATTACCCAGCCGCATGATGGAAACATTCGGATATTTAAAGGCCGAGGGCGTTGGATTCGGCCCGTGGTTGGAGGGCATAAACGGGAATGGCTTGTTGCCCCTGGCCATTTTATTCGCCTTGACTATGGTTCTGACCCAGAAGAACTCAACCGAAATGTGGCAGATGGAAGGCTCGTGGAAGCGCTTGGGTTATGGCTGGGCCACTATGATAGGGCTGATGGCCTCGCTGTCCGGGTTGTATATGTTTTCGACAAGCTACAGCGAATTTATCTATTTCAATTTCTAAATGCATAAAAATTATAAAAAAATTGTTTTAGTTTTCCTGCTTGCAGCTTTGGTGCCTGGTGTTGCGCTGATAACCGCGTTATTTGCGTATGACCCATTACAAGTTTTTCATGCCGCCTGGGGACGACCATCGACGGTACATGACAATATGCGACTTCAGACATTGGGGGTCATTAAGCGGGCTAGATTCGACTCGGTAATACTCGGCAGCAGCGTATTCGAAAATACATCAGCCGATGAGGCAGGAAGGTTATTTGGCGGGCGCTTTGTTAATCTGTCGATCTCGGCAGGGGATTTCTATGAGCGATCGCTGATGCTGAATTACATGCTAAGCCACAGGCATGTCAAAAATATAATATATTCAATGGATTTTATCTACTTGAATCAAAAGAAGGGATACAGAGTATTTCCGCTTGAAAGCTTTGATTTTTTATATGATAAAAACCCACTAAATGACGTCAGAGTATATCTTAATGAGCATTTTCTACGCTGTCTTGTAACCTGGTCACATAGTGAGGACTGTGTAGGGCGAGTAGTTTCACTGGATAGGCCGAATTCATGGATGAACGATCCAGAGTATTCAAGGCGATTCGGTGGCTTAAGTAAGTGGTGTGAGAACAAGAATAATTATCAGATACAGGATGTCTATAAAAAAATCAGTGACGCTGCATATGCCATAACAAAGAATGCAATTGAAAGACCAAATAAGGAAGAGATTAAGGCAAAACTTGCAGCGGCAACATACTATATCGACGATAATTTATTATCGTTGGCCAGGCAATATCCGGGTACCGATTTCTACCTTGTCTTTCCTCCCTATTCAAGGGCAAAATTTTCAATCTGGTACCAAGACAGGATTAGCGATGCAGAGGTGCATTTAGGCGTCGTTCGATATTTGGTTGAGGAGTCCATGGAATTGAATAATATACATATCTATGGTTTCGAGAACGAGGCATTCCTTGACGATGTTGCCAATTACAAGGATATGGACCACTTCGGACCCGGAATAAATTCGTATCTGCTGGAATCGATCGCAGCTAATAGAAACAGGATATTTTATGGAAACCTGGATGACTATTTGAAAATCGCGCGTGAAAATGGTGAGCGCTATGATCTTGTACAGTTGTCAGATCGACTCGGCTCCTGCATCAACGCTGACAAGAATTAAACATGGTCAATGACTTAATCAAACGGGCCATTGGACTGCATCAAGCCGGTAAGCAGGCAGATGCAGAGGCGCTCTATCGAACCATCCTTTCGGTCGAGCCGAACAGCTTCGATGCGCTGCACCTATGCGGTATATGTTGTGCGCAGCAAGGTAGATATGCCGAGGCAGTTGATTTACTAGAAAGGGCGTTGGTGTGTAAATCTGGCGTGCCGTCAGCCTACAGTAATCTTGGCATGGCATATCGAAAAATGGGCCGTTTGGACAAGGCATTGGACAGCCTAAATGCGGCTATTGAGTGCGGCCCCAAGTATGCGCTTGGCTATTACAATCGAGGACTAGTTCAGTTTGAACTTGGCCAGAATATCGAAGCCATTGCTAACTATGATAGTGCCATTACATTAAATCCTAATTTTGCTGATGCCTATATAAATAAGGGGGTCGCGCAGGCGGAATTGAGGCAGTATGAGGCGGCATTGGTGAGTTATGACCACGCAATCAGCCTGGTGCCTATGCATGGTGAGGCTCACCTGAACCGTGGATTGGCGCTGGCAAAATTGATGCGCTATGCAAATGCTATGGATGACTATGAATTAGCTATTCAATATGAACCTGGCCTGGCCGATGCCTATAGGGCGTGTGCCGAGGCGCTGAAAAAATTAAAGCGCCTTGATGAAGCACTTGTCTACTATGACCGGGCGATTGAGCTACAACCGGATTCACCCTATATCCTGGGCGATTGGCTGGCCACCAAGCTTCGTTTGTGTAGTTGGGATGGCCTGTATGCCATAGCCGATAGAATAACGAAGGGGGTTGAAGATTCAGCAAAAACCTCGATCCCATTTAATATGCTGACAGTACCTGCTTCGCCAGAAATTCAAAAAAAATGCGCTCAAATATTCATCAAGGACAGATACCCGGCCAGGAAACCCATACTATTAGGTAGTTCAGAATATGGGCATGAACGGATTCGGGTTGGTTATTTTTCCTCGGACTTTCGCGATCATCCCGTGTCTCATCTGATATCACAGCTTATAGAATATCATGATCGTAGCAAATTTGAGATATATGCCTTTTCATTCGGGCCGTCATCAACGGATCGTTACCGCCAGAGGTTAGAAAGTGCATTTGACCATTTTTATGATGTCAAGGATAGCTCGGAAGGAGAGATTGCATCTCTGGCTCGGGATATGGAAATTAATATTGCAGTCGATCTAAATGGGCATACGCAGGATGCACGTACCGGAATTTTCTCATTGCGCTCTGCTCCTATACAGGTAAATTATCTTGGCTACCCTGGTACTATGGGAGCCGACTACTATGATTACATAATAGCGGATGCTACTGTTATCCCCATGGATCATGTAGAGGCATACACAGAAAAGGTCGCTTATTTACCGAATAGCTATTTGGTTGCCGATGCCACAAGGAAAATATCAAGTAATATTTATTCACGTGAATATTATGGTCTGCCTGATGACGCATTTGTATTCTGCTGCTTCAATAATCACTATAAAATAACTGTGGATATATTCGATATTTGGATGCGCCTACTTGAAAGGGTGGAGGGTAGCGTGCTCTGGCTATCGGTAGGCATGGGGAATCCCGTGGCCATACAAAATCTATCACGGCAAGCTGAATTGCGCGGCGTATCGCCGGATCGGTTGGTGTTTGCAAGGCGTATGGACGATGTCTCGGATCATCTGGCAAGACATGGATTGGCGGACTTGTTTCTGGATACCTTTTATTACAACGCACATACCACGGCCAGCGATGCATTGTGGGCGGGCCTGCCCGTTTTGACTTGTCAGGGGAGTACCTTCGCCGGCCGTGTGGCGGCCAGCCTGTTGAGGACACTCGATGTGCCTGAACTGATTACCAATTCTCACTCGGAATATGAACAGCGAGCCTTGGAACTGGCACTCAATCCCGTGTTGTTAGCGGCTATAAAATATAAGCTTGCAGAAAACCGCATGGTGTCGCCGCTTTTCGATACCGCACTCTTCACCAAGCATATCGAAAATGCATACATGCAAATGTGGGCGCGCCACCAGGCTGGGCTTGGTCCGTTTCAAATCAATGTCATTCCATAAACCCGACGTAGTTGCTGAAGCGGTCGATCCTTCGGTGTTAAAGTCGCGCCATGATGCTTAAGCCTAGTGATACAGCCCCGGCGACCACGAATTTCGTCATCCAGGTCAAGGCGTTGGCCAAGGTTTTCCCGGTGTATGAAAAGCCGGGCGATCGGCTTAAACAGTTCCTGATGCCCAAGCTGCGGTTTTTAGCGAGCGATCAACCTCGGCAATACCATAGAGAATTTTGGGCCCTTCGGGAGGTGAGTTTCACCGTGCGCCGGGGCGAAGTCGTTGGCATCATTGGACGCAATGGCGCGGGGAAGTCGACGCTATTGCAGATTATCAGCGGCACGTTAAGCTCGACTTCCGGCCAGGTCGAGACACGGGGGCGTATCGCCGCGCTTCTGGAACTGGGTTCCGGTTTCAACCCCGAGTTTACCGGTCGGGAGAATGTTTACCTGAATGGCACTATCTTGGGCTTGTGTACCGCCGAAATAGACCTGCGGTTCGCCGAGATCGCCGCCTTTGCCGATATTGGCGATTTCATCGATCAACCGGTAAAGACGTATTCGAGCGGAATGTATGTCCGGCTGGCTTTTGCCGTGCAGGCCTGCATCGACCCGGAAATATTGATTGTCGACGAGGCGCTCTCGGTCGGCGATATTGGATTCCAGTACAAGTGCTTCAAGCGGATGGAGGCGCTGCGCGACAAGGGAACCACGATTTTGATCGTGACCCATTCGACGGGCAGCGTGCTTGAGTATGCGGACCGCTGTATCGTTCTCGACGCCGGCCGCGTTGTGCAAGATACGACAGACGTGCTTTCGGCTGTCTTGACCTATGAAAAGGGGATGCTGCCTTCTCGCGCTCCACAGTTATCTTCAGCAGGCACCGGGCGCCTCGATGCGCCTTCAAGCATGGCGGAATTGAAGGCTGTCCAGTTGCGGGTAAGCAATGTGGAATTGGGCGAGCACCGGTTCGGTTCGGGCCGTGCAATTATCAGAAGTCTCGAGATTCTAAAGGCGGACGGCACTCTCTTTGACGATCAACCCGTGGTAAAGACTGGCGAGGGAATCGTTTTCCGTTTCTATATTGCGGCGTCGGAACACATTGCCAATGTGGTATTGGGTGTTTCGTTGTCCAAGCAGCAGGGCGCTGATATTTGGGGCGATAACAATCTTGGCGCCGGGCATCCGCTGGATATTTCTCCTGGCGAGTGCGTGGTGGAATACCAGGTTCGATTGCCGATCAGTTCGGGTGAATACCTGGTCCATTGCGGTTTGGCCTGTTTTGCCGGTGATCGGCGTGAAGAGTTGGATCAGCGACGGCCGATAGCTAAACTGCGCTTCTGGTCTCCCCGAACCCAGGTGGGCGTGGTTCATGCCCCTATCCAGGTATTTGTCTCGGCAGGGGAAGGACGGTGATTGCGGCCTTTCTTCTGCCATTCCCATTTCGGGGTTACCGGGCCCCTTATCTTTGGGTCTATTACCGCCTGCTCAGCTCGATTGATGAGGAAATACTCTTTATCTTGGGCAAGGATTACCTGACCGAACCGGAACACTGGAAAAGGCAGGGCCGATGGGAGATGAAGGCGCAATCGCAAGCTAGGCTTGGGTTCCGTATCCCCGCGCCTACGGCTGTGTCCGGGCATCGGTACCGGTTTCTTGCAGATGAATTGTTCACTCTGCTGATGTCGGAAGCTGGCGATAACCCCATAGCCGCTTTCAGACGCTTGTTGACGGAGCGGATTCACTTTTTGGAAGAGGCATTCGAAAGGGTCTTTTCGGAGAGCGAGACGGATGAAGTCGAGGCCATCCTGACCTGGTGCAATTGCCCTTCGCTCAATGAAGTTGCGGCGGCGCGCGGCATTCCGGTCATGCATCTGGAAATGGGGCCGCTACGTTGGCCGTCGTATCGGCCGACGGCCTACCTGGATTTTTCGGGCGTTAACGGTAATACCGAGGCGGAGGCCAGGTATCAACAATCCGGGTTTGATATTGGTGATTGGTCCCGCGCTGCGCTGTGGGATTTTTTTTACACAGGCGACTCCATGCCTGAGCGGTCGAACCAATATGACTTGGGCGTCGCGCTCCAGGTGGAGGACGATTCCAACCTGGTAGCGTTTGGACATGGTTTCGATAACCAAGCCCTTCTGGCGCATGTGCTGTTGCGGTATCCCGAGGATAAGGCGCTGGTTCGCGCTCACCCCGGCAGCCTGTTTGGGTTGAAGGAAAATAGCTATCGGGTGGATGCCTCTGCGGACAGTATCGCCTTCATCCGCCAATGCAAACGTATCTTGACCGTTAATTCCAGCGTCGGTCTGGAGGCGGTTTTGTCGCAAATCCCAGTCAAGGTGTTGGGCGACTGTTCATACCGGTTCGTGGTTGAGGCGACAGATGAGGCTGAGCAACTGTCTCGTCTGGCCTTCTATCTGTTCGCCTATCTGGTGCCGCAGGACCTGATCTATGATCCTGCATACCTGAGGTTCAGACTGAACAAACCAGCGGAAGCTGAAATTATGGAGCGCCATTTTGTCGCGTATGGCGCACGTCCGGGAACCTTTCCAGCTACGCCATGAGTGCGTTCGTCAGCCGTCCAGTCGGGACTTCCAGCCCATCCAGATCAACGGCTATTTGGCCATATCTCGGTATTTTTGGCATCGCGCTGCTGGGCGCCTGGCTGCGCCTGGACCAATTTTCATATCAGGTCGTGACGGACGACGAGTGGCATGCGCTGCATCAGTTGATTGCCAACTCGCCCAGCCAATTCATGCGTTCGTTCGGGACGGCCGACTACAGCATCCCTCTGGCTGGCCTGTATTGGCTTGAGGCGCACTGGTTCGGGCTCAGTGAATTCGGTATGCGTTGGCCGATGTTGGCATCCGGACTGGCCATCTTGATCCTGTTCCCGCTCTGGGCCTTGCCTCGTTTCGGCTGGCGAGTCGCAGCCGCATTTGCACTGTTGCTGGCAATTTCGCCATTGTTGATAAATTACAGCCGCGAAGCCCGTCCATACGCAATTACGTTGTTTCTGAGCTATCTGGCGCATTACGCATTCTGGCGCTTTTGGGCGACCGATCCTGCCGGCTGGCGCTGGGGGGCGCTGTATGGTCTATGCGCATCACTGGCCGTCTGGCTGCACCTGTTGAGCCTGCCTTTTGTGACTGTCCCATTTATTCTGGCCGGTTGGCAGACTCTGGCGGCGGAACGCGGGGCGCGCGTGGCTAGGGTCCGACGGTTGCTCTGGCTGGCCGTGCCGACGACCTTGTTGATGGCATTGCTGATCCTGCCGCCCATGGTGTCCGATCCCAATGCGCTGCTGAATAAATCAGGCAGTGACATGCCGAACTGGGATACCTATCTAGGGGTGTTGCATACCTGGCTTGGGACGCCGTCGCTACCTGCCGTGACGGTGTGCATTCTTTTTGCGCTATTCGGGGTTTCGTCGTTATGGCGAGAAGGGCAGCTTATACGCGGGGTTCTGCTTGGCCTGCTGCTCACTTATATGGCGGTATTGATATCAAGGCCGGCCTGGGTTCACAACCCTCTTACCTTTGGCCGCTATCTGCTTCCGGCGGTGGTCGTGTTGTTGCTGGCTGTCGCCCTGGGTATGGCCAGGATGGCCCAATACGTTGAATTTCGCATGGGTAGGTTGATCGCCGTGCCGGTCGTTTTGCTGCCCTTCGTTTTTTTGCTGCTTCAGACACCGCTCCTGAAAACTATGCGAAAACCCGACAGTTACAGCCTGCATTCTGTGTTTCAGGTCGACTACAGAAAAAAACCGGGCGGTGTACGGGAAACGATGCGTGAGCGGATTCCGTTGTCGCCGTGGTGGGAGACGCTCAGCCGGCTGCCACCGGAGAGCGTTCTTATTGCGGTGGCGCCCTATCAATATTTCAGCCCGAAATGGGATGCGCCTCGCTGGGAAAAACTGGGAAAACAGCGTGTCATTCCCGGCTTCTTGACGGGCTTCTGCTTGACTCGCCGCGATGGCGAAGCGCCGGACGATGTCCGATTTGTCTTACGCAATGCCGTTCACCTGGGTGACGATATGGAACTCAGGACAAAACACGTCGGGATGGTGGTATTTCAGAAGCCTTATCTCGTCGTCCATAACAACGAACGTGTCTGGATGGGCGCCGATGTAGGCCAATGTTTGCCATTGTTGAGGAACAAATTTGGCGCCCCGGTTTATGAGGACGATAAAATCGTCGCGTTTTCGCTACGAAATCCCGACTTGGCTCATGCTCAATAACAAATACATCCTTGTGGTCATGCCGGCCTACCGAGCCGCGAAAACATTGACAGCTACCTGGGAGGCCATTCCTCACGATGTTGTCGATGCGGTGTTGCTGGTGGATGACGCCAGCGACGACGAGACTGTGGCCACCGCGCGCCTACTGGGGATACCGACCATATTGCATGAGTCGAATCGGGGTTACGGCGGCAACCAGAAAACCTGCTACAAAGCGGCTTTTGAACGAAACGCGGATATTGTCGTAATGCTGCATCCAGATTATCAGTATGAGCCGCGTCTGGTGACAGCAATGGCTGGGATGATCGCATCGGGCGTGTATGACATGGTTATCGGCTCGCGCATTCTCGGAGGGGGGGCGTTGAAAGGGGGGATGCCGCTTTGGAAGTACATGGCCAATCGGCTGTTGACCGCCTTCGAGAACCTGCTGCTGGGGGCTAAGTTGTCTGAGTTCCACAGCGGGTTTCGCGCCTACTCCAGAGAGGCGCTTTTGTCGATTCCATGGCAGTCGAATTCCGATGATTTTGTTTTCGATAATGAGTTGCTGGCACAAGCCCTCATCAATAAGTGTAAGGTGGGCGAGATTTCCGTGCCCACCAAATATTTTCCGGAAGCGAGTTCTATCAATTTTCCGCGTTCGATGAGATATGGCATCGGCGTGATTAGGGTCTCGGTCTTCGGCTTTTTGGCGCGCACCGGTTTATACCGACATAGCCTGTTTAGCCGTGCCGCCTGAGTCGCAAACTGGCAACGCCCAAATGAGGCTCAGGCGTTATCACCGCCTGATCTACTCGGTCACCCGAGCCGAGTGGGTTCGTGAATTCGTGCTGCATGTACTGACTGGCGTGTTGACTGTGGTCGCCCACTATTCCCTGATGTGGTTGCTGATTCGTGGGGGAATGGTAGCAGTGGCCGCCAGCGGGATCGGTTTTTTGGCCGGCGCAGTCACGCGTTTTTTTCTGTCTTACACGAAGGTCTTTTCACCCGCAGACAGTGTGCCGGTAACCCTAATCCGATTCATGACCGCTTTGGGCGCCCAGTGGGTCGTTAACATCCTGCTTTTGAATGCCTTTCTGATGGCCGGCTTGATGCTATGGTTTGCCCAGGTCGGCGCGACTGTCGTTCTGACCTTTGTCAATTACCTGGTATATCGGCTCTGGGTATTCCGCGCATGAGTACGTTACCAAAGCCTCTCAGAGAAGACGCAACGCATATGCACGTTCTGACCGGTATTCGCGGTTGGGCAGCGCTCTGGGTTTTTCTGTATCACGCCTGGATATTCTCAGATCATCCCGATCTGATCGTGCGTTTGGGCGCCAATGAGTTTGTTCTCACGCCTTTGGTAAGCCTGGGCGGCGCAGGCGTCTCGATTTTCTTCGTACTTTCCGGTTTTTTGTTGTCCTTGCCCTTTGCCAAGTGGCAGGCTGGACTACATGAACGGCCGGAAACCATACACTATCTGTTCCGGCGCGTGATGCGTGTCTTCCCGGCCTATTATGCGCAACTGCTGATATTGTTTCTGCTGGCGGCATGGTTGCCATCCCAGCCCGGCATCGATGGCTGGCATGACTGGGGCCGCCATTTGCTGATGTTGTTCACGCCGCCACCGTTGGGTGTTACGCCCATCAACCCAGTGTGGTGGACCTTGCCCATTGAGTTTTCGTTTTATCTGGCCTTGCCGTTCCTGGTCTTTCTGCTGCGTTTTGAACGTGGCTGGCTGATATTGCCGCTTGCACTGTTCTGCATGTGGGCATGGCGTCACGCCGTCACAATCTGGATGGCCGATTCCAGCATTCAGGAACGGGTGGTGGCGAGTTATCAGTTGCCTGGGTCTCTCGATACCTTCAGCATGGGGATGCTGGCCGCGCTGCTTTACGTTAACCGAGCTCGCCTGCCTAGATGGCTTTGGTCTCCAGCCTTGGCCAATTGGTTAGCCGTCTCTGGCTTGCTGCTGATGTTGGTCGCTGTCTACTGGTTGTTCTATTCACGCGGGCAGTATTGGTCCGATTACCCCATTTTCTATGGCTGGACACCCGCCCTGGCGTTGGGCACGGCAGCTATAATCTTCGCTGGGGCGAATGGCGGTCGCTTGGCTCGGGCATTGTTCGGCAACCCCTTCATGGTCTTTACCGGCACCATTAGTTACAGTCTGTATCTGTGGCATCACCCGATATTGGACTGGCTCCATGCAGTCCCGGTTTTACAGGGCCTGGGCGTGTACCGACTCCCTGTCATGGTCCTGGTTGCGCTACCGTTAACGATGGCCATATCGGCCGCCTCGTATGCCTGGATCGAACGGCCGCTCATGAATATCGGGCGGAGACAGTCATGAGAGGGTGGGCGCGACACTATTGTCGTTATTATGGTTACATGAAATTGGGCGAAGCGTCGCCATGTGGATCGATGATTTGGTTGGTTTTCGGCAGATAGACCCAATCAGCGCCTGCGATATCCGCCTGCCCGGCGTCCTTCAAGAAATGGATTCGTCGCGGGGCCAGTGACATGGCGGCCCCTTTGGTCAGGGCGGGGATATCGGTTTTGCCTGACCAGATGAAGTACAGATCCCGATGGCTATTGGCGAGTTCGACGGCGGTTCGGATGAAGGTGTCCAGTGCGTCCTGATCGTCGTCCGGGCTGATACCGAGAACGATGCGCGCGGCATCGGGAATGCCAAGCTGTGCTCGAAGACATGTGCGGGATTTAGAGACGGTAACGGTGGTCGATGGGCGAGTGTTGCCTTCGGCGGTGTCTTGTCCATTCTGGGCAGTGGCTAAAGGTGGTTTTCTCTCCCCTCTGCGCAAACCACGGAGCAGGGTTGCGAAGGCCCGAAGCGGCGCCGTGATCCGCCAGGAGCTGGACTGACGCAATGCAGCGATATCCCGCGCAAGCCGGTCTGTGGCCTGCCTTGATTCCTGTGCCTCGGAGGCTCGGGCGCGGAGGTCTGTGATTGTCGCTTCAAGGGCGATATTGCGATCTTGCAGCTTGACCAGTATGGCCTCCATTCCATTGGCGAGATATGTAGTATGGGGGGGTGCATAGGAGCTGGTTTGGTGGGGTATCGCGACGGCAAGCAAGGCCTGGTAATCCAGCACCATATCTCGCGCCAGGCGTATGCCATGACCATGCAGGTATGTTGCGACCTCGTTGATGATTTGCCGATTTCCCGCCAGGTGTTCAATCAACGCCACCAGAGACTCGACGTTCGCTTCGTATAAGAAGCCATCTATACCGTGGCGGATGCGTTCCTGGAAGGCACCCATGCGAGTGGCTAGCGTAGGTAAGCCTAAGGCGGACATTTCGCTCAGGGTATAGCTGAAGGTTTCCGGTAGGATGGATAAAAGAAGGGCGCAATCTGGAGCGAATTCGGTGGCTAGACGTCCCAGGTCCGCTGGTGCGTAATCCGGAATAACCTGGACGTTCGCGAGCCCAGAAAATGATTCGCCGAACATGCCACAACCGAGAAGCAGGAAATCGACCTTGCCCGCGAGTTTAGGGATGACGTCGCGCAACAGCAAAATACCTTTGTGGGGCTCTAACCGACCGGGAACAAGGACGCGTAGGACTGACGATTCAGCGACCGGTCGCTGTGCCGGAATGGAGAGCGTGCCCATGACCTCAGGGGCCATGCCATGGGGGATGATGGTGCATTGCTGACCATTGAGTTCGGGGAGTAGCTTGAACAGCCGATCACGAGCATTTTGACTGGGTGCGACCATTTTAACCGCAGGCTGTGCCAGTCGCTCGGCATAGGCCCGGCGGAGGACAATCCAGTCCTCGGGCCTTGAATTATGCCAGCACTCGTTTCTAGGATTGCGGTTCAAACAGTCGGTTAACTTGTCCCTGGGGCATGTCTCACAGGGCTCATCGAAGAAGCCGAACATGGCCGGGCAATACGGGTATAGGTCGTGCAGAATCCTGACGGTTGGTAGCCCGGTCGTCAGTGTATCCAGGCTATGTCCAATCAACGAGGAAACAAAGAGTTCGTCGATATTGAAGCCATCGATAATGCTGGCAAGAATCGCTTTGTACTCGGGATGGTGTATCTCGGTTGCGGGTATGGGTAGAGACAGATGCCAATGGGCGATGGTCGCATTTCCTTGCGCTGGATCCACGAGCTCCAGGGCATGGCCAAAGCAGTTTCTGTCACTGGATGAATACAGGATAAGTGTACGTTTATCGGGATTGTGCCGGGCGAAATCATGGACCCAGCGATCTACGCCGCCACCCCAGCTGTGCAGAATATGCAGGCTGGCGTTTGGCGGGAGGCGATGCCGGTTTTGTTCCGCGTAGACAGATGCGGCTTCTTCCATGCTGAGCCGGGTACGAGCCAAGTCGAGGCTGTATCTGAGTGGAGCTAGTGGGTCGCGGCCGATGAATTCATGTACCCGCTTTAGATAGTCCGGGTGATGTTCGAGCAGGAGCGCGCTGGCGGCCTTCATCAGCGCGTGCCGTTCTTCTCCAAAGCTGACCGATCCTTCATGGAAAACGAACACGTCTGCGGCCAGGATGTTGCGCCAACCGACATCGGAGGCGCGCAGGCAAAAATCGTTTTCTTCCCCATAGCCGCGACCGAATCTCACTTCGTCGAACAGGCCAACTTGACTGAGGCAATCCCGGCGAATGAACATGCAGAAGCCGATCGCCGTGGGCAGGTCGGCGGTGATGCCTCGGTTGGTGTCGGCGAACAGCGCATCGAGTCGCATCAGGCCCAAGCCGCCGGGCATTCCTCCGGTCCAGCCTTCATAGGGGTAGGAGCAGATCGTGGCGTTATTCGAGAAGGGGGTGACTGTGCCTATGTCGGACGCGGAGTAGGCAGCCCGATTGAGCCGGTCGAGCCAATCGTTGGCGACTTCGGTATCGCTGTTGAGCAATACCACATCGTGATCCGGATGCAGGACCATGCCCCGATTAACGCTGGCAACGAAGCCCTTGTTTTCCGGGTTCCGCAGCAACCTCACCTTGCCCATCAAGGCAAGGTTATCGAGGTAGTCGGATAATTCCGGCTCAGGCGAGGCGTCATCGACGATGACGATTTCGGCCTGGATTATATTTTGGCTCCGAAGGGCCGATTCAATGCAGCGTCGAGATTCGTCCAGGCCGCAGTAAACTGGAATAATTACGTCTATCGTCATGGGTACCTTGGTAACTGTGGCAGAATCATAAGTCCGACAGGCTCCTAGAACCATAGCAGGGACATTTCGTGCCAGCATCATCGCTGATTCAGTGTGTAGTTAGGGGTATGCCGGGAAAGATTGAGAAAATGAGAGTGTCACAGGCTAATTTGATCCGCATGGTTCTGGTATCTTTGGTGACAAATGTCAGACTGATTCGCATCATGGTCCGATCCGCCCTCAGGTCGGCCCGCACATGACCAGTATGTCCGGACCCCTGATCAGCGTCCTGATGCCCGCCTATAACCACGAATCTTACGTGCGATTTGCGGTGGACAGCGTATTGAGCCAGACCTACTCGAACCTGGAGTTGATCGCTATCGACGATGCTTCCCGAGATAAAACCTGGGCAGTGCTTTCCGAATATGACGACCCCCGAATTCGGTTGGTGAAGCACGATGTGAATCAAGGGGCGCACAGCACCCTGAACGAGGCGATGAAAATGGCCCGGGGTCAATACCTTGCCATTCTCGATTCGGACGACATCTACCAGCCCGAGCGGCTCGAACGGCTCCTTGCCGAAGCGGAGCGTCTGACGGGGAACGATACACTGATATTCAGCGATGTGACCTTCATCGACTCGGCCGGCGAGACGGTGGGAGAGCACCCGCGAGCCGTCGGCTACCAGACCTTGCGCGCTCGTTGCGCCGAGCTGCCGGCTGCGAATTGGTTTTTGACCGGCAACTCCGCCATCGGCACCTCCAATTTTTTCTTCTCCCGTGCCCTGGCCGAAAAGGTTGGCGCATTCACGCCGTTAAGGTACACCCACGATTGGGACTGGGCGCTGCGTGCCAGCCTGTACCAGGCGCCAATTTGGCTGCGGGAACCCCTGCTTTCATACCGCGTGCATGATGCCAATACCTTGTCGGAGGACGATGCCTGGCGGCACATCCACGAGAATTCCTATATTCAGGCAAAAGCCCTGTTGGCGCTGCGTCATCACTTGGACATGAAGGGCGAGCCGGCGCAGCTTGCGCGCGCCGCATGTCTGGCTTTGCTGAAGAACGAAAGTTTTCACCCGCTCGCGTTGAGCCTTTACCTGACCAGCTCATTCAGCGGCGTCGATGACCAGGAGTTGTTAACCTGGACTTGCCCTCCAGAAGGTTGCTGGTTCTTGCAGAATTTGGCCGATACGGCTCAATTACCGACGGATGTTTTTCGCACCATCGACTACCTGGCCGAAAGGGAGAACGTGATTCAGTCCATGAACGTGGAAATCGGCAAACGGGATGAATGTATCACCGCCCAGACGGCATTGATTGAAGAGAAGGACCGAGGCATCGCCGTCCAGACCGTGTTGATCGACGAACGGGATCGTAGCCTTGATGAGCAATCCAATATCATCGATG
>PFGT01000040.1 GCA_002782005.1 Hydrogenophilales bacterium CG12_big_fil_rev_8_21_14_0_65_61_21 | reverse complement strand
GGATCAGGCTGGATGAATCGGTCAGGTCGCCGTGGTGCAAGATGAACTTGCGCTGCTTGACCTCCGGGCCTTCGTACAGGTGATCGATGCGATCGGTGTTGAACAGCGAAGACCGGCGTTTGATGCCGTGGACCTCATAGCCCTTCTTAAGCAGGAACTCGGCCAGGTAGGCGCCGTCCTGACCGGTGATGCCGGTAATCAGGGCCTTTTTCTTCCCGGTCATGAACCCCCCCATGGATTTGAATTGCCGAGGCTGAATCGTCAGCGCTCGCGCTTGGCCAGCATCCGGCGCCGGAACGGATGGCCGATCTTATTTCGCTCGTCCGGTTTGCGGGGTGTCGGCTTGGCTGCCTTAAGCTCGTCTTGCAGGCCACACCATTTCATGACCTCGGCCACCTGCTTGTTGTCGAGTTCCAGCAACATGCCGCGTTTCAGCTTGGGCGGCATGGCGATCGGGCCGAAGCGAACCCGGATCAAGCGGCTCACGGTCAGACCCAAAGCCTCGAACAACCGCCGGACTTCGCGGTTGCGACCTTCCTTGATGACGACTTGATACCACTGATTGGCCCCCTCACCGCCAGCCTGAAAGATACTTTCCACATAGGCCGTGCCGTCCTCCAGCTCGACGCCCGAGGTCAGGGTATCCATCTGCTCCTGAGTCAAATCGCCCAGCACCCGCACCGCGTATTCGCGCTCCACTTCGTAGCGCGGATGCGACAACTGGTTGGCGAGTTCGCCGCTGGTGGTGAAGATCAGAAGGCCTTCGGTGTTGAAGTCCAGACGGCCGACCGATATCCAGCGCTGGCCTTTCAGCCGAGGCAGATTGGTGAATACGGTCGGGCGGCCTTCCGGGTCGTCCCGGGAGACGATCTCGCCTTCCTGCTTGTGGTAGATGAGTACCTTGGGTAGTTCCTTTTCCCAGGTCAGGTTGGCGATGCGGCCATTGACCTTGACCTCGTCGTCGGGCGTCACCCGGTCACCGACCTTGGCCGGGTTGCCGTTGATCGTGACCACGCCGCTTTCGATCAGGGCCTCCATGTCGCGCCGTGAGCCCAGCCCGGCGGCGGCCAGCATCTTGTGCAGTTTCTCGCTTTGCGCCGGGGCGCCGGGATCGACCTTCAGCGGCCGTCCCTTGTATGAATATCTTGGCATGTTGTTTTTTTCCTATGTATCGCTTATTTGTTCTCGACCGGGAGGTCGGCGAATAACGTTTCCTTGGCTAGCTCGGGTAGGGCCGGTAGTTCGGACAACGCCCTTAGATTGAGGTCGCTCAGGAACTGCTCGGTAGTGGCAAACAGGGCCGGCCGGCCCGGTACTTCCTTGTGCGCGACGACTTCGATCCAGCCTCGATCTTCCAGTGTCTTGATGATCTGGCTGTTCACCGTCACCCCTCGGATTTCCTCGATGTCGCCTCGGGTGACCGGTTGCCGATAGGCGACGATGGCCAAGGTTTCCATGACCGCACGCGAGTATTTCGGCGGCCTTTCCGGATTCAGCCGGTCGATGTAAGGCTGGAACTCCGGCCGGGTCTGGAACCGCCAACCCTCGGCTACCTGGGTCAGTTCGGCTCCCCTGCCCTGCCATTCCTGGCGTAGCTCGTCGAGCGCGCGACGGAGAAAATCATTGTGCAATTCCGTCTCGAATACCCGTTTAAGTTCACCCAGGGTCAGCGGTGCGGTGGCGCTGAGCAGCACCGTTTCCAGCACCTTTTTGACATCTTCCGGGTTATCGATGGTCTGCATGGCTGGCGGCAAGCGAGGCGTGGATCGGGGCGAAAGGCTCGGTCTGGGTCAGGTCGATCAGCCTCTCGCGGGTGAGTTCCAGCAGGGCGAGGAAGGTTACCACCAATTCTGGCCGGCCAGCCGCCGCCGGAAACAACTCGGTAAACAAGGCGCAGCCCTTTCCCTGAAGTATTTTCAGAATGCGGCTCATGTGTTCGCGCACCGACAAGTCCTGACGGCCGACCTTGTGGTGGCTGTTCATCCGCGCCCGACTGAGGATGTCGGTCCAGGCCGCGATCAGATCGTCGATACCAACCTGGGGCAGGCGCTTGGCCGCAAGACGGTCCAGATAGACGTTTACGATCTGGAAATCCCGGCCGAGCAAGGAAATACCATCCAGATTCTGGGCCGCACGCTTCATCTGCTCATATTCCAGCAGCCGGCGCACCAGTTCGGCGCGCGGGTCGTGTTCATCGCCCTCCTCCGCCTTTTGTGGCCGGGGCAGCAACATACGGGACTTGATCTCGATCAGCATGGCCGCCATGACCAGATACTCGGCCGCCAGTTCCAGACGATGCACCTGCATCGCCTCGATGTAGACGATGTACTGGCGGGTCAGGTCCGCCATCGGGATGTCCAGTACATTGAGGTTGTTGCGCCGGATCAGCCAGAGCAGCAGATCGAGCGGACCTTCGAAGGCGTCGAGTATGACCTCCAGCGCATCCGGCGGAATATAGAGGTCCTGGGGCAGCTCGGTCCAATCCTGACCCAGAACGCGGGCCAAGGCCGGAGCGGTGTCGAGTTCTCGCTGTACCGCTATGTTCATAGTTCGAACACGATCTTGGCGACGTCCTTGTAGTGTTTGACGAAATGGACGCTCAGGCCGGCCTTGACGTAGTCCGGCAGCCGTTCAAAGTCGGGCCGGTTGGCCGCCGGCATAAGGAGTTCGGTAATACCGGCCCGCTTAGCGGCGATGACCTTTTCCCGTATGCCGCCGACCGGCAGCACCTGGCCGGTCAATGTCAGTTCGCCGGTCATGGCCAGATAGCGGGCCAGTTTCTCGTTTCGCGCCAGGGACAGCAGCGCCGTGGCCATGGTAATGCCGGCCGATGGCCCATCCTTGGGTGTGGCGCCCTCCGGGACGTGCAGATGGACGAAGGCGCCGTCGAAAAATTTGGGGTCGCCCTGGTACGGTTTCAGGTGGCTGGAGATATAGCTGTAGGCGATCTCGGCCGATTCCTTCATCACCTCGCCGAGCTTGCCGGTGAGCTTGAAGCCCCGGTTTAGGGTATGCACCTTGGTGGCCTCGATGGTCAGGGTTTCTCCGCCCAGGGCGGTCCAGGCCAGCCCGGTAACGACGCCGATGCCACTCTGCGGTTTCTCGCGGATGAAGGCGGGTTGATCGAGCAAATCCTCCAGATCGTCGGCCGTGACATGAATCTTCTCGGCCTCCTTGCGGACGATACGCACCGCCGCCTTGCGGATCACCTTGCCCAGGTATTGTTCCAGTTGCCGGACGCCCGCCTCGCGGGCATAGCCGTCGATGATGCGGCGGATGGCACCATCGGTGATGTTGACCTGGCTGCGGGTCAGACCGGATTTTTTCAGTTGCTTGGGCCACAGGTGATGCTTGGCGATGGCCAGCTTTTCCTCGGTCAGATAACCGGATAGGCGAATGACCTCCATTCGGTCCAGCAACGGCGCCGGGATGGTGTCCATCTGGTTGGCGGTGCAGATGAACAGGGTCTTGGACAGGTCGAAACGGACATCCAGATAGTGGTCGAGGAATTCGGCGTTCTGTTCGGGGTCCAGCACCTCCAGCAAGGCGGAGGCCGGGTCGCCCTGATACGAGGCGCCGATCTTGTCGACCTCGTCAAGCATGATGATGGGGTTTTCCGACTCGACTTCCTTGATGGCCTGAATGAACTTACCTGGCATGGCGCCGATGTAGGTGCGGCGATGGCCCTTGATCTCGGCTTCGTCCCTCATGCCGCCGACCGAGAAGCGATAGAACTTGCGGCCTAGGGCATTGGCCACCGAACGGCCGATGGAGGTCTTGCCGACACCGGGCGGACCGACCAGCAGCAATATCGAACCGGAGACCTCGCCGCGCATGGCGCCGACGGCGAGGAATTCGACGATCCGTTCCTTGACGTCGTCCAGACCGTCATGATCGTGGTCGAGTATCTTGCGCGCCCGTTCCAGGTTGAGCTTGTCCTTGGTGTGCTTACCCCAAGGCAGGTTGGTCAGCCAGTCCAGGTAGTTGCGGGTGACGGTGTATTCCGGCGAGCCGTGCTCAAGACCGGATAGCTTGTTCATTTCCTCGTCGATTTTCTTGGCGGCATGAGGCGGCAGTTTGAGCTTCTTTATCCGGCCCTGATACAGATCAATGTCGGCGGTACGGTCGTCCTTGGCGATGCCCAGTTCCTTCTGGATAGCCTTGAGCTGCTCGCGCAAAAAGAACTCGCGCTGCTGCTCGGTCATCTTCTCTTCGACCCGTTCCTGTATCTGGCTTTGTAGCCTGGCGACCTCCAACTCCTTCTTGATCAACAGTAAAACCTTTTCCATCCGGCGGCGCAGGTTGGAGGCCTCCAGCACGTCCTGTAACTTTTCCTTGGGCGCGGTGGTCAGGCTGGCGGCAAAGTCGGCCAGCAAGGCGGGTTCGTTGGGTGAAAAACGGTCCAGGAAAAATTTCAGTTCTTCCGAATACAACGGATTGAGCGGCAACAGTTCCTTGATGGTGTTGATGATCGCCAGGGCATAGGCCTTGATCTCCTCACCCTGATTCTGGCGCGGTGTGGTGAGGTATTCCACCCGAGCGAAATACGGCGGCTTGGCGGATAGCCATTCCCGCACCCTGAAACGGGTGATGCCCTCGGCGATAAACTGAATCTTGCCGTCAGAGTGCATGGGGTGATGGACACGGACCAGTGTGCCCACACCATAGAAATCCTCCGCAGCGGCATCGTCCGACTTTTCGCCACGGACCAGCACCAGGCCCACCAGATGATGGGCGGACTCGCCGATCTGCCGCACCGTCTCCATCCATGGCCCCTGGTTCATCACCAGCGGCAAGGTCTGGGCCGGGAAGAACGGCTTCTCGGTCAATGGCAGGATATGGATGGTCGCCGGCAGGGTCTGGGCCGGCAGACCTGCTGTCGGTTGTTCGGTTGTGTCCTCAGTGGACTCGACGATTTCGCCCTCAATGGGGTGCTGATTTTCGCTCATGGCTTGGGCAAGTGTTGGCGGTCCCTTGGTTCTATGGTCAAAACGGTCCTTTTCAAGGCTGGCCGCCACCAATCTCGGCCAGCAGTCCTCGCGCGCCGTCCTCCACCATGTCAAGTACCCGGTCGAAACCACCTGGGCCGCCATAATAGGGATCCGGAACCTCCTGCCCCTGGTATTGGGCGCTATAGGTAAGGAATAAGGCCAGTTTGTGCTGATACCGGTCAGGACAGCGGCGACTTAGATCGTTTAGATTATCCCGATCCATGGCCAGGAGGTAGTCGAATTGTTCGAAGTCATGATCGGAAACCTGCCGGCCGATCAGTTTCGACAGGTCATAACCCCGTCCCAGCGCGGCCTGCTGGGCCCTGGCATCCGGCGCTGAACCGACATGGTAGGCGTGGGTTCCGGCCGAGTCGATCAAGATCGACTCGCTCAGCTTGGCCACTTCGACCATCCGACGGAAAACACCTTCCGCCGTAGGCGAGCGACAGATGTTGCCCATGCAGATGAATAAAACTCGAGTTTGCTTCATGGAGTCACCGACTCAATTGGCGATGATACCCAACCAAGGACCGGTTCCGGCCGGCGTGGTCCTGTTCTCGATTGCCGTGAACACGGTACGGCCCAGGAAAAATGGCAAGCCGAAATCGACCCCGCTCATGCCACTTGGCCCGGCCAGTTGCGAATAAACCGCGATGTTCGGGTTGGCGGCCAGCAACAATTCCGGGTTGCCCACGATGAAATCGGCCGCCAAGGTTTGGCCATTCCGACCTTGCAATATGCCGGATTGCCCCTGAGCATTCGACGGGCAATAAAAACCGGCCAGGTATTGGCAATGGGGAAACAAGCCAATGTCATAAAAATAGGCATTGGAACCCGTATCCAGGAAACTGCCGGTATAGGTCGTTGAGCCGACCGTGGCGGTCAGTTCGCCATAGATGGGATCAACCGTCAGCACGGCAGCATTGGCCAGTTGATTGTTGGTCTGGGTGGCAATGCCGAAAGTCAGGGTACCGGTCACTGATGTCGCGCCGTTCGATGGCACGCTCGGCAGACTAATCATGGTGCCATTGTTGTCGGTCGGGAATAGCGCGACCGGGTTCCACAACTGCTTCGCCAGTGGCGCCAAGGTTGCGGAGCAGACGCTGCCATGGCAGGTGTAATACATGCCGTTGGGGTTATGCGTGGCACAGTATTGGCCGCAATCCTGAGTAAAAACGCTAATGCCAATGATGCCCTTGGCGCCGAACGACTGGACCGTGTTTTCGGCGACCCCGGTGTTCTGGCAGATAAGTGGCGTACCAGCAAAATTGGGGGCTCCAACAACCTGGATCGCGACATTTGATGCGTTTTCGCCGCCCAGCTTGATATCTGCGAACCGGATCGGCCCCCAGGTGTAGCCATCGACGAATTGGGCGCATTCAGCCAGAACATCGCCACCGCTATCGAATGAGGATGGCAGCGCCGCCAGCATGGCCGAGTCCAATTCCGAGGCCATTAGACGCAAGCCGGTCGAACCGGTATCGACCAGGATGTGATCGATCGTCTGACAGATCGATGTACCGGGCGCGCAAATCGTTACCGAGGTGTATAACTCGTTGATGGTGGTGGTGCCGGCTGGCCCGGAGTCAACCATAAGGGCGATTTGGTTGGTCGTCGAGGTTGGCGTATTGCCGGATTGGCTGGACGACCCGGATGCAGGGGCATCGCCGCCCGATCCGCCGCCGCTACAAGCAGAAAGCGCCAAGACCAAGACCATCAAGGTGTGAAACGATAACTTGCGCCTCATCGCACGTCTCCCAAGGCGACGCCATTGGGCGCCAGGCTGGGCACCCAGGCCGCCCCGGCGAAATGGCGCATATGACCAGATAGCTTCAACTCGAAATCGTCGGTCCGGACCTGTCTCAAGCCGCGCGCCTTGCTGCCGGCGCCCCGAACGGTCGCAAGATAGCGCTCATAGTAGGGTCCCAGTGTCTGCCTGAGGTCAGGCTTCACTGGGCCATCCCAGGCGACGCCAAATATCTTGCCGTTGCGGCCGGCGAACTGGCGAACCCGCGGACCATCGATACCATCGCGCAGTTCGTGGACTCGAAACCGGGCCTGGCTGGCATCGACCGGGCGCAGCTCTATTTTGGCGATGGCCGCGTCGGCTGGCAGGTCGGCCTCGTCGCCGCCCAGCGCCGCGTAAGCCGCAAGAGGCATGAACAGGGCTGCAAAAACCGTCAAGAACTTGGCCGTTCTTTGGCAATGCCGTCGAAAAAACAGATTCGTCCTCATTTACTTTTCATCCGTATCAAATCGGCCACGTTGCCATCGCCTGGATTCTATCTGTACATGGCATTAATCAGAACTCGGCCGGGGTCTGGATAGGCGCTAAATCGGATCGGCCTCGTCCACGCCGAACAGCAATTTTTTCAGGTTATGCAATTCGTCGCGCAATTGGGCCGCACGCTCGAATTCCAGGTTCTTCGCCGCCGCCAGCATGTCTTTTTCCAATCGTTTGATCTCGCGGGTCAGCGCTTTATCGTCCAGTGCCGCGTAATGGGCCTGTTCCTGGGCCACCTTGAGGGCTTGTTGCTCCTCTTCAAGGTTGTGAACACCGTCTATTATGTCCTTGATTCGTTTCTGTATACCTTTGGGTACGATGCCGTGCTCGGCATTGTGGGCTAGTTGTTTGGTACGCCGCCGATCGGTCTCGTCGATGGCCCGGCGCATCGAGTCGGTAATCCGGTCGGCATAGAGTATGGCAGTGCCATTGATATGACGGGCGGCGCGACCGATGGTCTGGATCAGGGATCGCTCCGAACGCAGGAAGCCCTCCTTATCTGCGTCTAGGATGGCAACCAGTGAAACCTCTGGTATATCAAGGCCTTCTCGTAATAAGTTAATGCCGATTAGAACATCAAAGACGCCCAGCCGGAGGTCGCGGATGATCTCGACCCGTTCAACGGTTTCGATGTCGGAGTGCAGATAGCGCACCTTGATGCCGTGGTCGGCGTAGTACTCGGTGAGCTGTTCGGACATGCGTTTGGTCAGGGTGGTGACCATGACCCGCTCACCCTTGGCTGCGCGCAGGCTGATCTCGCTCATCAGATCGTCCACCTGGGTGGCGACCGGACGGATGACGATGGTCGGGTCGACCAGGCCGGTGGGTCGCACCAACTGCTCCACCACCTGCTCCTGATGCTGTTGCTCATAGGTGCTGGGCGTGGCGGATACGAATACCGTCTGACGCAGCATCCGCTCGAATTCGTCGAAGCGCAGCGGCCGGTTGTCCAGCGCCGAGGGCAGGCGGAAACCGTAATTGACCAGGTTTTCCTTGCGCGCCCGGTCGCCCTTGTACATGCCGCCGACCTGCGGCACAGTGACGTGCGACTCGTCGATGAACATCAAGGCGTCTTCCGGCAGGTAATCGATCAGGGTCGGCGGTGGCTCGCCTGGCTTGCGCCCCGAGAAATGGCGGGAATAGTTTTCGATGCCTTTGCAAAAACCAAGCTGCTCCATCATCTCCAGATCAAAGCGGGTACGCTGCTCGATGCGCTGGGCCTCAACCAGCTTACTGTTGCCATAAAAGAAATCCAGGCGCTCGCGTAATTCCGCCTTGATGGTTTCGATGGCGCGCAGGGTGGTCTCGCGCGGGGTCACGTAATGGCTGGACGGGAACACGGTGAAGCGGCCGACCTTGCCCTGAACCTGGCCGGTCAATGGGTCGAACAGGGTGATGTTCTCCACCTCGTCGTCGAACAGCGAGATACGCACCGCCGAATCGGCGTGTTCGGCTGGGAAGATGTCGATCACGTCGCCCTTGACCCGGAACACGCCGCGCTTGAACTCCATCTCGTTACGCTGGTACTGCATGGCGGTCAGTCGCTTGAGGATGTAGCGCTGCTCAATCCGCTCGCCCTGTTTGAGGTGCAGGATCATGTCGTGATAGTCGGATGGATCGCCGATGCCGTAGATGGCCGACACCGTGCCGACGATCACGCAGTCGCGCCGCTCCAGTATGGCCTTGGTCGCCGACAGCCGCATCTGCTCGATGTGCTCGTTAATGCTGGAGTCTTTCTCGATGAACAGGTCGCGCGCCGGGACATAGGCCTCGGGCTGGTAATAGTCGTAATAGGAAACGAAATACTCGACGGCGTTGTCAGGGAAGAACTCTCGAAACTCGGCATAGAGCTGTGCCGCCAGGGTCTTGTTGGGCGCCATGACAAAGGCCGGCCGGCCGGTGCGGGCGATGACGTTGGCCATGGTGTAGGTCTTGCCCGAGCCGGTCACCCCGAGCAGGGTCTGGTACTTCATGCCCTGGGCGATGCCCTCGACCAGCTTGGCGATCGCCTCCGGCTGGTCGCCGGAGGGCTGAAATGGCTGATGCAGAAGATAGGGGCTATTGGGAAAAGTGACGGCCATGGGTAGAATCGCGCGAATTCGTCGGATACTAACATTCCGCGCCATCCCGACCGGCGCATTTACGCTCAAGGTTAAGCCAATTGGAACTCTCACAACGCGTCCGCAACATCAAGCCCTCCCCTACCCTCGCCATCTCCGCCCGCGCCACGCAATTGAAGGCCGAAGGTAAGGATATCGTCAACCTGGGCGCCGGCGAGCCGGACTTCGACACCCCCCAGCATATCAAGGCAGCGGCCATCGCCGCGATCGACCGGGGTTTCACCAAGTACACCGCCGTAGGCGGTATGCCGAGCCTGAAGAAAGCGGTGGCAGACAAGTTCAAGCGGGAAAACGGCCTCGACTATGCGGCCAACCAGATACTGGTCTCCTGCGGCGGCAAGCAGAGCTTCTATAACCTGTGCCAGGCCTACATCGGCCCCGGCGACGAGGTCATCATTCCCGCGCCCTATTGGGTCTCTTACCCGGACATCGTCGTCCTGGCCGATGGTAAGCCAGTCATCGTCGAGGCGACGATCAAACAAGGTTTCAAGATCACCCCGGCGCAATTGGCGGCGGCCATCACCCCGCGCACCAAGATGTTGGTTCTCAATAGCCCATCCAACCCCACCGGCGCGGTCTACACCTTGGCCGAGCTGGCCGCCCTGGGCGAGGTTCTGCGCCAGCATCCGGGGGTGTTGATCGCCTCAGATGACATGTATGAACACATCCTTCTCTCTGACCAGCCGTTCGCCAACATTCTCAACGCCTGTCCGGACTTGTATGACCGCACCATGGTCCTGAACGGCGTTTCCAAGGCCTACGCGATGACCGGCTGGCGCATCGGCTACGCCGCCGGCCCCAAGGCGATCATCGGCGCCATGGATAACATCCAGTCGCAGAGCACCTCCAACCCGACCTCGATCTCACAGGTCGCCGCCGAGGCGGCGCTAAACGGCGATCAAGCCTGTATCGAGCCCATGCTGGCGGCCTTCAAGGAACGCCACCGCTTCGTGGTCGACGGTCTCAATGCCATCCCTGGCCTAAAGTGCGTTGACAGTGGCGGCGCCTTCTATGCCTTCCCGGACGCCGGCGCGGCCATCGCCAAGCTGTACGCTGCGGGCAAGATCAAGAAAAACAACGATCTGGCCCTGACGGCCTACCTACTGGAACACGGCGTTGCTGTGGTGCCAGGCTCGGCCTTCGGTGCGGAGGGTTGCATCCGGCTGTCATTCGCGACCTCCAAGGAAAACCTGGCCAAGGCGCTGGACAGGATTGCCAAGGCGCTAACTTAGGCTTCCTGCACCGCCTTCAGGATCAGAGGCACCAGGTGTTCCGGTAGTTTCAGCTTGCCGGAAACCGCGAAGTCATGCGCCTGGTTGGACATCTTCTTCCAGGTCTTGCGGATGATGACCAGCCACTTTTCTTCGCTGTAATCTGCCTGCTTGGCCGCGAAGGCGGTCATGTAGTGCTCAATGAAAACCAGGTCGGCGACATCTTCCATCGCCTGAGTTTCCGGATTGACCTTGAGACCGCGCTTGCCAACAGCTTTTTTTACCCGTTCGATCATTTCGTCGTCATAGCCGGCTTGCTTCATCAACTCGCCCGCCGAGTTGGCATGGAACTTGTATAGCCCGGTCCGCCATTGCTGGTAGCCGTCGGGCGTGGCGGGGAAGTCCGAGCGAGGGCTTTTCCAGCGCTGGATGTGTTGTGCCCGGCAAGCGAGATGCACGGCCTCGGGGGCATCCGGCGCAAAACGCTCAAGCATTTCGGTCATGCGCTGGGCGTACAGCAGTTCCTTTGGATATTCCTGGCCATCGGCCGTTTCCTTGTTCGGATCCTGGGCGTTGGCGGCATCAAAAAGGGCGATGGCGCGTTCAAAACGTTGCGGGTCGGATAGCATCCTGCTTGTTCCTTTGAAAAGAAAGACTCGCATTTTGTCATATCGCCGGCAATCTGTGGATCGGCGGCAGACCATATGGCTATCATTAAGGCAATCAATCGATAATCCTCGATATGCCACTTCCAGCCTTGATCGCGGCGCTCCTTTCCGCCACTGCCTATCCCCATCCGGCTGCCGATGTACGCCTGATCGAGACCCATATTTCATGGGTGCTGCTGGCTGGCGACCATGCCTACAAGATCAAGAAACCGCTTAACCTGGGCTTTCTCGACTTCAGCAGCCTGGCCAAACGGCGTCTTTACTGCGAGGATGAGGTTCGCCTGAACCGCCGCTTGGCGCCGGACATCTATCTCGGCGTGGTGGCCATCACCGGCAGCGAGGACGTGCCCAAAATAGCCGGCGACGGCCCGGCGCTGGAGTGGGCTGTGCATATGCGGGCCTTTCCGGCCGACTCGACCCTGGACCGGGCCGCCGAGATAACGCCCGAGCAAGTCGACGCCATTGCCGATCGCATCGCGCGCTTTCACACTGCAATCGACGCGACACCGGCGGCCAGTCGATACGGCTCGCCAGAGGCGGTCATGCATCCGGTTCGGGAAAACTTCAGACAACTGCGCGAACTACTCCAGGGCCAGGACGACGCGCTCGGTAAAATTGAGCCACTGTCCCGGTGGAGCGAGGCCGAAGGCGGCCGTCTTGAAGACTATTTCCGGCAGCGCAAGGCCGATGGCTTTGTCCGCGAATGCCATGGCGACCTGCATCTAGGCAACATCGCCTGGGTCGATGGCGCGCCGCTGATCTTCGATTGCATCGAATTCAATCCGGCGCTGCGCCACATCGACATCGCCAACGAAACCGCCTTTCTGTTCATGGACCTATGCGCCCGAGGCCAGGCTGGCCTGGCCTGGCGTTTTATCAATCGTTGGCTGGAGCAGACCGGCGATTACCACGGCCTGGCCGGTTTCCGCTTTTATCAAGTCTATCGGGCACTGGTGCGGGCCAAGGTCGCCGCCTTCCGTTACAGCCAAAGCGAACCGACGCAGATCGCAGAGGTCACGCGCTATCTGGCTTTGGCCGACAACTTCAGCCAGCCGCAAAGTACGCAACTAACCCTGATGCACGGCTATTCGGGCAGCGGCAAGACCTGGGTCGCGCAACGCCTGCTCGAAGCCACAAACGCCATCCGACTGCGTTCCGATGTCGAACGGAAACGCCTGTTCGGCCTGGATTCGTTGGCCGATAGCAAGTCGATTCCGGGCGGCATCTATGGTCCAGAGGCCGGCCGGCGAACGCTTGAGCGGCTGCTGGCGCTTAGCGAAGACCTGCTCAGGGTTGGCTATAGCGTCATAGTCGATGCCACCTTTTTGTCACATTCATGGCGTGGACCATTTTTCCAGTTGGCGCACCGCCATGGCTGGCCGATCCGCATCGTATCCCTGTCGGTCGAGGTTGATCTGATGCGGCAACGTATCGTCGCCCGGGCGCAACGCGCGAACGACGCATCCGAGGCGGGACTCGAGGTACTGGAATCGCAACTGGACCACGCCGAGCCGCTGGACGCAGCCGAGTCGCAATGCGTCTATCGGCTCGATCCAGACCTACCTGTGGCCTGGAAGCAGCTGCTGGATTGGTATGCCAAGCCGGTCTGAAGGCTTTTGTGTGTCGCCATGTCCAGGATAGAGTGGTATTCCTCTGCGGTTTAGATTATTATGATAACCATTCTCGTTTAGGAATGGCCATGTCGATACCGCTCAACCAACTTGCACCGGCTGCCTCAGGTACCATCGAAAGCATCCAGGCCGGCCAGGAACTGCGCCGCCGCCTGGCCGGACTGGGGCTGCGATCCGGTATTCGGGTTCAGGTCATCCGGCAGTCGCCGCTCAATGGCCCGATGCAGATTCGAATCGGCCATACCGATCTGATCATGCGCGCCGCCGATGCCGCTCATATCGAGGTCTGTCCGGGGCCATGAAACGCATCGTCGTATTGGGCATGCCCAATACGGGCAAGTCGACCCTGTTCAACCGCCTGACCGGCGCCGGCGCCCATGTCGGCAACTGGCCGGGGGTGACGGTCGATTTGCTGGCCGCCAAGATACTGCTTGGCGATTCCATGGTGGAAGTCATTGATCTACCCGGCTTCTACAACCTGCACGGTTTTTCTGAAGACGAGGCGGTGGTCCGGCATTTTCTGGAAACACAGCCGGTCAACCTGTTGTTGGTCGTACTCAATTCCAGCCAACTCGACCGGCAATTGGCTCTGCCCTTGCAATTGCGCGAACTTGGCATCCCCATGTGTTTGCTGCTCAACATGTCGGACGAGGCCAACAAGCTTGGCATTCGGATCGATGCCCAGAAGTTGGGCGAGGCGCTGTCGGCGCCGGCAATCTCGCTGGCTGCTAAGTATGGCACGGGGATCGAGAAGGTCAGAAGCGAACTGATCCGTTTACTGCATGAGCACCCCAAGCTGACCCAGGCCGACGTCGCGGCATTTAACCGGGACACGCGCATCGAACTGGAACTGGATGACCTGGCACATCGGGTCGTGACCAATCCCATTACCCTGCCCGTCTCCGCCACCGACCGCCTGGATCGTGTCCTGCTGCATCCCTGGCTGGGTCTGCCGATCTTTTTCTTAACGATGTTCTTGCTGTTCCAGGCTATTTACGGCCTGGGCATACCGTTGCAGGACGGCATGGGCTGGCTGTTCGATCACCTCAAGTCGCGCTGGCTCGAACCCGTCGTGGCGACCTGGCCCGGCCCGCTCAAGAGTCTGGTGCTGGAGGGTCTGTTCGACGGCCTTGGCACAGTGCTGACCTTTCTGCCTATCATCGCCATGTTTTTTCTGCTCATGGCCATCGTCGAGGACAGCGGCTATCTGTCGCGCGCCGCCTTTCTGACTGATGCACTGATGAGCCGGCTTGGCCTGGATGGCCGCGCCTTTGTCATGCAGCTACTGGGCTTCGGCTGCAACGTGCCGGCTATCATGGGCACCCGGATCATGCGCTCGCCAGCCCTGCGCACGCTGACCATGCTGATTATTCCGTTTTCACTCTGCTCGGCCCGCTTGCAGGTGATTCTGTTCGTGGTGGCCGCAACCTTTCCGCCGCTCGCCGCACCGATCGCCCTGTTTTCACTCTATCTGGCCAGCTTCGTCATGGCCTTCCTGACCGCATTCATCTGGCGCAAACGCTACCGTAACCATGAGCCGCTGCTCCTCGAACTGCCGCCATACCGTCTACCAACCTGGCGTTTCCTGGGCTTCGAGGCCTGGCGCGCCACTCGGCAATTCATTGCTGGAGCCGGTGGCTTCATCATACTCGGGGTGCTGATGGTCTGGTTTCTGACCCACTTCCCGTTCAATGCTCCCGTCGCCGGACCGCAAACCCTGGCCGGCTGGATCGCTCGTGGCCTCGGGCCAATCTTCGAGCCGCTGGGGATCGACAATATGCTATCCACCGCATTGCTGTTTGGTTTCATCGCCAAGGAGATCGTGATCGGCGCCCTGGCAGTCATTTACAGCGTCGGTCCGAACGAGCTATCCGGCGTATTGGCCCAACGACTAGACTGGGTCCAGGCCTACAGTTTCTTGCTGTTCACCTTGATCTACACTCCTTGTCTGTCCACCATCGCGGTCATCAAGCAGGAATCGAAAAGCTGGAAGATAGCCGCCATCGCCGTACTCTGGCCTTTGTCGCTGGCCTGGCTGACCAGTTTTGCCTTCTATCAGATCGCCCGTCATTTGCAGTAACCGAGGACAATCACGGTCGGCAATGACAATCTGTATCATGTATCCCGTTTCCACAGAGACTGATACATGCGCTCCACGGCACCGATTCCGACTCGCAAGCTGCTGCTGACCATTGGCGCTGGCTTTGCCCTGTCGCTATTGCTACTGGCGGGGGTCAGCCTATTCGGCCTGCGCGAACTGGCGGCGACCGACGCCAGACTAAAGAGCGTGGTCAGCGAAAATATCACCAAGGAACACCTGACCGACGAGATGCGCGACCTGCTGCGGGCCAGGGCATTTTCGTTGTTGAGTATCGTCGTGATAACCGACCCATTCGACAAAAACGACGAGCTGAATCATTTCTACAAACTCGGCGAGGGCTATCAACTCACCCGCCAGCAGTTGGCCGCTCTACCCATCTCCGCCGAGGAATCGGCCATACTGACCCGCATCGACCGCTTGACCCATGATATCTGTCCGGTGGAATGGCAGGTCGCCGATCTCGGTTTCCAGGGCTATACCTTCCTGGCCTTCGACGTGCTCCAGAACAAAGGCATCGCCGCGCAACTGGCTCTGGTGGCTGAGCTGGATCGCCTGATCGCGGTCCAGCAAAGCGCCATCGGCATTGCCCAGCACCAGAGCGACCGGGACTATGACCGGACCCGCCGGCTGATGATGATACTGGGCGCGGTCGCCGTCGCCGCCGCCCTGTTGACCGCGCTCCTGGTACTGCAACGGGCGGCGCGTTTAACCCGCGCGACCGAGCGCGAACGGACCCGCTTTCTGACCCTGTTCGAAACCAATACCGATGGTATTTTGATATTGGATGGCAACTATTTCACGCAGTGCAACCCGGCCATGTTGAGCCTGTTCGGTATCGGCTCGCTGGCTGAACTTCAGGGGTTTGATCCATGGCCTCCAGAAAACGGCGACACTGGTCGAGAAGGCACAATTCAGGATCACCTCCTGAGGGCCTACGAACAAGGCCACGACAGTTTCGAGTGGGTTTGCCAACGGGCCGACGGTAGCCGCTTCACCGCCAATATCAACATGTACGCGATGCAACTGGATTCCCGCAAGCATATCCAATGCGTCATCCGCGACATCAGCGGCCAGAAGGCCGCCGAGGACAGTCTCAAGGCGGCCCATGCCGATGCCTTGGCCGCCACCGAACTGAAGTCGCAATTTGTGGCCAACGTCAGCCACGAAATCCGCACTCCGATGAACGGCATCATCGGCATGACCCGGCTGCTGCTGGGCACGGACCTGGCGCCGAAACAGCGGGAGTTCGCCGAGGCGATCGATTATTCTAGCCAGTCTCTGATGCGGATCATCAATGACCTGCTGGATTTTTCCAAGATAGAGGCCGGTCGGCTTACCCTGGAGGAAACCCCGTTCAACCTGAATGACATGTTAAGCGAGGTAGTGGCCCTCAACCGGCCACGAACCGAAAGCAAAGGACTCACGCTCGAGTTCGAGGTCGATGGCAATCTGCCGACCTGGCTGCGCGGCGATGCCTTTCGGTTGCGCCAGATACTGCTCAACCTGTTGGATAACGCCATCAAGTTCACCGAGAAGGGCAAAATCCGCCTGGAAGTGGATTGTCCTTCGGGGGCCAGCTCCGGCCTATACCGGTTTCGCGTCAAGGATACCGGCATCGGCATCGCGCCCCAGTCGTTACCTCATATATTTGAATCGTTCTCACAAGCCAACGGCACCATCAGCCGCCAGTACGGCGGCACTGGCCTGGGCCTGGCTATCTGCCAGCAATTGAGCCAATTGATGGGCGGTAAGCTGACCGTCAGCAGTCAGATCGGTCAAGGCAGCCAGTTCGAGTTGAGCCTGCCATTGAGTACGGCCAGCCACTCTATAACGGCGCCAGCCGACGCGCCGCCCCAGCAAGCGCCGGGCCACTTCCTGTCGGGCCACGTACTGGTTGCGGAAGACAACCCGATCAACCAGAAACTGACCCGCTACCTACTGGAAAACCTCGGCTTGTGCGTGTCTATCGCCGAGGATGGCAGGCAGGCTTATGAAGCCATCCGCCAGTCTGAAGTCGACCTGGTGTTGATGGACTGCCAGATGCCGGACTGGGACGGACTAATGGCCACGCGCGCCATTCGGGACTGGGAACGTGAAGCCGGCAAGCGCCGGCTGCCCATCGTCGCCCTCACCGCCTACGCCATGAACGGCTTCGAGCGCGACTGTACCGAGGCCGGGATGGACGGCTATCTGGTCAAGCCGCTGGATGAGGCCCAGTTGGCCGCCTGCCTGAGCAAGTGGCTGCCGATGAAACACCGAGACCCAAGCGCGCCGCCGCCCACGCGACCAGCGGTGTCGGATGGACTCGATATAGACCATGTTCGCCGCGCCTGTCGCGACGACCCAGACCAGATACGGGAGATGCTCGAATTGTTCATCGGCAGCACCAAGGAACTGCTCGGCAAACTTCATGAAGCCAGGCAAAAAGGCGATGCTCGGCAGATAGGCCGCATGGCTCATCAAATCAAGGGCGCTTGCGCCTATATGGGGGCGCATAGCATGGTCCGACTGACATCGGTTATCGAAGAGGCCGCGAAACGGGACGACCTGGCCGCCGCCGATACCGCGCAGCAAGGCCTGGAAGGCGAATTTATCGCCGTGGTCAAGGAAATCGATGCGATATTGGCTAGGAGCCTGTCAGACTTATGATGAAACGGCTGCAAATCCGCCTGAGCGGGCCATATTTCACCGCTTTTTTGCTCAATAGAACGACTATTGACCGGCAAGATCGGCAAAATCCGTCCTCGCCCAGCCGACTTTTGCGAGCAGCCGCTTTGCGGCTTGCCTGCTTGACCCGCTTCGCTTCGATCCCCATAAGTCCAACAAGCTCCTAGGTAAGCCGGTTAAAATATCGCGTTTTCAGCACTCTACACGCCATGTTCGATATTCAGCTTTTGCGCAAAGACATCCAGGCGGTGGCCGATCGGCTTGCCAGCCGCGGCATGAC
>PFGT01000077.1:18921-36878 GCA_002782005.1 Hydrogenophilales bacterium CG12_big_fil_rev_8_21_14_0_65_61_21 | reverse complement strand
ACCCCGCTGACATGCCCGGCTTGTCGGGTTGAATCCCGACAAGGGCTTACATATAAGCATTCCAAAGAATGCAACACTACACTGAGCGCCGCTTAGAACTGTTCATCCTCGTGTAGAAACCGCCATTGCCCGAGCGGCAGATGGCCCAGCTTGACCTGGCCGATGCGTACCCGCTTCAGGCCCGTCACCCGCAGACCCACCAATTCGCACATGCGGCGAATCTGGCGTTTCTTGCCTTCCTTCAGGATGAACTTGAGCTGATCCTCGTTCTGCCAGGCCACTTGAGCCGGCTTCAGCGCATAGCCGTCCAGCGCTAGACCGTGGTTGAGCAGGTCGAGGCCGTCCTCGCTCAACTGACCCTCGACCCGGACCAGGTATTCCTTCTCGATGTCGGAGTCCTCGCCGATCAACTGCCGTGCGACCCGTCCGTCCTGGGTCAAGACCAACAGGCCGGTGGAATCGATGTCGAGCCGTCCGGCCGGGGCCAGACCCTTGAGCATGGCCGGGCTGAATGTCTGGCCGCTGTCTTCCCGCCATTGGCTATCGCGCTGGATCAGCGTCACGGCCGGCTTGTAGCCCGGCTCCGGCTGACCCGAGACATAGCCGATCGGCTTATGCAGCAGTATGGTGACCCGTTGCTGCTGGGCCGCCTTGGCCTGGCCGGACAGCTTGATCTTGCTGGCCGGGTCGACCCGCGTGCCTAGCACGTCAATCTTCTGGTCGTCGACATAGACCCAGCCGCGTTCGATATAGACATCCGCCTCGCGGCGGGAGCAAAGGCCGCGTTCGGCCATGAGTTTGGATAGTCGTATGAGTTCGGTCATCTTCTTAGCAGGGCGATTCTCGCCGCGGTCAGGTCATAGAGTTCAAACACCAGGGCGTCGCCTTGCCGATCCGCCGCCTCGCGGAAGTGGGCGACCAGGGCGATGAGGTCAATAGAGGCGAGCATATCAGAACAGCATCATGAAATCGGCCAGGGACGCAAAGGATAACGGCAGGCACATCCTATCCCTGGTCGTTTTGAGCCTGTTAGCGCTAAATAGAAATGACCGCTGTTTTTCAGCCTTGGAGCCGGATTGCTTCGAATATTCAAGTTCAACTGGCTGGTAGAATTCATCGCTCACTCAATCTACTCGCTCATGTCCGCCGCGCTCGCACTGCTTCAGGAAGTATTCGGTTATCCCGCTTTTCGCGGCCGCCAGGCCGATATTGTCGATCACGTCACGGCCGGCGGCGATGCCCTGGTGCTGATGCCGACCGGCGGCGGCAAGTCGTTGTGTTATCAGATTCCCGCACTGCTGCGCCTCGGTGTCGGCATCGTGGTGTCGCCCTTGATCGCCTTGATGCATGATCAGGTCGCGGCGCTACGCGAGGCCGGGGTCAAGGCGGCCTATCTGAATTCGTCGCAAAGCGGCGCGGAGGCTACCGCCATCGAGCGCGGTCTGTTCAATCGGGACTATGATCTGCTCTACGTTGCGCCCGAACGCCTGATGCAGCCGCGTTTTCTGGCGCTGCTGGAGGCTGTGGCCGCCGGCCCGGGACTGGCCCTGTTCGCCATCGACGAGGCGCATTGCGTGTCGCAATGGGGGCACGACTTCCGGCCCGAATATATCCAGCTTTCGGTGCTGCACGAGCGCTTTCCCGAGGTGCCGCGCATCGCCCTGACCGCCACGGCGGATGCCGCGACGCAGGCGGAGATCGTGCAGCGTTTGCAACTGGAAAAGGCGCGCATTTTCGTCGCCAGTTTCGACCGCCCCAACATCCGCTATCAGATCGTCGAAAAGGACAACGCACGCGCCCAGTTGCTCAATTTCATTAGCGCCGATCATGTTGATGCCGCTGGTATCGTCTATTGCCTGTCGCGCAAGAAGGTGGAAGAAACCGCCGCCTGGCTGGTCGAACACGACATCAAGGCGCTGCCCTATCACGCCGGTCTGGATCAGGTTGTGCGGCGGCGCAACCAGGATACCTTTCTGCGCGAAGACGGCATCGTCATGGTGGCGACCATCGCCTTCGGCATGGGCATCGACAAACCCGATGTCCGCTTTGTGGCGCATCTCGACCTGCCCAAGAGCATCGAGGGTTATTACCAGGAAACTGGCCGCGCCGGCCGCGATGGCGCGCCGGCCGATGCCTGGATGGCATATGGCCTGGGCGATGTCGTGCAGCAGCGGCGGATGATCGACGAAGGCGAGGCGGATGAACAGTTCAAACGTCTCGGCCACGCCAAGCTGGACGCGTTGCTGGCGCTGTGCGAATCCGCTACCTGCCGCCGCCAGCGCCTGCTCACCTACTTCGGCGAGGAAAGCGGCGCCTGCGGCAACTGTGACATCTGCCTCAACCCGCCGCAAACCTGGGATGGCACCGAGGCGGCGCGCAAGGCGCTGTCCTGCGTGTACCGCACCGAACAACGCTTTGGCGCGGGGCATGTGGTCGATGTCCTGCTCGGCCGCGATAGCGAACGCATCCGCCAGTGGCGCCACAACACCCTGAGCACCTACGGCATTGGCAAGGAACTCTCCGAAAAGGACTGGCGCGCGGTGTTTCGCCAACTGGTCGCGCTGGGCTATCTGGAGATCGACCACGCCAGCTATGGTGCGCTGAAACTCAGTCCAGCCAGCCGCGCGGTACTGAAGGGCGAACAACAGGTCATGCTGCGCAAACAGATCGACAAGAAGGCCGCTCGCACGGCGCACGGCAAGACCCCTGCGGCGCAACTCGACGCCATCGGCCAGGCCCTGTTCGAGCGCCTGCGCGCCTGGCGCGGCGAGACCGCGAAGGAACACGGCGTACCCGCCTACGTCATCTTTCACGACGCCACGCTGGCCGAGATCGCTCATCTATGTCCGCAATCGACTGACCGGCTGCGCCATATCTCCGGTATCGGTGCGCGCAAGCTGGAAAGCTACGGCGCGGCGATTGTCGCGCTCTGCCAGAACCACGCCGAAGAACATGGCTTGCCGGCGTCGATCCCGACCGCCGCCGCCCCCCGCAAGGCCTCCGTCGCCACGCTCGACGAAGGCCTGGGCGCCAGCGCCAGCCTAACCCTGCAAGGTCTGCGCGAGGGCGCCACGGTCAGCGAAATCGCCCAGGCGCGCGGCCTCAAGCCAGGCACTGTGTACAGCCACTGCACCGAAGCCATCGGCCTCGGCCTGCTCGAACCGCATGAAGCGCTGGCGCTGCCGCCGGAAGAGATCGACGCCATCCGCGCTGCTTTGCAAAGCCAGCGGGCGAACGGTCAATTCGGCATGAAGCCGGTGTTCGAACAATTCGCCGAGCGCTATACCTACGATCAGTTGCGCTGCGTGGCGGCGGCTATGGAACGCGCCAGCAGCGGTAGCAGATAGCGCCCGGTATGACTGTCCGGGTTGGCGGCCACTTGCTCCGGGGAGCCTTCGGCGATGATGCGGCCGCCGCCGTCGCCGCCTTCCGGGCCGAGGTCGATGATCCAGTCGGCGGTCTTGATGACGTCCAGGTTGTGCTCGATCACCACGACCGTATTGCCGTGTTCGACCAGTCGTTGCAGCACGGTCAGGAGCAGCGAGATGTCGTGGAAGTGCAGTCCGGTGGTCGGTTCGTCGAGCAGGTACAGGGTGCGGCCGGTGTCGCGCTTGGACAGTTCCAGGGATAGCTTGACCCGCTGGGCCTCGCCGCCGGATAGCGTGGTGGCGGACTGGCCCAGGCGGATGTAGCTCAAGCCGACGTCGATCAGGGTTTGCAGCTTGCGCTTGATGGCCGGCACTGGGTCGAAGAAGGCGCGCGCCTCTTCCACCGTCATTTGCAGTATCTGGTGGATGTTCCGGCCCTTGTATTCGACCTCCAGTGTTTCGCGGTTATAGCGCTTGCCGTGACAGACGTCGCAGGACACGTAGATGTCGGACAGAAAGTGCATCTCCACCTTGATCATGCCGTCGCCCTGGCAGGCCTCGCAGCGGCCGCCCTTGACGTTGAAGGAGAAACGGCCGGGCTCATAGCCGCGTTCGCGGGCCTGGACGGTGCCGGCGAACAACTCGCGGATGGGCGTGAACAGGCCGGTGTAGGTGGCCGGGTTGGAGCGTGGCGTGCGGCCGATGGGGCTCTGGTCGACGTTGACGATCTTGTCGAAGAACTCGCTGCCCGCGAGGCTTTCATAGGGCGCCGGTTCCAGGGCGGCGCCGTTCAACTGGTTGGCCAGGATGGCGTGCAGGGTGTCGTTAATCAGGGTCGACTTGCCGGAGCCGGATACGCCGGTGATGCAGACCATGACGCCGGTGGGCAGGTTGAGGGTGACGTTTTGCAGGTTGTTGCCGCTGGCGCCGGTCAGGCTTAACACCCGGCCCTCGCGCGCCTGCCGCCGCGTGGCCGGTACCGGGATGGAAAGACGGCCGGACAGGTAGGCGCCGGTGAGCGAGTGTTCGCTGGCCAGGATGTCGGCCAGCTTGCCCTCGGCGATGATCTCGCCGCCGTGTTCGCCGGCGCCCGGCCCCATGTCGACGATGTGGTCGGCATGGCGGATGGCGTCCTCGTCGTGCTCGACCACGATCACCGTGTTGCCGAGGTCCCTGAGGTGCTTGAGGGTGCCCAGCAGACGGTCGTTGTCGCGCTGGTGCAGGCCGATCGACGGCTCGTCGAGGACGTACATCACGCCGGTTAGACCCGAGCCGATTTGCGAGGCTAGGCGGATGCGCTGGGCCTCGCCGCCGGACAGGGTGTCGGCGGAACGGTCGAGCGACAGGTAGTTGAGGCCGACGTCGTTGAGGAAGGACAGGCGGGCGACGATCTCCTTGGTGATCTTGTCGGCGACCTGGGCCTTGTGGCCGGTCAGTCTCAACTCGGCGAAAAATTGCAGCGATTGGTGGATGGGCAGGCGGGCCAGTTCGTGCAGGCTATGGCCGCCCACCATGACGTTGCGCGCCTCCAGCCGCAGCCGGCTGCCGCCGCATTCCGGGCACGGCCGGGTGGCGATGTAGTGGGCCAGGTCCTCGCGCACCAGTTGCGATTCGCTTTCCCGGTAGCGCCGCTCCAGGGTCGGGATGACGCCGTCGAAGGCGTGCTTGCGGGTAACCTGGCGGCCGCCGTCGCCCAGGTAGCGGAAGGTGATGATCTCGTGGCCGCTGCCATAGAGGATCATCTCCTGGATAGCCGGCGGGAGGTTCTCGTAGGGCGTGTCGATGTCGAAGCCGTAGTGCAGCGCTAGCGCTTCCAGCATCCGGTAGAAAAAGGCGTTGCGCCGGTCCCAGCCCTTGACCGCGCCGCCGGCCAGTGACAGGTGCGGAAAGGCGACCACCCGCTTGGGGTCGAAGAAGGTGATCTGGCCCAGGCCGTCGCACTTCGGGCAGGCGCCCATCGGGTTGTTGAACGAGAACAGGCGCGGCTCCAGCTCAGGCAGGGCATAGTCGCACACCGGACAGGCGAACTTGGCCGAGAACAAGGTCTCGCGGCCGCTGTCCATCTCCACCGCCAGGGCCTTGCCGTCGGAGTGGCGCAACGCCGTCTCGAACGACTCGGCCAGGCGTTGTTTCATATCGGGGCGGACCTTGAGACGGTCGACCACCGCCTCGATGGTGTGCTTGCGGTGCTTGTCCAGTTTCGGTACGGCATCGATGTCGTGAACCTCGCCGTCGATCCTGAGACGGACGAAACCCTGGGCGCGCAGCTCGTCGAACAGACCGAGCTGTTCGCCCTTGCGGCCGACCACCAGTGGCGCCAGGATCATCAGCCGGGTATCCGCCGGTAGTTCCAGCGCCTGATCGACCATCTGCGACACCGTCTGCGCCGCCAGTTCTATGCCGTGGTGGGGGCAGCGCGGCGTACCGGCGCGGGCGAACAACAGGCGCAGGTAGTCGTGAATCTCGGTCACGGTGCCGACCGTGGAACGCGGATTGTGGCTGGCGGCCTTCTGCTCGATGGCGATGGCTGGGGAGAGGCCTTCGATCAGGTCCACGTCGGGTTTTTCCATCAGTTGCAGGAACTGCCGGGCGTAGGCCGAGAGCGATTCGACATAGCGGCGCTGGCCCTCGGCGTAGAGGGTGTCGAAGGCCAGCGAGGACTTGCCGGAACCGGACAGCCCGGTAATGACAATGAGCCGATGCGGCGGCAGGTCCAGGTTGATGTTCTTTAGATTGTGGGTACGGGCGCCGCGGACTCGGATCATTGCGGTTTAAGACCAAGAGTGAAAACGGTTAATATTAAGCACTTTCGATAGGTAGCCCAAATATGAGTTCGGATGCAAATTCGATGACCCTTGGCGAACGCCGCGCGACCGTCTCGCTGGCCGGCATTTTCGGCTTGCGGATGCTGGGGATGTTCCTGATCCTGCCGGTGTTCGCCCTGTATGCCAAGGACCTGACCACCGACCATGCCATGATCGGCCTGGCGCTGGGTATGTACGGCCTGACCCAGGCGGTGCTGATGATCCCGTTCGGCATGGCCTCGGACAAGATCGGCCGCAAGCCGGTAATCATATTCGGCTTGTTGCTGTTCGCGGTTGGCAGCTTCATGGCGGCCTCGGCGACCAGCATCGAGGGCATCATACTGGGCCGGGCGATTCAGGGCGCAGGCGCTATTTCGGCCGCCGTGACCGCCTTGTTGGCTGACCTGACCCGCGAGGAAAAGCGCACCCATGCCATGGCCGTGATCGGCAGCACCATCGGCCTGGCCTTCGCGGTTTCCCTGGCCTCCGGCCCGGCAATCTACCGCTGGATCGGTGTGCCGGGCATGTTCGACCTGACCGGCATCCTGTCGCTGCTGGCGATACCGGTGATCCTGTTCGTCACCCCGAACCCCGGCAAGACCGCCTTCCACTCCGACGCCGAGGCCAATCCGGCTCGGCTCAAGGACGTCCTGCGCAATCCGGAATTGTTACGTCTGAACTGGGGCATCTTCGCCCTGCACGCCTCGCAGATGGCCATGTTCAACGTGGTGCCCTTTGCCCTGGCTCAGGACGGACTACAGGTCGCCGAGCACTGGAAGGTCTACCTGCCAGTGGTGATTGTCTCCTTCGCCTTCATGATCCCGGTGATTATCTTTGGCGAACGCCAGGGCAAGTTGAAGCAGTCCCTGGTCGGCTCAGTGCTGTTGATGCTGGCGGCGCAGCTGCTGCTGGCGGCATCGATGAACTTCTTCTGGGGCGTGGCGCTGGCGCTGTTGCTGTTCTTTATCGCCTTTAACGTGTTGGAAGCCAGCCTGCCGTCGTTGATTTCCAAGATCGCGCCGCCCGAGGCGAAAGGCACGGCCATGGGGGTTTACAATACCGCCCAGGCCATCGGCCTGTTCACCGGTGGCGTGGCCGGCGGCTGGCTGGCGCAGCATGTTGGCTATTACGCCGTGTTCATATTTTGCGCCGCGCTCATGGCGATCTGGGTCGTGCTAGCCTTGGCCATGGCACCGCCGCCACGGGTCAAGACCCAGATGTTCCACATCGGCGCCATGACGGCGGCCGATGCCGAAAGGCTGGCCGGACAACTGGCGGTCTTTACCGGCGTCGAGGCGGTAACCGTGCTGCATGAAGAAGGTACGGTCATGCTCAAGGTCAGCCAGACCGGCTGGGACGAGGAAGGCATTACACATCTGTTGAATAGGGGAAACGATTAAATGGCTTCGGTAAACAAGGTAATCCTGATTGGCAACCTGGGGCGCGACCCCGAGGTTCGCTATATGCCCAGTGGCGACGCGGTTGCCAATCTGCGCATCGCTACCACGGACACGTTCAAGGACAAGAACGGCGACAAGCAAGAAGTCACCGAATGGCACAGCGTGGCCTTCTTTGGCCGCCAGGCCGAGGTGTGCGGCCAATACCTGAAAAAAGGCAGCCAGATTTATGTCGAAGGCAGTCTGCGCACCCGCAAGTGGCAGGACAAGGAAGGCCATGACCGCTACACCACCGAGATTCGCGGCGACCGGATGCAGATGCTCGGTTCCCGTAGTGGCGGTGGTGGCGGCAGCGCCGACTATGACAGCGCCCCGACGGAGAGCGGCGGCGCGGCCCAGGCCAAACCGTCGGGCGGCGTGGCCGGCGATCTGGACGACGACATACCGTTCTGACGCGAACCTGATTGGATCGTTGGCCGGTGGCCATGAACGTGCGCCCGGAGGATAGGACGCCAGAGAGGACGGTTCGTGTCTTGCGTATGTGGACGCACTACGAATGAGCTCCAACACAGCGGTTAAAAATTGGGATGGACCCCTGACCAGACATTGATTTTCGAGCCGTTGCCTTTAATCAAATAAATCGCACATCCATCCGCGCCCATTGCAGATATTTGGGCGTTAAAAATATCGCCTTCAGTGTTTTGCGTTGCGTACTCGACGGCGGCCGATCCGGATGGCGGCATGGCCAAGGTGGTTTTTACCCTGCCAGGCCCGCTTTCTGCATCCGCCGCCATAGCGTGGTGCGGTCGATGCCGAGTATTTGCGCCGCCAGCGCCTTGCTGCCGTGCGCCTTTTCCAACGCCTCGATCAGTTCGAGTTGCTGGCTACGCAGTTCGGCATCCCCGGCGGGGCTGTCGCCAGCCGGCGCGACGGGTACGGCGGGTAGCTTGCCGACCATGGTATCGCGGCTGTATAGCCGGATATCCTGGGGCAGGCTATCGACGTCGACGACCCCTTCGTCCGAGCAGATCACGCCATATTCGATGGCATTGTTGAGTTCCCGGATATTGCCTGGCCAGGGGTAATTCAACAGGGTCTGCCAGGCGCCCTTGGTGATCCTGATATTGTCCTTGTGGCCGCGCGCCACCAGGTCGTCGCAGAAGTGGTTTACTAGCAGCGGGACATCGCCGATCCGCTCGCGCAGGGGCGGGATGTTCATCGGTATCACGGCAATCCGGTAATAGAGGTCGGCGCGGAACTGGTTGCTGTCGATGGCCTCGCGCAGGTTCACATTGGATGCGCTGATGAGCCGGAAATTAACGTTCAGCGTCTCGTTCGAACCCAGCATCTGGAACCGTCTATCCTCGATGGCGTGCAATATCTTGGCTTGCAGGTGCAGCGGCAACTCGCCGATTTCATCGAGAAACAAGGTGCCGTGGTCGGCGGCCTGGAATTTGCCTTGCCGTTGGTCGTGCGCTCCGGTGAAGGCGCCCTTGGCGTGGCCGAAGAACTCCGATTCCATCAAGGTTTCCGGCACCGCCGCGCAATTGACCTCGACCAGCGGGTAGCCGTGGCGCGGGCTATGTTCGTGGATCAGCCGCGCCACACAACTCTTGCCGGTGCCGGATTCGCCTTGCAACATGATGGAGGCGTCCGATGCGGCGATCTGTCTGGCCCGTTCCAATACCTTGAGCATCTCCGGACTGCCGGTAATCAGGCCGCAGGTGCCGCCGCTTTGCAGGGTCGCCTCCAGGCGCCGTTTGGCGCTGATGTCGCGGATCACGATCACCCGGATTTCATGTTGGCGATTTTGCGAGAACAGTCGCTTGATGGTGAACTGGAGAAAACGGATGGTGTCGCCCGCGTGAATCTTCTCCTCGAAGTGGATGGCGCGGTCGCTGGCGATGGCGGTGCCGTAGTCGCCGCCCGAATCGATCGCCGCCCGCGCCAGGCGCTTGCTCCAGTTGATCTTGCAGAGGTCCTTCAGTTGTTTGATCGGCTGGTCCTCGCCGAGGCCGAATAAATCCCGGATGACATGGTTGTAATAACTGATCGTGCCTTCCGGGGAGGTGATGACGATACCGTCATTGATCTGGTCGATGATGCTTTCCAGCACTTCGTGAGTGGTGGTCAGAAAATCCACGGTAGATCGTGTGTTGCGTGATGTTGCAGCAGCAAGGACGTCTATCATCTTGATTCCTATGTGTAAATTGTATTGTGTTGACGGGACAAAGGAGCGGTCTTGCAACACTGTGCAACATCGTCGGACGTTGCGTCAACTAAATGTACCATACGAATCAATAAGATATATGTGGCACGCCGTTTGCTACGTTCTAGATAGAAATAAAACTGTAAGTAATAGGCGCCGCAAGCGTTTGGTTCCGGTAATTAGAACGGAAGCGTTTTACCGGGGCAAGGATGCTGGTCGGTATTTTGGCTACTCGGAGAGGAGATGAACATGGCTGCTTTGTTTTCTGAAGATTGGATGGTTGATTTTGGCAACGCCTGGAACGAAGACCCGGAGCTGGGTGATGCCCTGGCCAAGATCAACTTCAACTCGACGATTGCCTATGGCTTCGATGGCGAGGCCGCGCCGCACGGCGTGATCGTGGTCGAAAACGGCTATGTGGTCCATGCCGGCAGCTATGAAAACCAGCTCATGAACTGGGACCTGAGGGCGAGTTCGGCCGATTGGGAAAAGTGGCTCACCAAGGGCATCGGCATGATGGCTTTGGGCATCGCCTATGCCAGCGGCAAGATGAAATTCAAGGTCGGCGACTATGGCGCCATGATCAAGAACCCGGCCATGGCGGGGCCGTTCATCAAGAGCTTCGCGGCCATGGGGACGGTGCCTCGCGGCTAGAGGCGGTTGGGCCGCTGCCTCGGTCGAGGCAGCGGGTTCGAGTAATGGCAGGGGTGAGATTCGATGACAAATAAAACGACTATTGCGGCCGTTGTTGGCTTACTGGCGGCGGGCGCGCTGCTTGGTTGGTTAATCAAGGGCGGCAAGACGGAGTCGAATACCAGCCAAAAGGCAGTGGCCGAACGCCAGGAGCCTGCAGTTGGCGTAACTGAAGTGGTGCAGCAGAGCCTGGTATCGCGCATGAAGGTAGGCGGCTACGTCGAACCTCGGCAGATCGTTCACCTCAACGCCCAAGGGGCCGGCAAGGTGGTCTACGTCTACGGCCGGGAAGGGCAGATCGTCCAGCCCGGTCAGGTGGTGATCGGTCTCGACGAAGACCGGCAGTTGGCGGAATACCGTACCGCCTGGGCGAAGTTGTCGGGCGAGATGTCGGCCAGCCAGAACGCCCAGGTGCAATTGCGCAACAAGCTCTACGGCCCCACGGTCTCGCCCATGGGTGGCCCCGGCTACGATGCCTACGAACGGATGACTGTGCCGTTCTACAACATGATGAATCGGGTCGCGCCATTCATGGGCGGCTCGCCCATGATGCCGCAGTCCGAACAGCAATTCTCGGTCATGGCGCTTAATCAGGCGCGGGCCGATTATGAGCGGCAACAGGCGGCGTTGGTCGCCACACAGGGCGGCATCGATCATGTCGAGTCGGCATTGCGCGACCGGCGCAGCATAGCGCCCTTCCCGGCGGTCATTCTGGGTAAGCACGTCGATCTGGGCGACACCGTCCAGCCCGGACAAGTGCTGGTCGATCTGGCTGATGTCAATAGTCTGGACCTGCGGCTGGAAGTACCGGCCCGGCTGGTTTCGGAATTGACCCCCAATTCGCTGATACCGGTGGTGCTGGACGGCAATGTCACCGTCGATGCCATGGTCGATCAAATCTTCCCGGCTGCCAATTCGGCCCAGCACACGGTTACCGTCAAGCTGGCCCTGCCGCCTGGCGTGCCGGCCGCGCCGGGGATGTATGCCATGGCCTTGTTGCCCGAGCCGCACGCGCCAGGCGAGGTTATCAGCGCGCCGGTCATTCCTGCGTCGGCCCTGGTTTATCGCGGCAGCCTGCCCTCGGTGTTCGCGGTCGGCGCCGATGGCAAGGCCGAGTTGCGGGTGATCCGTATCGGCGAGCGGCAGGGCGACCGGGTGGTGGTGCTGTCGGGTCTGAAGGCCGGCGATAAGGTGGTAAAAGCGCCGACCGAAGGAATGCGCTCCGGCAGCTCGCTGACCGGCGGGCAGCCGTAATCGGGCATCGTAGACAACAAGGAAAATGAGCATGTCCGAAGAAAATCGACCAGAACCGGCCCCGAGCGCCGCAACCGGAACGCCGCCCACGGCGCAAACCGGCAAGGTCGGCATCGCCGGCAATCTCGCCCGTAGCTTCATCCAGTCGCCGCTGACGCCCCTCTTGTTGATCGCCAGTTTTGTCATCGGCCTGATGGGTATGATCATCACGCCGCGCGAAGAAGACCCGCAAATATCGGTGCCCATGGTCGACATCATGGTCTCCTATCCCGGCGCCTCGGCGGAACAGGTCAAAAACCTGGTTTCGGAGCCGCTGGAACGCCTGGTCAGCGAGATAACCGGGGTTGACCACGTCTATTCCATGTCGCGCGATGGGCAGTCTTTGGTGACCGTCCGGTTCGTGGTTGGACAGCAGATGGAGCCGTCGCTGGTCAAGCTCTACGACAAGCTGATGTCGCACCTGGACGCCATTCCGAAGGGCGTGTCGCAACCCCTGGTGAAGCCCAAGAGCATCGACGACGTGCCAGTGGTCACGCTTACGCTGTCGTCCGCAGAACAAGACATCGTCACCCTGCGCAAGCTGGGTCTGGATGTTCAGCAGCACCTCAAGTCGCTGCCCAACACCGGGCAAAGCTTCGTCGTCGGTGGCAGCCCGGAGCAAGTGCGGGTCGATGTGGATATCGCCCAGCTCGCAGCCTACAACCTGACCCTGGGTCAGATCGCCGGCGCCATTGGTGCCGCCAACCAGCGCAACCAGGCTGGTGACATCGTCGCTGGCAATACTGCCTTCAAGGTCTATTCCGGCGAGTTTCTCCATGATGCCCGCCAGGTGGGTGATCTACTGGTCACCGTGCAAAACAAGCGCCCGGTCTTCCTGCGCGATGTGGCGCGCATCAGCCAGGGCGAGAGCGAAACCAAGACTATCGTCAACCATAGCGAGCGCCTCGCCAACGGTGAGTTCAGCAACGAACCGGCGGTCACTATCGCGGTGGCCAAGAAGAAGGGCGTCAACGGCGTCGATGTCGCGGCCAGCGTCCTGAAAGAGGTCGATAGCCTGAAGGGCAGCCTGATCCCGGCCGGGGTCAAGGTTAGCGTCACCCGCGATTACGGCGAAACCGCCAACGACAAGGTCTCCCACCTGATCTTCAAGCTGGTTCTGGTGACCGTCGTGGTGACCCTGCTGATGCTGATCACTATGGGTCGGGATTCGGCGACCATCGTCCTGATTACCATCCCGATAGTGTTGTTGATGACCCTGGCAGTGGCCTATCTGCTGGGCTTCACCATCAACCGGGTCAGCATGTTCGCCCTGGTGTTCGCCATCGGCATCCTGGTTGACGATGCCATCGTGGTGGTGGAGAACATCCACCGCCGCTGGCTGGAGAAACGCCGCACCGATACCAATCTGACCGTCGAAGCGGTGGACGAAGTGGGCAACCCGACCATCCTCGCCACGTTCACGGTGGTGGCGGCCTTGCTGCCCATGGGCTTCGTTACCGACATGATGGGGCCATTCATGTTGCCCATTCCGGTACTGGCCTCGGCAGCGATGGCCTTCTCGCTGCTCGCCGCCTTCATCTTCGTGCCCTGGCTGGCGACGCGCATCAAGCCGAACATGGCGCAATTGGAAAAGTCCGCCGAGCGCGAGGAAAAACAAGGCAAGAAGATCGCCAGCGGCTACGACAAAGTCATCACGCCGATCATCAACAGCCCGCTGCTTGGCAAGTTGACCTTGTTCGGCATCATCTTCGCCATGCTGGCCTCGGTGTCGATGTTCTACTTCAAGGCCGTGCCGTTCAAGATGCTGCCTTTCGACAACAAGTCCGAGCTGGACATCGTGATCGACATGCCGCAAGGCACGGACCTGTTCGTCACCACCAACCTGGCCAGCCGCCTGGCCCATGAACTGAACGCATTTCCCGAGGTGAGCGCCTATCAGACCTATGTCGGGGCCTCGTCGCCGTTCAACTTCAATGGTCTGGTGCGGCATTATTTTGTCCGCTCCGAACCTTGGCAGGGCGATATTGCAGTGCAGCTTTTGCCCAAGGAGGAACGCAAGCGTTCCAGCCATGAATTCGCGACCGCTGTGCGTGAGCGTCTGGGGCCGTTGGCCAGTGCCGCCGGCGCCCGCCTGACCGTCGCCGAGACGCCGCCTGGGCCGCCGGTACTGGCCTCGATGGTGGCTGAGATATATGGCCCCAGCGCCGAAACGCGGCGCCATGTGGCGGCCGATTTGATGGGCCTGCTAGCCGAGACCCCGGATGTCGCCGACATCAACACCTTCATGGAATATCCGCACCAGGAGGCGGTGTTCGAGATCGATCAGCAACGCGCCTCCATGTATGGCATCAGTGTCGAGGACATCAACCGCGAAGTGGCCATGGGCATGGGCGGCTTCTCGGTCGGCTCGGTCAAGCTGGTGCATGAGCTGGAGCAGACCAGCATCGTCATGCAATTGCCGCTGGAGATGCGCTCCAATCCGGGCACCCTGATGACCCTGCCGGTGCGTAGTTCGGATGGCAACACCATACCGCTCGGCGAGTTGGGCCGTTTCGTCTGGCATCCGGTCAGCCAGCCGATCTTTCACAAAGATCTGGTCCCGGTCGAATACGTCACCGCCGACGTGATCGGCAAACTGGGCGCGCCGCTCTACGGGATGATGAATGTCGGCGCCAAGCTCGCGGATTATCGCGATCCGGGCGGCAAACCACTGGGCATCGAATTCTTCAAGCGGCCCGCCAACACTGAGCAGTCCGGCATCAAGTGGGATGGTGAATGGCAGGTCACCTATGTCACCTTCCGCGACATGGGCCTGGCCTTCTGCGCCGCCCTGGTCCTGATCTACATGCTGGTGGTGGCCCAGTTCCGCAACTTCCTGTTGCCGGGGGTGGTGATGGCGCCGATCCCGCTCACCCTGATCGGTATTGTCCCTGGCCATTGGCTGTTGGGCGCCGACTTCACCGCCACCTCGATGATCGGCTTCATCGCCCTGGCGGGGATCATCGTGCGCAACTCCATCCTCCTGGTGGACTTCGCCAAGTCGAAGGTGGAAGGCGGCATGACGGTGCGCGACGCGGTGATACTCGCCGCCGAGGTACGGATGCGGCCGATCATGATTACCGCCCTGGCGCTGGTGATTGGTTCGACCGTGCTGCTCTCCGACCCGATCTTCCAGGGCATGGCGGTATCGCTCTTGTTCGGTTCTATCGTCGCTACCTTCCTGACCCTGGTGGTTATCCCGCTGGGCTGTCTGTCGGCGCACAAGGCCTTCTGCGCCAATGGTGATGGCCGGGCCAGTTGCTCAGGTAACGAAGGTGGCACGCCGCCTTCCGGTCCGGCCGGCGGCACTGGGCGTCCGCCGCGTTTGGCAAAGAGGTCCAGCGCCGAGACCGGTTCCGAAACGGCGACTGTCGCCGCCACCCCAGCCCCCGTCGTGGCCCCAGGCCGGCCGGCCAAGCTATTGAAGAAGTCCGCCGCCGAGCCGGTTGCCACTGCGGCGCCCGAGCCTGTCCCGGCGGCTGTGGCCGGACGACCACCCAGACTGACCAAGAAAACCGAGACGCAAGTTCAGCCCGCGCCGGCGGCGCCGCCGGTCGAGGCCGTCCTGGCCGATGCCGTAGCGCCGCCGATGCCGGTGGCAAAGGCGGCCAAGGCGCCGGTCCGGAAGACGGGCGAGACGGCACGGGCGAAATTGCAGGCCTCGAAAGAGTTCCGGAAGCCGATGCTGCAAAAACGCAAGCCGCGCGGCATCCGGATCAAGTCGGATGATGAAATTAGTTAAGGAGCCAGTCATGCAAATACAACGCTCGTTAATCGTGACCTTGGGTCTGTGCCTCATGTCCTCGGCCGGGTGGTCCGCCAGTTATTTCGATATGGCGCAACGCAATGCCCAGATGCGGGTCGCCGAGCAGACCCGTGGCGCCACGGTGGTTTATCTGCAAGCCCCGCCTGGGGCGCAGGCGATCAATCCTGCCTACGGCGCGGTCTATCAGCCCTATCCAAGTCAGCCGGCCTATACCGCGCCGCAAATGGCCTATCGCAGTCCGGGCTCGGCGGGCGGCGCCCTGTATATGTTGCAGTCGGGGCCGAACGGCTTGCCCGATGCTCGGCAGATACGCTGGACCTACGGTCAGGTGAACGCCTCCAGCGACCCATTCAACACCTGGGGGCTGAGTGGTCAGGGAATGTATGTGCCATGGAGTACGCCGATGTCCGGCTGGACCAATTCCGAATCGTGGAATTGGTGGCGTAACCGGGCGGGGGATGCCGGACCCCCTCCGCCCTTGTGGTAATTGTAAAAATCTTGGCGACGGATGTCCCGTGAACCGAGGAGGAGTCGCGGTCGTTGGTCAGCAATAAGACCGATAGGCCGCACATGTTGGAAGTAGTGAAGTAGGTTAACTTAACTTTAGGAGTAGGAAATGAAATACAACATCTTCGGTAATAAAAGACTGTTGACCCTCGCATTGGTCGCTGGCGCCGCTTATGCCAGCCTGGCAGTCGCTGCGCCGCCGCCCCCGGGCCCGTACATGGCTCCGGGTCAATGGGGCAAAGCTCCCGCCCAGCAGATGCCCGCCTATGGCTATGGCAACCAAGGTTATGCGCCTCAGGGTTATGCCGGCTACGGCGGTCCTGGTTACGGTGCGCCTGGCTACGGTCCTGGCCCTGGCTATGGTGGTTACGGTGGTGGCCCTGGCTATGGCAACGGCTGGGGCAATGGCAACGGCTGGGGCAACGGCAACGGCTGGGGCAACGGCAACGGTCGGGGTAGCGGCCATTTCGGCTTCAACATGGATACCAGTGACAGTTTTGGTGGCTGGGGCAACGGCAATGGTAATGGCTGGGGCAACGGCAACAACGGCTGGGGCGGCAACAACGGCTGGGGCAACAACGGCGGTGGCAACAACGGTTGGGGCGGTGGCCCGTGGAACCGGGGTTGGTGGTAATAAGCAACGCGTCGCATCGGGCGGCGTCGTCCGCCCGATGCGATAAGTGAATCTATTTTCAGTCTTTGAGGAGTACAGCGTCATGTTAAGCAAAGCAGCTAATTGGATAGTATGGTCGGTGCTGGTCCTGTTTATCGTCTTCCTGGCCTATCGCTACACCGGTTGGTTCAAGCCGGCTGCCGATCACGCCGTCGCTCAAGCTAAATCGGTTATCAGTCAGGCCGTACCCGCTGGTCCGTTCGGTCAGAGCGCATCTGAAGACCAGTTGAATAAGGCTCGGGACGCCTATGCCAAGGGCGACATGGAAGCCGCCGTGGCCGCTTACAAGGATTACATCAAGAAGAGTCCGAGCAATGCCGACGCCCATGGCGAACTGGGCAACGTCTATTACTCAGGCGGCAAGTTGCCCGAGGCCACCCAGTCATACTACGACGCGGCCAACCTGTTGATCGCCCAGAAACAAATGGAACGGGTCAATGACCTGATGCCGGTGATCGCCCAGGTCAATCCGTCGCTGGCCAACGAACTGGCGGCCAAGATGGCGCAGACCGACGCTCAGGCTATGCCCGCCGGCGTCGAGCAGGCCAATCCAGGTCAGCAGCCCCAGCCTTCGCCGCAAAGCGCGTTGCGTTACTACTGATGCGCCGAGCATCCTGTTGATGCGGATACCGGCTGGATAGTGCAACAAGGTTGAATAAAGGTGATTTCGATGCGTAATGGACTACTCATGACCAGGGCCATGCTGAGCGGCACGGCGCTGCTTGGCGCTAGCGTCGCCGCTCTGGCGGGACAAACGCCGGGCGTGGCCAGCCCATGGAATGGCCCTTGGGGTGGGGGTTACCAGACGGGCGCGCCTTATTCGCCCTTGGCGAGTCCCTATGTCCAGGCCGGTTTTCCTATTGCCTCGCCCCAGTATGGTGGCGGTCAATGGCAGGCGAATGCACCCGGTCCTGCGCAGACGGCGCAGCCATTGCCCGGCGGCGGTTATATCCTGCCCCCGGCCGATGGCGGCGGTATGCTGCCGGGGGCCTATGGCAGATGAAGTTAATGGCTTTACAACGTTGTGCGGTTACCGGCGAGACAGTCTGTAAGTGTGGGTGTTCCGAACCGGCGTTTAATTCACGTCATATGCCATTGGAAATGAAATGAAAAAATTTTTGCTGCTATCGACGCTTATAGCTAGTGCGGTAATGCTGACCGATGTCCAACCCGCCGCCGCGTTTGGCGATATCAATATGAGCCCGTTTGGCGGCGGTAATAATGGTGGAATGCCGTGGGGGGGCGGC
>PFGT01000077.1:16389-18793 GCA_002782005.1 Hydrogenophilales bacterium CG12_big_fil_rev_8_21_14_0_65_61_21 | reverse complement strand
TGGGGTGGCGGTGGTAGTCCGTGGGGCGGTAGCCCGATGGGCTACGGCTTCTGATAAGTAGATTAAAAGGGCGTTGGACCGAGACAAGGTGGTGGAATGATTACGGTAATTGGCAACCTGAAAGGCGGATCGGGCAAGAGCACGGTCGCCTTTAACCTGGCGATCTGGCTGGCCTGGCATAAGCGCCAGGTCAGTGTGCTCGATCTCGATCCGCAGAAGACGCTGACCGACCTGATCGATCTGCGTTGCGAGGAGGATTACGAGCCGGGCATTGCCTTGCTGCCGGACGACTTGCCGCTGGAAGCGTTGCGTGAACAGGAAGGCGAAGTGCTGATCGATGTCGGCGTCGCCAACCTGCCGGCCATGTTTGCGGCCATCGCTCAGGCCGACCGCGTGCTCATCCCGGTGGTGCCGGGTCAGGCCGATGTCTGGTCTACCCAGCGTTTTCTGACGATGATCGCCAGCCACCGGCCCGCGCGTTGCGAGGTATTGATGTTCCTGAACCGCACCGATGCCTTGGGCGGTTCGAAGGAGACGAGGGAAGCGCACGCGGCCATTGCCATGCTCAAGTCCGCCCAGCCCTTGCCGGTTCGCCTTAGCCAGAGAATCTGGCTGTGTCGCAGTTTGAGCGAAGGCCTCGCCGTGTTCGAGTTGAGCCCGAACGAAAAAGCCAGCCAGGAGTTCCTGGAGTTGGCCAAGGTCTTGTACCCCAAGATCAACGCAAAGCAACCTTGGAAATAGGAGTCCGAACTCATGGACCAGACAGAAACCAGCAATAAAGACGCCAAATTGAACGACTCGGTAGCGAAGATAAACGATCTGGCGGAGAAGATAAGCGAGTCGCTCGCCAAGTTGAACGCGACATCCGACCGGATCGGCGAGTCGGCAGCGCGAATTGAGCGCGCTCGTGCCGGGCGAGGTTCGTTATCCGGGGCGTTGTTCTGGCTGCTGCTGTTGCTGATTGCGGCCATGATGGTGCTGTATTTCGTGCCCACCTCCGGGGTCAAACCCTATGTCGACCGGGCAGGGATGAAATTGGGCCAGATCGGCTCCGGTCTGGCCGACAAGGTTTCGACCCGAGGCGAGAGCGGCGAGGCGGCCGACAAGACGGATGCCGCGCACCTGTCGGCATCAACTCCAGCCTACCCGGCCTATCCGGAGTACCCGGCCTATCCGCCTTATTCCAACCTCATGGACCTTGGCGGGCAGCAATCCCAAAACGACATCCAGGCACAGGGTCCCAGCGAGGCGATCGAGTTGGAAAAGACCGCGTCGGCCAAACCCCCAGCGCTGACCGAGCCGACCCAGACAGTGGCCGCGACGGTCAAGTCCACGACGGTGAAGCCGGCGGCGGTGCAGCCAGTCGCCAAATTGCCGGCAGCGAAACAAGCCGCGGCCAAGCCTGTGGCGCCGCCGCCTGTCCCGGCCGCGAAAAAAGTGCCGCCCTATCCGACCTACCCAGCCTATCCGGCCTATCCATCCGGCGTGGCTGGCAAGGCTGGCAAACCGACGGTGGCGAATGCCGTGCCCGCAGCCGCGCCGGTCAATCGGCCGGTCGGACCCGGTCAGCCCGGCGCTCAATCGGTCGGCGTGGCCGAGCAGGCCGGTCCGGTGCTGGCCGCGCGCAAGGCCGCGCGCGAGCGCCGCTACGGCACGGCGATCCACACTTATGAGGCGTATCTTGAGACCAACCCCGGCGATGCCGATGTCTGGGGCGAACTTGGCAATGTGCTGTTGTCGGCTGGCCGCCCCCGCGAGGCCGCCCAGAATTATTACGAGGCCTCGACCCGCCTGATTGATCAAGGCCGAGTAGGGGCCGTGTATCCGTTGCTGCCGGTCGTCAAGCAATATCAGCCGCAGCTCGCGGTCATCCTGCACCAGAAAATGGCCAGGCTGGGTTACTGAGTCATGCGGTGTTTGATACCAGTGTTGTTGCCGACCGCTTGCCGGTCAGCGATTTAGTGGTCGTTGGAGAAACAGAGTGACAGGAAAAGCACGCGAGGTTGAGTTTGAAGGGGATTACCCGAAGGGGGCTTACAGCCCATCGAAGGATAAGCCGCCCGAATATGTAGCCTATCTGGAAAGGGCCTCGGCGGGTCTGAAAACGGTGCGCCTGGTGGTATTCGCCGGCATGTCCTCGTTCATCATCCTGGCGATTTATGGTTATTACCTGATCTATCAGTTGACCAGCGATGCGGCCCAGATGACCGTGACCATGGACAAGATGGCGATCACCATGCAGGAGATGCGCGGCGATATGCAACTGATGCGGCCCATGGCCGACAACTTAGGGCAAATGAATCAGTCCATGTATCGCATGACCATGTCGGCGCGCAACATGGACCGCAGTATCTCGCCGCCGATGCGCGCCATGAACAGCTTCATGCCTTGGGGTAACGAACCG
>PFGT01000077.1:0-16371 GCA_002782005.1 Hydrogenophilales bacterium CG12_big_fil_rev_8_21_14_0_65_61_21 | reverse complement strand
TGATTTCGCCCGCATCGGGCCAGAACTTTTTACCGTAACCTAAAGAGAGAGGTTGACATGAAGACATCGTTGAATCGGCTGTTGCCCATGGCTTCGGGCATGATTGCACTGGTCGGCTGCGCCGCCGCGCCCACCTCCCATGCCACCGCTGTCGACAGCGGTGCCCCGGCGGCGACGGCTCCAGCGGTCAAGGCGCACGAACCGGTTGCGGCGCCGGCCGCCACGCCCGCCGTCGCCCCCGCCGTCGCCCCCGCCGTCGAGGCAAAGGCCGCGCCGGCGCTCGCCAAGGTGGATCGTTATACCGTGGTCAAGGGCGACACCCTGGCCAAGATCGCCGCCAGGCCGGAGGTCTATGGCGACGCCAGCCTTTGGCCCTTGCTGTACCAAAGCAATTTCACCCAGGTCAGGCCGGGTGGCCTGATCTTTCCTGGCCAGGTTCTGACCGTCAATCGCACCTGTAGCCATGCCGATGCCAAGGCGTTGAAGACCAAGGCACGCTCGCTGGCCCAGCATCAGCCGATGCTGCGGGTTGTACCCAGCAAGCCGGTGGCAAAGACGGCCAGTGCCGATGCGGCGGCCAGCACGGCCAAGGCCGAGGAAAAGCCGGCGGCCGCTACGCCGGCCGCGGCTGAGCAAGCTGCGGCGCCGGCCCAGACCGCAACAGCGGCCACGGTTGCAACACCCGGCGTCAAGACCAAGGCGAAACTCGCGTCGAGTGCGGCCTATCTGGACGCAGCGCGGCGGGCATTCGAGGCTGGCGACATTACCTGGACCCTGTATTACTACAACGCCTACCTGGATAAGCACCCGAAGGATGCCAATGCCTGGGGCGAGCTGGGCAATGTCTATATTTCCCAAGGTATGATGCTGGAATCCGCTCAGTGCTACTACAATGCCGCCAATCTGCTGATCGATCAGGGCAAGACCGCGCGCGCACTGGAGGTTCTACCGGCGATCCAGGCGGGCAGTCAGGAATTGGCCGACAGCGTTTATTGGCGGCTCACCTCGGTCAATCAGTAACCGACAAGCCGGTCCGGCGGTCCTGGCGGCAAGCCCGCCAGGATGACGGTTCACGCTAATCCAGCGCGCGCCGTGCCGGCTTAACCGGAGCAGCGTATGGCCTTGCTCGATGCCTTTTTTGGCAACCATCGTGAGGGTCGTTCTCCCGAATCGGAGGCGGCTATCGCCTGGGCGGTTGAGCGGGTCGAGCCAATGCTGAAATGGGCAGGCGGCTACCCAGACCGATACCGTAAGCCGGTCGCTCACGCCCTAGACTACGCCCGTGCCCTGGCCGCCAGGGTGCCGGGGCCACTGGTCATTGGGGCGGAATCCTACGTCACCGATCCGCTCGTTCACGCCCTGTTTGCTTCGCCGGACAAGCTTTGTTTGGCCGTGGACGCCAGCCGCGCCATGAAGGCATTTTTCCAGGCCCACCCCGATGCCGCCGAGGTCTATGCCATGGTTGCCGTGCGACGTATGGCCAAGGCCCGGTTCGGCCTGGAAATGGACGGTGAAATTCTGCGCCGAGACGTGCGTCAGGAGGTGGTTTATTTCACCGACCACACCGTGGCCGAGCCGGGTCTGACCGAGGCCGAAGCCCGGCAACGGATTGCCCGCGGCCTGTTCGAAAGTCTGATCGGCCATGTGGCCAAACGGATCGAGGCGCGTAAGCAGGGAAAGCAAGCACTGGAACAGGAACGGGATGAGTTGCTGGGCCGTTTGCGCACCGCAACCGCCGAACAGCGGGGCGAGCTGGAGCAGACATTGCAGTCGACGCTGGCGCGTCTGGCGGAATCCGTCGCCTCGCTCGATCTGGGTCGCTACCCGGAGGATTTTGATGCCGTGCTGCTCGAACCGGAGAAATATTTGTTCCTGGAGCAAACCGAGATCAACCTGGACAGCATGGGGATCATTCGCCAGCCGGAAGCCGCTGGCAGCAATGAGGTCGTGTTCTGCGATCTGATCGGCCGTGACCGGCGGCGCTGGACAGTCACCCTGATCTATTGCGATCATGTTAAAAATCGAGGGTCGATTACCGACCGATTGGCCAACGCCCAGCGCTGGTTAGGTCTGTGAATCGTTCGCGTGGTCTGTTGCAAAAGGGGAAAACGATGAAGTTGCAGACGCTTGGCCCAGTGGGCCTGATGATCCTGGCTGGCGGCGCGCAGGCGGCTGGTTTTGCGTTGGTCGAACAGAACGCCAGCGGCCTGGGCAATGCCTATGCCGGACAAGCGGCGGCGGCGACCGATGCCAGTACCATTTTCTATAATCCCGCCGGCATGGCCCTGCTCGACGGCCGTCAGTTGACCGTCTCCGCAAGCGCCATTCGACCTTCGATCAAGTTCTCCGATGCGGCCAGCGTCGCGGCGCCGTTGCAGTTTGGGCCGAGTGGCGACGGCGGCGACGCCGGCGGCTGGGGTCTGGCGCCAACGCTGTATTACGCTATGGGCCTCAAGCCTGGGGTCAAATTCGGGCTGGGCATCAACGCGCCTTTCGGCCTGAAAACAGAATATGACGCCAATTGGGCCGGGCGTTATTTTGCGGTCAAGTCGGACCTGAAATCGGTCAATATCAACCCGACCCTGTCTTTTAAGGTCAATGACCGGCTGGCGCTCGGGGTCGGTCTGGATGCCCAATGGGTCAGCGCGGAATTGTCCAACATGGTCGACGACAGCGCGATTTTTTACCAGGCGACCAGCGGCGTTATGGTGGCGCCCAATGTTCAGAGTCTGGCCACCGTCAAGGGCGACGACTGGGCTTGGGGCTACAACTTTGGACTCATGTTCAGCCCGGATACGGCCACCCGGGTCGGTCTCAATTACCGTTCCCGGCTCGATTTCAAGCTGAATGGCGATGTTCATTTCAACCACCCGGCCGGGTTGAATACCACGCAAGCGGCGATACTGGCGGCCGCCACGCCGGACGGCGCGGTGACGGCGGCGGTCACGCTGCCCGATTCGGCCTCGCTCAGTCTGTTCCGCCAGATCGACCCAAAGTGGGACCTGCTGGCCGACATAAGCTGGACCAACTGGAGTCTGTTCAGGGCATTGACCGTGGTGCGAGGGAATGGCTCGGTGCTTGGCACGACCCCGGAAAACTGGCGCGACAACTGGCGCTACTCGCTCGGTCTGAATTACCACCAGGATGCCAGAATGACCTGGCGCTTCGGCGTGGCCTACGATCAGACCCCGGTTGAGGACGCCTTCCGCACCCCGCGTATCCCGGATGGCTCCCGGACCTGGCTGGCGCTGGGCGGCCAGTATCGGGTATCGCCGCAATCGACGGCCGATTTCGGTTATGCCCACCTATTCGTTCAGAGCACCGGCATCCAGCAGGCCTCGGCCGCAACGGGCGCGCTGGCTGGCAATTACCGTAATGCGGTCGATATCGTGAGCGTGCAATACAACCGTACCTTTTAAGGGGTGGAAGGCCTGGCGCCATGCGGGATACGTTTTTAGGTTCTAACCTTGCCCCGGTGAGTGGGGGCGGCGGTCTCGCACCGCCGGCGTATACCGATGACACCTTGTTTTCCGCATTGGTCAAGGCTGTGCGGCGATTCGGCCGTCATACACCGGGCCAGTGGGAGGACATGAAGCCGGCGACTTATGGCTACGGTGATCTGCTAAAAATGACGCTGGCGCTGGGGCGCCTGGTTTGCAAGATCACCGAGCCGGGCGAACACGTCGGCCTCTTGATGCCCAACATGGCAGTCACCGCAGGCTTGCTGATCGGCGCCTCGGCCTTCGGTCGGGTGCCTTGTATGCTCAACTACACGGCTGGCGCCGAGGGTATGCAGAATGCCTGCCATACGGCCCGCATCCGGGTGGTCGTCACCTCGCGTGAGTTTCTGGCCAAGGCCAATCTGGTCGAGGAGGTCGGCCATCTGCGGGGTGTTGAACTGTATTACCTGGAGGATATGCGAGCGACCTTCAGCCTGGCCGACAAGCTCTGGCTGATGGGCTTCGCGCTGTGGGCGCCGTTGCTGGCCGTGCCGCGCAGCGACCCGGAGGCGCCGGCCGTGGTGTTGTTTACCTCCGGCTCGGAAGGCAAGGCTAAAGGGGTCGTTCTGTCGCATCGGGCCTTGCTGGCCAACGTCGGCCAGATTCTGGAAATCCTGCCGCTCACCCCCGCCGACAAGATATTCAATTGCCTGCCCATCTTTCATTCCTTCGGCCTTACGGCGGGCGTTTTGGTCCCCCTGTTCTGCGGCATCAAGCTGTTTCTGTATGTCAGCCCGCTGCACTATAAGGTCATTCCGCAACTGATCCACGACAAGGCCTGCACCACACTGTTCGCTACCGGCACCTTTCTCAACCACTATGCCCGCCATAGCACGCCGGGGGATTTTCGCAGCCTGGTCTATGTGGTGGCGGGCGCCGAGAAACTAGCCGGCCCGGTGCGCGACTTGTGGGCCGATAAGTTCGGCATCACCATCCTGGAGGGCTATGGCACGACCGAGACGGCGCCGGTACTGGCGGTCAATACGCCGGCGGCCTGTCGTCAGGGTAGCGTGGGCCGTTTGCTGCCGCGCGTCGAGGCCCGGCTGAAGCCCGTGCCCGGCATCGGTCGGGGCGGCGAATTACACGTTCGCGGCCCGAACCTGATGTCCGGTTATTACCGCTATGAAGCGCCGGGCGTGCTGGAGCCGCCGGCGTCGGCGGTCGGTGCGGGCTGGTATGGCACCGGCGATGTGGTCGACCTGGACGCCGAAGGTTATCTGTCGGTGATTGGCCGGCTCAGGCGGTTCGCCAAGGTGGCCGGCGAGATGGTGTCGTTGGAAATGGTCGAAGACATCGCCCGCGCGGTCTCGGCTGAGGGTATGCATGCGGCGACCTGCGCGTCCGACCTCCAGCGCGGCGAGACCATCATCCTGTTCACCACCGATTCCGATCTGACCCGCGAGCAACTTGCGGCTGCCGCCCATGGCATGGGCTATCCCGAGATCGCGGTGCCGCGCCGCATCCGGGTGGTGGATAACCTGCCGCTGCTGGGTAGCGGCAAGGTCGATTATGCGAAACTAAATCTACTTGGAACGCAGGCATGAAGGCTGGTCGTTGGATGGCGTTGTCGGGTGTGGGTCTGCTGTTTGGCCAGTCGGCACTGGCGGATAGCCTGTCGGAGTCCTTGTTCCTGGCCGAGCAGCCGATGGTTCTGACCGCGTCGCGCATCCAGCAATCGGCGCTCGACGCACCGGCGCCAGTGACGGTGATCGACCGGCAAACCATACGCGAGTCTGGCTTCATGGCGATCCAGGACTTGCTGCGGCTGGTGCCGGGTTTCCAGGTCGCCAACTACTACGGTGGCTCGCCGGTGGCGACCAATCATGGCATGGGGTCCGCCTTCCCACACAATCAACTGGTCCTGATTGACGGCCAATCGGTCAACGACCCGATCAAGGGCAGTGTCGACTGGCTCGACCTGCCGGTGAGGGTCGAGGATATCGAGCGGATCGAGGTCGTGCGCGGCCCCAACGAGGCCAGCTATGGCGCCGGCGCTTACAACGGGGTAATCAACATCATTACCCGCCTGGCCAGCGAGGATGCCGGAACAGAGGTCGTTGCGTCGGTTGGTCGCAAGGATTTTCGGGATTTATATGCCCGTCTGGGGCGGCGCGGGGTATCGACCGACTGGCGAATCAGCGCCTCCGACCGCTTTATGAAGACCTTTCAGAATTCCGCCACACTGGATTCGGCTTACCGTAGAAACGTCGCCCGCCAGACCTTCGCCGCGACCCTGACCCGCCGTCTGGGCCAGGACCGCGAGCTGACCGCCAATGTCGGCCTGAGCTGGGGCAAGGATGAAGTGGGCAGTAGCCTGGTTGATTCCTATCCCTATCACGATCAAGGCATCCAGAACCAATTTGTGCAGTTGGCCTGGCATACGATGCCAGCGCCGGGAGCGGAGACTACCCTGCGCTATTACCACTATGGCCATCGGCAAGCCGAGTCGTTTGCGGTGCCAGTAGCGCAATTGGCCATCGAGGTGCCGCTCAATCTGGATGCCAAGACCGGTCGGGATGGCCTCGAATTCCAGCAGAACAGGGTTTTCTCCGAGGCCCTGACCGGCTTATGGGGCGTCGGCCTGCTGCATGACCAGGTCAGTTCCAAGCGTTATTTCTACGGCAAAGGGACGGTTAGCGACGATTCCTGGCAGGTATTCGGCAACCTGGATTGGTATTGGACCGAAGACTGGTTGCTCCATGCTGGCGCCATGCTGGAAGGCCACGGCAATACCGATGTCCTGGTATCGCCGCGCCTGGCGCTTAACTACGCCATCAGCCCGGCGCAGTCCCTGCGGGCCAGCGTCGGGCGCGGCTATCGGGCGCCGAACCTGCTGGAATCGGATGCCCTGGAGACCTACACCGTGGCCGGCGTGCCGCTCCGTTTAGGGGTTATTTCGCCGCTGCCGGTCGATCCGGAAACCGTGACCTTTGCCGAACTCGGCTATATTGGCCGGTTCGCTCAACTGGGCCTGCAAATCGATGGCCGGGTATATACCGAACACTATGGCAGCTATCTCAATAACTACGGTTGCGTGATGAATGGCAGCTTCCCAGACATACCCGATTGCCCAGTGACCCCGCCTCAGGGGTATGTTGCTATGCTACCGGCCTATTACGCATTCATGTTCCGGAATGGCGGCGCAATTCGAGTCGATGGCGGCGAGATTTCACTCGACTGGCGCCATGCGATCTGGGGTCGTTTCCTGCTGTCTTATGCCCTTACCGACATACGCTCGACCGGGATTCCAGACCCGATGACCGGGGTCGATATCGACGCCAGCGCCCCCAGCGGCAGCCTTAGCCTGCTCTGGTCCAAGGCCATGAGCGGGGGGTTGAACGCCAGTCTGGGTTATTACCATGTCGGGGCCATGAAATGGCTCGGTGACGGCGACAGCCAGCCGGCCTACGATCGGCTTGATGTCCGTCTGGCCAAGCGGCTCGGCAAGCCAGGCGACAATGATGAGATCGCCCTTACCCTGCAAGGGGTGAATGGCGATCATCCCGAGTTCCGGCCCAATTCCCTGCCGTTGCGGCAGGCCTGGGTGACCTTGCGCCTGGGCTGGTAATTGAAATTCGGGGCAAATGCCTAAATATAGGCCCTCATTGATATAATCCGGGAAACCGGATTTCAGGAGTCTTACCATGCCTATCTACGCTTACAAGTGTAGTGCCTGCGGTTTCGAGCAGGATGCGATGCAAAAGCTGAGCGACGCCCCGCTGACTGTCTGTCCGAGCTGCGGCCAGGCGACCTTCGCCAAGCAGGTGACGGCCGCCGGCTTCGCCCTCAAGGGTAGCGGCTGGTATGCCACTGACTTCAAGGGTGGCGCTGCGGCCAAGAAGGAAGAAACGGCCGCGCCCGCTTGCGCCGCCGGCGGCTGTTGCGCCTGTACGGGCAACCACTGACGATTTAATCACTCCGACTGGGCAAGGCGCGTTGGCGTTTTGCCCGGTTTTTATGATGCCCGCGCCACATATCAAACGCTATTTCATCACCGGCCTGCTGATCTGGGTGCCGCTCGGCATCACCCTCTGGGTTCTGAACGCCCTGACCGGGGCGCTGGACCAGACCCTGCTAGTCCTGCCGCAACACTGGCGGCCCGAATCCTGGCTTGGTTTCCGCATCCCTGGACTCGGGGTGCTATTGACCGGCTTGGTGCTGCTGCTGACCGGCGTATTGGCGGGCAACCTGCTGGGCCAGCGCATGGTGCGGTTCTGGGAGAGCCTGCTCAACCGCATCCCGGTGGTGAAGTCGATCTATGGCAGCGTCAAGCAGGTTTCGGACACCCTTTTGTCGGGCAACGGTAACGCCTTCAAAAAGGTGCTGCTGGTGCATTATCCGCACCCGCAGGCCTGGGCGCTGGCGTTTCAGACCAACGTGCCGGGCGAGGTCGAGGACCTGTTGGGCGACGATTGGCTGGCGGTGTTCATCCCCACGGCGCCCAGCCCGGTAAACGGTTTTTATTTTTATGTGCGCCGTGAGGACACCGTTGAAATGGCTATCCCAGTCGAGATGGCGCTGAAGTACATCGTGTCCATGGGGGTGGTGACGCCCTCCAACAAGCCGCCCCACATGACATCCATCGACGATTAAAGCTGGCAAATTAGGAACCCTATCATGCGTACTCATTATTGCGGCGCGGTGCGCGCCGCCGACATCGGCAATACCGTCACACTGTATGGTTGGGCGCATCGTCGGCGCGACCACGGCGGTGTCATCTTTATCGACCTGAGGGACCGCGAAGGCACGGTCCAGGTGGTGATCGACCCGGATACTCCCGAGGCCTTCAAGATCGCCGAGGAGGTGCGCGGCGAGTTCGTACTCAAGATTACCGGCCGGGTGCGCGCTCGCCCGGCCGGCACCGAGAACCCCAACCTGCCCACTGGCCTCATCGAGGTGCTGACCCGGCAGATGGAGGTGCTCAACCCCTCGCTGACGCCGCCGTTCCAGCTTGACGACGAAAACATCAACGAAAATATCCGTCTGACCTACCGCTATCTGGACCTGCGCCGGCCGACCATGCAGGCCAACATGCGGTTGCGCTACCGGGTCTCCAAGCTGATGCGCGACTACCTCGACCAGAACGGTTTCATCGAGGTGGAAACGCCGATGCTGACCCGCTCGACGCCGGAAGGCGCGCGCGATTATCTGGTGCCGTCGCGGGTCCACGATGGCCTGTTCTACGCCCTGCCGCAGTCGCCGCAGTTGTTCAAGCAGCTTTTGATGGTGGCTGGCTTCGACCGCTATTTCCAGATCACCAAGTGTTTCCGTGATGAGGACCTGCGTGCCGACCGTCAGCCCGAGTTCACCCAGGTCGATCTGGAGACCTCGTTCATGGGCGAGGAGGAGATCATGACCCTGGTCGAGGGCATGATCCGCGACATGTTCAAGAAGGCGCAGGCGATCGACCTGGCCAACCCATTCCCGCGCATGACCTATGCCGAGGCCATGGCCCGCTACGGTTCGGATAAGCCGGACCTGCGGGTGACGCTGGAGTTGACTGAGGTCACCGACGCCATGAAGACGGTCGCCTTCAAGGTCTTTTCCGGCCCGGCCAACGACCCCAACGGCCGGGTCGCCGCCCTGCGCGTGCCCGGTGGCGCGGCGCTCAGCCGCGGCGAGATCGACGGCTACACCGAGTTCGTCAAGATCTACGGCGCCAAGGGCTTGGCTTACATCAAGGTCAACGACGTCAGCCAACTGAACGACACCGGCCTGCAATCGCCCATCGTCAAGAATCTCAACGAGGCCGCGCTGAAGACCGTCATGGAACGTACCGGCGCACAGAACGGCGACCTGATCTTCTTCGGCGCCGACCGCGCCAAGGTGGTCAACGACGCGCTTGGCGCCCTGCGCCTGAAGATCGGCCACGACAAGGGCCACGTCGACGGCCGCGCCTGGGCGCCCTTGTGGGTGGTCGATTTCCCGATGTTCGAATACAACGAGGACGAGAAGCGCTGGGATGCCCTGCATCACCCCTTCACCGCGCCTAAGGATGGCCATGAGAACCTGCTCGCGACCGACCCCGGCAAGGCTCTGTCCAAGGCCTACGATATGGTGCTGAATGGCTGGGAGGTGGGCGGCGGCTCGATCCGTATCCACCGCGAGGCGGTGCAGGAGAAGGTGTTCGAGGCGCTCAACATCGGCCCCGAAGAGCGCCGCAACAAGTTCGGCTTTCTGCTCGATGCCCTGCAATACGGCGCGCCGCCGCACGGCGGTCTGGCCTTCGGTCTGGATCGTCTGGTCACCTTGATGACCGGGGCCGAGTCGATCCGCGACGTCATCGCCTTCCCCAAGACCCAGCGCGCCAATTGCCTGATGACCGACGCGCCCAACGCGGTCGATGAGCGGCAATTGCGCGACCTCCATATCCGGCTGCGCAAACCAGCGGGGGAGCCGGCCTGAGCGACAAGCTCCCGGTCTCCGTCCTGGTGGTCATCCACACCCAGGACTTGCGGGTGCTGCTGCTGGAGCGGGCCGATCATCCGGGTTGGTGGCAGTCGGTGACCGGCAGCCTGGAGGGCGGCGAAACGCCGCGCGAAACGGCCATCCGGGAGGTCGCCGAGGAGACCGGTCTGAATGCCGATGCCTATCTCCTGGACGACTGGCGGCAGCGCAACGTCTATGAGATTTTTGCTTGTTACCGACATCGTTATGCGCCCGACACGACCCACAACACCGAACACGTTTTTGCTCTGACCTTGCCGGAAGTCCAGCCGGTGACGCTGGCCGCGAACGAGCACCTGGCCTGGCAATGGCTGCCCTGGCAGACAGCGGCCGAACTGTGCTTTTCCGTCAGCAACGCAGAGGCCATCCGGCAGTTGCCGAGCCGCGCCCGGTCGGGCAAAAAATGACCCATAATTAATCGGATACTTGACTAAGGAGCGCCGCGCCATGAATCGAATCATCTTCATTGTGTCGCTTGCCGTCCTGCTGGGCGGTTGCGATCAGATCAAGGAACGCATGGGTATGCCCGACCCGGCCAAGCAGGAGGCCGAAGGCAAGGCGGTCGGTGCGGCCTGTCGCAACGCCGGCCAGGGCTTGGAAGACTGCTACCGGGCGAACCCCGATACCGGCAAGGCCGCCGTTTATGCCGGCTGGAAGGAGATGAACGAGTATATGACCAAGAACAACATGCCGGTCATCCCGCCCAATACCGTCATGAAAACGGCGCCTACCGAGTCGGTCGCGCCGACCCCTGCGCCGGCTGCGGCCAAGGCCGGTCACTGAATCGTAAGCCGCCGGGGACCGGAATCGCCGATATGCCACTCAACCTGAATATCGCCTCGTACAACATCCATAAAGGATTGTCGTTTTTTAACGGCCGCATGGTGGTGCGCGAGATGAAGGATCGACTCAAGACTCTCAACGCCGACATCGTGTTCCTCCAGGAGGTGCAGGGCGAACACGCCGGCCGGGCGGAGCGCTTTCAGGATTGGCCGGACCTGCCGCAACATGAATTCCTGGCCGGCGGCGCCTGGGCCGACATGGCCTACGGCAAGAATGCGGTCTACGACCAGGGCCATCACGGCAACGCCATCCTGTCCCGTTACCCCATACTGCGTTGGGAAAATGTCGACATCTCGTCCCACATCTTCGAGACCCGCGGTCTATTGCACTGCGAACTGGCGGTGCCCGGTCTGGAACAACCGCTACACGCCATCTGTCTGCACTTGGCGCTCAACGAGCAGGGGCGGCGCAAGCAGTTGCAGTTGATCTCCGAGCATATACGCGACCTGGCGCCGGACAACGCACCGCTCATCATGGCCGGCGATTTCAACGACTGGCGGCAGCGGGCGCCGGCCTATCTGGCCCATGAATTGGGCTTGAAAGAGGTCTTCGAGACGATGCAAGGGCGCCCGGCGTTGAGCTTCCCTGCCGCCCTGCCGTTGTTTGCACTGGACCGCATCTACGTGCGTGGGTTCAGTGTCGCTTCGGCCCGTGTCTTGCACGGTTCCGCCTGGCGTCGCTTGTCCGATCATGCTGCACTGACTGCCCGTTTGCGGCCGCAACCGGCCTGATCGAGAGCACCATGGCGCTCTGGGATGGCAACCGGATCACCCTGCTGCAAAGCGGCGAGCAGCACTTCCCGGCCTTGATTGCCGCCATCGACCAGGCGATAAGCGAGGTTCATCTGGAAAGCTATATCTACGCCGACGACGCGACCGGCCGCGCGGTTAGCCAGACGCTGGTCCGGGCGGCGGCGCGCGGGGTGAGGGTGCGTTTGCTGCTGGATGGCTATGGCGCACGGGGTTTCCCACAAGACCTGGCCAAGCAATTGCGCGCCGCTGGAGTCGCGCTGCTCTTCTTCCGCCCCGAACCGACCCGTTGGCGTTTCCGCCGCTACCGCCTGCGCCGGATGCATCGCAAGCTGGCCGTGATCGACGCTCGCGTGGCCTTCGTCGGCGGCATCAATATCATCGACGACTTCAATATGATTGGCGGCAACGAGCGGCGCTACGATTACTCGGTGCGAGCCGAGGGGCCGATAGTGCAGGATATTTATGCGTCCGTGCGGCGGCTGTGGCGGCTGGTGCGCTGGAGCCGGCTCGGCCGTCGCCCTGGAAGGTCGGCGCCCTTACCGATCTCGACGGCGATTGCCGGCGACCAGCGTGCGGAGTTTCTGGAGCGGGACACCATCCAGCACCGCCGGGACATCGAGGAGGCCTATCTGGCGGCCATCGCTAGCGCCCGGTCGGCGATCTTGATCGCCAACGCCTATTTCTTGCCTGGCCGCCGTTTCCGTCAGGCCTTGGTGGAGGCGGCAGCACGCGGTGTCAGCGTGGAGCTGGTATTGCAGGGGCGGACCGATCACCCATTGTTCCAACTGGCCGAGCGAGCTCTGTACCGTTATTTCCTGGAGCGCGGCGTCAAGATTTATGAATACCACGCCAGCGAGCTACACGCCAAGGCCGCCGTGGTCGACGACCGTTGGGCCACGGTCGGCTCCAGCAACATCGACCCGTTCAGCCTGTTGCTGGCCCGCGAGGCCAATGTCGCGGTGTACGACCCGGTCTTCGCCGAGCAATTGCGCGCCAGCCTGAAACAGGCCATGGCGACCGGGGCGCATCCTATTGAACGTCAGGCCTGGAGCCAGGTCTCGTGGTGGCGGCGCTTTGCTTCGTGGCTGGTATATGGGCTGGTGCGGCTGCTGATGGGCGTGCTGGGCCTGGCCGCGCGCGAGTAATCAGCCCTTGCGCGCCACCATCAGAAACACCGGATAGGCCCGCTCGCCGTCCGCCTGTGGCTTGATGATCTCGAACACGGTGCGAAAGTCGATCGGGCCGAAGCCAGCCTGGCCGGCCTTGGCCGCTAGGCTGGCGCGGTCAAAGCCGTGGTGGACATCGAACTGAGGGCCGTGGAAGGAACCGTCCTCCTGGTCCAGATCGGCGATGCACAGCCAACCGCCCGGATTGAGCAGGGTGTGGAAGATCGCCAGGATGTGCTCGGTGTCCGGGATGTGATGCAGGGTCATGGCCGAGTAGATCAGGTCGTAGCGCTCCTTGGGCAGCGGGTCGGCGGTCAGGTCGGCCTGGCGCACGGTCATGTTGGTCACGTCCTGGGCGGCGATCTTTTCGCGCAGCACATCGAGCATCCCGGCCGAGCTGTCCTTGAGGGTGATGCGGCCCAGCGCGTCCTTCAGCGGGAAGGACAACAGGCCGGTGCCGCAGCCATAGTCGAGGGCGGTCATCGAGGTATTCAAGGCGACCGCCGCCCGGATGGCGTCGGCGATCCGGTTGGCGCGGTCCTGAAAGACCGGATTGCTATCCCACTCGCGGGCCTTGTTGTCGAAATGACCAGCGGGCGCGCCGGCTTGATTGGCGGCGCTCATTTGCGTCCACCTAAAATCGAACCCATTACGCCGCGCAGGATGGCCCGTCCGACCTGGGTGCCGATGGTGCGCACGGTGCTTTTGGCCATGGCCTCCACCATGCCCTGGCGCCGGCCGGTGCCGAGCAGGATGTCGTTGATGAAGCCACCACCTTGCTTGGCTTCGGCCTTCGCCTCGACCTTGGCTTGCGCCTCGGCCTGGGCCTGAACTGCGGCTTGCTCGGTGCGCGCCTTGACAATCTCGTAAGCGGATTCGCGGTCGATGACCTTCTCATACACCCCGGCCACCAGCGACGACTGGATCAGGGCCTGGCGCTGCGCCGGGGTGATGGGGCCGATCTGGCCCTCGGGCGGCACGACGAAGGCGCGCTCGACCACGTTGGGCCGGCCCTTCTCGTCCAGGAAGGAGACCAGCGCCTCACCCACGCCCAGCTCGGTGATGGTCGTCTCTTCATCCAGCCGGTCGTTGTCGCGCAGGGTCTCGGCGGCGGCCTTAACCGCCTTCTGGTCACGCGGCGAGAAGGCGCGCAGGGCGTGCTGCACCCGGTTGCCCAGTTGCCCCAGCACCTTGTCCGGTACGTCAGCTGGGTTCTGGGTGACGAAATAGACGCCGACGGCCTTGGAGCGGATCAGTCGCACCACCTGCTCGATCTTGTCGACCAGGGCATCGGGCGCATCGGTGAACAGCAGGTGGGCCTCGTCGAAGAAGAACACCAGCTTGGGCTTGTCCAGGTCGCCGACCTCGGGCAACTTTTCATACAATTCGGTGAGTAGCCAGAGCAGCAGGGTGGCGTACATCTTGGGCGCCTGCATCAGCCGGTCGGCGGCCAGCACGTTGATGATCCCCTGGCCCCGCTCGGTCTGCATCAGGTCCTCGATGTTCAGCATCGGCTCGCCGAAAATCCGCTCGCCGCCTTGCGACTCCAGGGCCAGCAGACCGCGCTGGATGGCGCCAACGCTGGCGACCGAGATGTTGCCGTATTCGGTGGTGTATTCCTTGCCGTGGTCGCCAACGAACTGGAGCATGGCGCGCAGGTCCTTCAGGTCGAGCAGCAGCAGGCCGTTGTCGTCGGCGACCTTGAATACCAAATTGAGCACGCCGGCCTGGGTCTCGTTCAGTTCCAGCATCCGCGACAGCAGCAGCGGCCCCATATCGGAGATGGTGGCGCGGACCGGGTGGCCCAACTCGCCGAAGGCATCCCAGAAGGTAACCGGACTAGCCCTGTATTGGTGGTCGGTCAGGCCTAGTTTGGCAATCCGTTCCGTCACCTTGGCATTGTTGCCGCCGGCCTGGGAAATGCCGGACAGGTCGCCCTTCACGTCGGACATGAAGCAGGGCACACCGATGCGGGAAAAATGTTCCGCCAGCGTTTGCAGCGTCACCGTCTTGCCGGTGCCGGTCGCGCCGGTAATCAAACCGTGGCGATTGGCCATCTGCGGCAAAAGGAGAAGTTCGATCTTGTCGTTCTTGGCGATGAGCAGCGGGTCGGTCATGGCGGGTCTCCTAAGTTTGACGGCCGATTATAGGCGAGCATCGGGTTACTTCGATGGCCTGAATTAATCCCCCGTAGGAGTTGCGGTAGCCGGGAAAAACGTCATTCATCCTTGCTATCCCGCAGCACCTTGAACAACTCGCGGCTCGATTTGGGTGGTTTGCCCAGTTCGGCTTCCTTGCGGGCATTGCGGATGAGCTGGCGCATCTGCTGGGCGTCGCCGCCGGGGTGTTTGGTCAGCCATTCGGTCAGGGCGTCGTCGTCCTCCAGCAGGCGGGCGCGCCAGCGTTCCAGGGCGTGGAATTCGCCCTTGGCGACGCTGGACTCGCCCCGGATCGCCGCCAGTTGTTCGATGATGGGTTGTTCTTCGATATTACGCATGACCTTGCCGATGAATTGCATCTGCCGGCGCAGAGCGCCGTGGCTGGTGATGCGCTGGCATTCGAGCACCGCGCTACGCAGTTCCTCGGGCAGGTCCATCTTCTTGACCTGGTCCTTCGATAGTTGGACCAAGTCGCGGCCCATATCCTGCAAGGCGTCCGAATCGCGCTTGCGCTGGCTCTTGCTGGGCGGCCGGTCTTCCTCGAATTCTTCGGTGTGCTCGGTCATGGGATGCTTAGAATGTCTTGGTACTAAACGGATGAGTAATGGGCATGTGGATCAAGTCCGTAAACGGCTGCAAGCGATATTATGCAGCAGCCACCGCTTCGATGCCGCCCTTTCACTCCCGCGCCACCACCGTGTCGTATAGCCCATAGTGGGCCAGGCCCGTGTGGCTCTCGATTCCCGTATAGCGAAGTGATGCATCTTCGTAACGCCGAAAGGCGAAGACGGCCTGGTTCATTTGCTCGGTATTGAAAACCTTGAGACGGACGAGCAGGTGGAAGTCTTTGACCATCAATCCGGTGACCGCCAGAAACAGGTCCGGTTCTAGCTTGGTGATCACATCCTGCAACGTGTTTTCGCGGAAGTCGGTGAGGTACATGAACGCCGGAATGCGGGTGGCGAACTTGATCAGCTTCTCCTGCACCAGCTTGCGCTTGGACTTGTATTCCTTCTCTTCGTCGGAGAGTTCCTTCTTCTCCTTTGCCGACAAGTCCTTATCCTTCGCCTTGTTCTTGAGTTCCTTGACCTTCTCGCTCTTGTTGATGATCGTCTCGATGATATTGTCACCTAGCGAACGCCAGCCCTCGATCCGCTCCACGGCGGCCATCGCCTCGGCATTGTCCAGAATGCGGCGCAGCGTGTCGTTGTCCACATTCACCAGCAACGCAGACTCCCACTTGCGCGCCAGCAGCGTGGCCGATGTCCCCGCCATCGCGATGTCGAGAATGCCACCAGCGTCAATCTGCGTCATGTTCGCGCCGTCGTAGGCCAGCACGGGCAGGAACGATACGAGCTCCTTGACCGCGTTCTCCGGGTTCGGCTCGTTGGGCGACAGGCCGATCCCGTATTCTGAGAGTTGCCGCAGCGCGCGGGTGGGCGCAAAGTCAAACACGAAGCAGACGGGCTTGAGTATCTCATCTTCGTTCGGGTTGTCGCCGTTG
>PFGT01000038.1:18257-19792 GCA_002782005.1 Hydrogenophilales bacterium CG12_big_fil_rev_8_21_14_0_65_61_21 | reverse complement strand
CGCCTATGAAGGTCTGGCCATGCTTGAATTCCGGTGTTTCCCTCATGTCTCTTCCTTAAATAATCCCATGGCCATTTACGGTTTTTTATTCTTGCCCAGCAGATCGTCCAGGTCTTCGAACATGATCTCGAATTCACTACGGATGATCTCTGCGAAGGCATCAAGCTGCTCATGCTGCAATGCGATTCTGGGGTCGTCCATATCCACCTCCAGCTCCAGCTCGGCCGACAGCGCCTTGCCGCAACGGCTCCTCACCCTGTCCGGGGTGATGGGTTTGTGGCCCAGATAGGCGCGACGGGTAACGATAGCCAGCAACAGCGCGCTGGTATCCAGCGTGTAATGATGGGTGTCCTTGGCAACGACATGGTCGCCCTGTTTTCCGGACAGGCGGTTCATCAAACGCACCAGGAACCCCTCTGGCTTGGCGTCCGCCACTGCGGCATCGGCATCGGCCTTGGCGGGCTGTGGGCCGCTCGTCAACGACCGGCAGTGACTCAGCAAGCCATTCGGGACGACCACGTCGAATTGCTGCGCCACGATGTCGTCGAGCGCCTCCAGATCGGCCCGGTCAAGCAATAACTCATCGCCGCGGAAATTGAGCGCGCGCCGCCGCATGATGGAAAACTTGATGCCGGTACGCACCGAGATGACCGCTGGTTCGATCGGCCGCAGATTCTTGGCCCTGCGTTCCCGATTGATCGCGGCATAGAACTGGAACAGCGGCAGGCTGAACGTGGCACCGTCGCCGGCGCCTGCCGCGCTATCGAGCGGCAGTGCCGCCCGCGGCTCCGTGGCGGGCCCGGCCTGCGAGTCGTCCTCGTCATAGTGCAGATCGACATTGAACAGGTCGCCCAAGGTTTGGCAGAGGGCATCGGCATCGCCCTCGTCCATCTCCACCTCGCCCGTGTCTTCGTCTTTCAGATTCAATGGTTTTTGTCGGCGAATGGCGAACTTAATGCTGGCGCGGACCGCCATGACGGCCGGTTCCACGGGCGGCAGCCCTTGTTCCTTGCGGCGTTCGTTGACCCGCTCGAACAGGGTGGGTAGATTGATGCGGAAGGTCTTTTCTTGACTCATTATCCCTACTCCAAGATGGCGGCAATCTCGGTCAATAGACGCCTGCGTTCAGACTTCTCGGCAATCTGAAAAAAAGTAATCTTCATCTCCGGGAAACCCGGTACGGGAATCTGGAAAAATCCCCATGGACCTCTCACCGTGGTCACCCCGAAAGCGGTGTCCTGGCAAATACCCAAGGCGCGCAGGCGCTTCACCATCTCTTGCCAATGGGCCGTATCAAAGGCCGGCAAGGGGCAGACGTAAACAACGTAGTCTACGCAGGCCTGGCGCCAACGCCAATTACCGACAGCGACATCATCTCCGTCGCACTCCCCGATCGTCACGGAACACCTTTTGATTAACAGAGCGGATGCAACAGTAAAGCAAATCAAACTTGGTATGTAAAGACTACCACAGCCGTTTGTGAACAGCGAAATTGGCAGCCGCTGAATTGTTTATCGTAATGCTTGGTGGCTACA
>PFGT01000038.1:0-18215 GCA_002782005.1 Hydrogenophilales bacterium CG12_big_fil_rev_8_21_14_0_65_61_21 | reverse complement strand
GATTCTGTTCGCCACATCGGAAGCCCGCCCCCTGATCAAGACTGGCGGGCTGGCCGACGTTTCCGGCGCCCTGCCGGCCGCGCTCAGGGAGATCGGCGTCGATTGCCGTATCCTGCTGCCGGGCTACCGTCAGGTCATGGCGGCCTTGCCCGACCTGACCGAGATCGCCCGGTTCGACGAACTGCCCCACTTCGGCAATATCAGGCTACTTGAAGGTCGTGTCCCCGCCAGCGAGACGCCGGTCTATGTCATCGACTCGCCCTGGCATTACCTGCGCGACGGTGGCCCCTATCAGGATAAGCTAGGTCAGGACTTCCCCGATAACGCCTGGCGCTTCGGCCTGCTGTCCTACCTGGCGGCGCTGCTCGCCGGTCCGGACTCGCCGCTGCCATGGCGTCCCGACCTGCTGCACTGCAACGACTGGCAGACCGGCCTGGCGCCAGCCTACCTGCACTATGCCGGGCATCGCGTGCCCAGCGTCATGACCCTGCACAATCTCGCCCATCAGGGCATTTTTCCGCCCGCGCTGGTTGCGGAACTTGGCCTGCCGGCCGAGAGCTTCGCGGTCGATGGCGTGGAATATTACGGCAATCTATCCTTCCTCAAAGCCGGGCTCTTCTTCGCCGACTGGATCACCACGGTCAGCCCCAGTTACGCACTAGAGATACAGGGCGCCGACCTTGGCATGGGCATGCACGGCCTGCTGGCCAGCCGACGCGAACGACTGACCGGCATCCTGAACGGTATCGATACCGCCGACTGGAACCCGTCCAGCGACCTTAATCTGAAATGCGATTTCTCGGCCCGCGCTACATCCGGGAAGCGGCGTTGCAAGCAAGCGCTACAGATCGAAATGGGTCTGGCCGGCGAACCAAATGCGCCCTTGTTCGGTGTGGTATCGCGCCTGGTGCATCAGAAAGGCCTGGACTGGGTATTGGCGGTCGCAGCGGACATCTTGCGCCAGGGTGGCCAACTGATCGTGCTGGGCACGGGCGAGAAGGTCATCGAACAGGCCTTGCGCAATCTGGCCAGAAATCATCCGGGCCAGGTCGCCGCCTTCATCGGCTATGACGAATCGCTCTCACACCGCATCGAGGCGGGCATCGACATCTTCCTGATGCCGTCCCGCTTCGAACCCTGCGGCCTGAACCAGATGTACAGCCTGCGCTACGGCGCCGTGCCCATCGTTCATGCTACCGGCGGTCTCAAGGATACGGTGCGGGACGGCGTGACCGGCTTCGTCTACGACCAGGCCGACGCCGAAGGCCTGCGCCAGACCATCGCACGGGCGCTGGCGCTATTCGCCGACAAGCCGGCCTGGCGCAAGATGATGCTGGCCGGCATGAACCAGGATTTCAGTTGGGACAAGAGCGCCCGGCAATATGCCACGCTGTACGCCCGCCTGCTTGCCTGACATTCATAGCGTCGCGGCGGGCGTGACCCGCTATTCACCCGCCGCCATCCTATTTACAACCAGAGCATCAAACCCAGTTCGAAGCGGTGGGTCAGTAGCTCGTGGTGCGGGTAGACGCGGATACGGTAAACCAGGCGACCGCAGTATTCCGGGGTCATTTCCAGGGTGAATACGTTTTCCTTGCCGGCCATGGCGGTGGGGCTGAACGACAGCAGGCGCAGCTCATGTTCCTGGCCCTGCTTAGTGGCCCGCCCGACCAGCATTTCGACCCGAACGTCGGCCGGATTGAGGCCGTTCAGGTCCACCGCAACCTGGATTTCCACGTTCTCGCTGAAGGTAATCCGCTTGGTCGGCTCGTCCAGGCGACGGATGTGGACGCCGCTCCAGGCCTGCTGCACCCTGGCCTTCCAGTCAGCCAAGGTCCGCGCGGCGGCAAAGTCGTTGTTGTGATAACGGTGCCACTGGCGACTGGCCGGGCCATAGAACTTGTCCATGTATTCCCGCACCATCCGGTTGGAGTTGAACTGCGGCAGCAAGGTGGCGATGGAATGTTTGGCCATGCGCACCCACTCGGGTGAGAAGCCCAGCGCGCCGCGTCGGTAATACATGGGGATGACCTGGTCCTGGAGCAGTTCATACAAGGTCTGGCTATCTTCCCGATTGCGCCGCTCATCGTCGTAATACTCCGGCGCCGGTTTGATGGCCCAGCCGTTCGAACCGTCGTAGCCTTCATCCCACCAGCCGTCGGTCACCGACAGGTTCAGCACGCCGTTCATGGCCGCCTTCATGCCCGAGGTGCCCGACGCCTCCAATGGGTAGATGGGATTATTGAGCCAGATGTCGCAGCCGGAAACCAGCCGGCGCGACAGCCCCAGGTCATAACCCTCGACCATCATGAACTTGCCCTCGAATTCCGGCCAGCGCGAGATTTCATGGATACGCTTGATCAGCTCCTGACCTGGCTTGTCGGCCGGGTGGGCCTTGCCGGCGAAGATGAACAGCACCGGTCGGTCGGCATCGCCGATGATCTGGCGCAGCCAGTCCATGTTCTCGAATATCAGCGTGGCCCGCTTGTAGGTGGCGAAGCGGCGGGCGAAGCCGATGGTCAAGACATTCGGATCGAGCGGATTAGCCAGCTTGAGCATCCGGTCCAGGTGGGCCTCGGAGCCGTGGTTGCGCAGGTGTTGCAGGGTCACCCGGTGCTGAATCGAATGCAGCATCTGGGTCTTGAGCGCCTGGTGCACCGACCAGAAGTGATGGTCGGGGATGCTTTCCACCTTGCGCCAGAACGCCTCGTCGGTCAGCCGCCGGCGCCATTCATAACCCAGCTTGGTATCGAACAGGTCCTGCCACTCCTGGGCCAGGAAGGTGGAGACGTGCACGCCGTTGGTGATATAGCCCATCGGCGACTCTTCGGGCGCGATCTGCGGCCAACGGTCAGCGCAAATTTGCGAAGATACGCTGCCATGGATGCGGGATACGCCGTTATGGTGACGCGAACCGGCCAGGGCCAGCTTGGTCATGTTGAAGTCGTGGCCATGGCCGGCGCCGCCCATGCGCATGAATTCGTCCCGACCGATGCCCATCTCGTCGCAGCAATGGCTGAAATAATCCCAGATCATGGCCTCGGAAAAGTGGTCGTGGCCGGCCGGCACCGGGGTATGGGTGGTGAATACCGTGCTGGCTGCAACCGCCTCCAGCGCCGCCTGGCTGCTGAGGCCCCGCTGCTGGACCTTGCGCCGAGTCCGCTCCAATACCAAAAAGGCAGCATGGCCTTCGTTGATATGATAGACGGTCGGGTGGACATCCATTTCCTTAAGGGCACGGACGCCGCCCACGCCAAGGATGATCTCCTGCTGGATACGGGTCTGCTTGTCGCCGCCGTACAGTTGATGGGTGATGTGGCGATCCTCGGGATTGTTTTCCGGAAGATCGGTGTCCAGCAGCAGCATACGCACCATGCCGATCTGGGCCTCCCAGACCTTGACGATCACCTTGCGCCCCGGAAAGTCGATCTCGACATGGGCCTCGCTGCCGTCATGACGCATGGCCGGATGGATGGGTAGATCGTCGAAATCGGAATCGGCATAGGTGGCGATCTGGTTGCCGTCGTTGTCGATGCGCTGCGAGAAATAACCCTGACGGTAAAGCAGGCCGACCGCGACGAAGGGCAGACGAAGGTCCGACGCGGCCTTGCAGTGGTCGCCGGCCAGGATGCCCAGGCCGCCGGAATAGATCGGAAAGCTTTCGTGGAAGCCAAATTCGGCGCAGAAATAGGCCACCAGATCGCCGGCCACGAACGGCAGGGCGGCATCGCGGTGCAACGGCTCGTCCATGTAGGTATCGAAGGCCGACAGCACCCGGTTGTAACTGCCCATGAAGATATGATCGGCGGCGGCATCGACCAGGCGATCTTCGTCCACCCGCTTCAGAAAGGCCTTGGGATTGTTGCCGACCGCGCCCCACAGGCCGGGATGTAGACGGGCGAACAAGGTGCGGCTAGGCCGGTCCCAGCTATACCACAGGTTTTCGGATAGTTCCTTGAGACGCAGTAGACGATCCGGAATATGCGGATTGACTTCCATGGAGAATGGGGTGCCTGGTTTCATTGTTCGATTTCCATTGGTTTGGTGACAATTTTTAGGGTATAGCCATACAAAGGCGTTCCGGCGCCCGGACGCTCAATCGAGCCGAACGAAATGCTCGCGGTAGTACTTCAGTTCCTCGATGGACTCCAGGATATCCGACAGCGCGGTGTGATTATTCGCCTTCTTGAAGCCGGCCATGATCTGGGGTTTCCAGCGTTTGGCCAGTTCCTTGAAGGTGGACACGTCGAGATTGCGGTAATGGAAATAGGCCTCCATCTTGGGCAGGTAACGGGCCAGAAAGCGGCGATCCTGACAGATCGAATTACCGCACATGGGCGAGGTTCGCGCCGATACATGCTTCTTCATGAAGGCGATCATGGCGTCCTCGACATCGCCCTCGGTCAGCAGCGATGCCTTGACCTTGTCGATCAGACCGGACTTTCCATGGGTGCCCTGATTCCATTTATCCATGGCATCGAGCACCGCGTCCGGCTGATGGACCACCAGCACAGGACCCTCCTCGACCAGGTTCAAATCCTTGTCGGTCACCACCAGTGCGACCTCCAGGACGCGGTCATTGTCCGGGTCCAGACCCGACATTTCCATATCGATCCAAACCAGATGGGTATCATTCTTTGCCATGTGCGTTCCAGAATTGAGTAGCAGCCAATTGTGTCATAATCGGTCGCCCAGAGTCATTCAGCCAAGCTAATGCCTTCATTTTCAAGCGTTTTTATTGCCGCTTTCATACTCGCCTTCGGCCTCAAGCTGTGGCTCGCGCTGCGCCAGATGCGCCATGTCTGGCAACACCGGGGCCAAGTGCCGGTCGCCTTCGCCGCCAGCGTCAGCCTGGACCAGCACCGCAAGGCGGCCGATTACACCCTGGCCAAGGGCCGTCTGTCCCTGCTTAATCTGGCGCTGGAAGGCGGCCTGCTGCTGCTATTCACCTTGGGCGGTGGCCTGCAATGGTTGCAAGACCGGGCCGCCGACCTCACCGACAGCCCGATCTGGCAAGGTGTCCTGCTGCTGCTCGGACTGATGTTCGTTTCGTCGGCGGCGGAGTTGCCGCTGGCGATCTACCGTCAATTTCGCATCGAGGCCCGGTTCGGTTTCAACCGTCAGACCCTGGCCGGTTTCTTCGCCGACATCGCCAAACAGACCCTGCTCGGTCTAGCGATAGGCATACCGCTCATCCTGCTGACCCTGTGGCTGATGGCCCGCATGGGCGGTAACTGGTGGCTGTGGGTCTGGCTGACCTGGATGGCCTTCAACCTGCTGGCGCTGGCGGTGTATCCGACCTTTATCGCGCCGATTTTTAACCAGTTCACGCCCTTGCAGGACGCCAACCTGCGCGCCCGGATCGAGAAGCTATTGGACCGGGCCGGCTTCCGTTCCAGCGGCGTGTTCGTCATGGATGGCTCCAAGCGATCCAGCCATGGCAACGCCTATTTCACCGGCCTGGGCCAGGCCAAGCGCATCGTCTTCTTCGACACCCTGCTGGGACAGCTCGACCCGGACCAGACCGAGGCAGTGCTGGCCCACGAGCTCGGCCACTACAAACGCCGCCATGTACTGAAGCGCATCGTCCTGATGTTCGTCTTCAGTCTGGTACTGCTGCTCGCCCTGGCCTGGCTCAAGGACGCCGCCTGGTTCTACGCCGGACTCAACGTCGCCAGCCGGACCGACGCCACTGCCCTGGCCCTGTTCTTCCTGGTATTGCCGGTGTTCCTGTTCCCGGTGACGCCGCTGATGAGTTCGTATTCCCGTCGCCACGAATTCCAGGCCGACGCCTTCGCGGCCGAGCATAGCCACCCGGAACACCTGGTCTCGGCCCTGGTCAAACTGTATCGCGACAACGCCTCGACGCTGACGCCGGACCCGATCCACTCGGTCTTTTACGACAGCCATCCGCAGGCGGCGGAACGCATCGCCCGCCTGCAAGCCATGGTCGTTTAACCAGGAGAAAAACCATGAAATCGCCCACCCTATTGCTCGCCCTGACGATCCTGGCCGGCGCCGTCCAGGCCGCGCCCTTCGCCGATGGCAAGCCTGCCCATGGCAAGGCGCTGCACAACCAGGATTGCGTCGCCTGCCACGCCCGCCGCTACGGCGGCGACGGCTCGATCATGTACACCCGGCAAGATCACACGATCAAGAACCCCACCAGCCTGGCCCAGCGAATCAACACCTGCAACGCCAACCTGGGCAACAAGTTGTTCCCCGAGGATGAGGCCGACATCGGCGCCTACCTCAACCAGACCTATTACAAATTCAGATGAGACACGGCGGATGACGGCTCGGCAAGCGGGCCGCGTCGTCGCCATACACGGCAGCCATTTCCTGGTCGAGACGACTGCTGGCGTTTTCGACTGCGTCACCCGTGGCAAGAAGGGCGGCATCGCCTGCAACGACCAGGTCGAGATCAAACCCACCGGCGCCACTGGCGCGGTCATCGAACAGACCCTGCCGCGCACCAACCTGCTCTACCGCTCCGACCGCTTTCGGGTCAAATTGTTGGCCGCCAACGTCGATCGAATCTTCATCGTCACGGCGGCAGTCCCCAGCCCCAACCCCGATCTACTCAACCGCTGCCTGATTGCCGCCGAGGCCGCTGGCATTCCAGCCTGCATCGTGGTCAACAAGACCGACCTGCCTGAAACCGCTGCACTGCTGGCGCGCTTGCTGCCTTATGAGGCCCTGGGCTATCCGTTGCTCGCACTGGCCGCCAAACAGGATGTAACGGCCATGCTGCCCTGGCTGGCGGGCAAGACCTCGATCCTGATCGGCGCCTCCGGGGTCGGCAAAAGCACGCTAATCAACCGGTTGATACCCGAGGCGGAAATCGCCACCCGGGAAATCTCCGAGGCCCTGGACACCGGCAAGCACACCACCACCCATACTCGCCTCTACCACCTGCCGAACGGCGGCAACCTGATCGACTCCCCTGGGATGCAGGAATTCGGCCTCCAGCACCTGGACTCGGCCGGCTTACAGGCCGCCTTTCCCGAATTCCGGCCGCTCATCGGCCAATGCCGGTTTTACAATTGCCGCCACTTCAAGGAGCCTGGCTGCGCCATCCTGGCGGCGGTGGCGACGGGCCAAATTATGGCCGAACGCTGGCGCAGTTATGTCGCTTTGCTCCACGAGCTGGATGCGCCAAAATATTGATGGCCACAAAAGGGCAGTCGCCCATCCTAAGGAGGGGTTATGAATAATCGTATCCGTAGCACACTGGTCGTCGCTATCAGCGCCTTTTCCCTGCTTGCCACGGCCAATGCCGCCGACGTACCAAAGCGTAAATCCGGCCTGTGGGAGATCGCCATGCAGGCCAATGGTCAAGGCGGCATGACCATGCAAACCTGCGTCGACGAGAAGCAGGATGACCTCACCGCCCAGCAAAGCAAGGATGCCCAGAACGAGGCCCGCAAGCGCTGCACCAAGATGGACACGAAGCGGGTCGGCGGTGGCTTCGAGATCGACTCGGTGTGCCAATTCGACAAGGTCACGGCCACCAGCCACACCATCGTCACCGGCGACATGACCCGCCAATACAAGATGGATGCGACCACCCGCTTTACCCCACCCATGCAGGGCATGGCCCAAAGCCATACGGTTATGACCGGCAAGTGGCTCGGCCCCTGCAAACCTGGCCAAAAAACCGGCTCAGTAACCATGATGGGCATGTCTGGTGGCGGCCATGCCCGGATCACCCCGGAAATGATGCGTCAGATGGAGAAGATGAAGCAGCGTTATGGCCACTGACCGGATCAAGAAAATCCAGGCGGCGCAGTTGCGCCCCGGCATGTACGTCCACGATCTCAACTGCGGCTGGATGGACCACCCTTTCGCCGCCAGTCGATTCCTGGTCAAGGATGCCGGCGCGATCCGGAAGATTCACGCCCTTGGCGTCCATGAGATTTACATCGACACCAGTCGGGGCCACGACGTGGCCGCCGATGCGCCGACCCAGGACGAAGTGCAGGAAGACATTGCGCAACAGTTGTCGCGCATTGCCGATGAACCGGCGCAACCGGCCCGCGTCCCATTGGCCGAGGAGATGCAACGCGCCCGGCAGTTGCATGGCGAGGCCACCCAGATCACCCGCGACATCATCGGCGACATCCGCCTGGGCAAGCAGATCGAGCTGGAAAAGATCGAGCCACTGGTGGAAAACATGGTCGATTCAATCTTCCGCAACCCGGATGCGCTATTGCCGCTGGTGCGCCTGAAGGACCACGACCAATACACCTTCCAGCACTCGGTCTCGGTCTGCGCCTTGCTGATCGCCTTCGCCCGTTCACTGGAAATGGATCGCCCGACGATCAAGGAAATGGCCATCGGCGGACTGCTGCATGACGTCGGTAAAGCCAGGGTGCCGGATGAAATACTGAACAAGCCGGCCAAGCTGACCGACGCCGAGTTCACCAAGATGAAATCCCATGTGGTGCAGAGCATCGTCATTCTGCAGAACACGCCGGGCATCTCCCAGATCGCCCTCGATGTCGCCGGCCAGCACCATGAACGTCACGACGGCACCGGCTACCCCAACAAACTACAGGGCGACCAGATTTCGTTTTATGGCCAGATGGGCGCCATCGTCGATGTCTATGACGCGCTGACCTCGGAGCGAGTCTACAAAAAAGGGATGCCGCCCACCGATGCCTTGAGCAAACTCTTGGATTGGAGCAAGTTTCATTTCCATCCGGAGCGGGTGCGCCAGTTCATCAAGTCGGTCGGCATCTACCCAACCGGCTCGCTGGTCAGACTAGCAAGCGGCCGCCTGGGCGTGGTCCTGGAACAGCACCCCGACAAGCTCATGAACCCGGTACTCCAGGTCTTCTATCACGCCGAAAAGAAGTGCTACATCGAACCCGAGATTGTCGATCTGGCCTTGCCGGACTGTCACGACAAGGTCTCCGGCCACGAATCCTTCGACACCTGGGGCATCGATGCGAAAAAGTGGCTGTCCGCCTGAATCAGTCGTTCCACAGCCAGGCCGCACCCCGCACCCCACTGGAATCGCCGTGTTTTGGCGGCAACAACAGGGTGGCCACCGCATCCGAAAAAATATACTGCCCCCATAACCGAGGCACGTTGTCGTATAACCGGGCGATATTGGCCAGACCGCCACCCAGGACTATGGCCTCCGGGTCCAGGATGTTGATGACTTGAGCCAAGCCGCGCGCCAGACGGTCTTCATAACGCCGCAGCGCCGCCTCGCAATCGCCATCACCAGCGGCGGCCCGTTCGGCGATCGCCACCGCCGGCGAAACGATGCCCGTCGCCGCCTGCAAATCCCGGCTCAGGCCCGGCCCCGACAGCCAGGTTTCGATACAGCCAGTCTTACCGCAATAACAGGCCGGCCCTGGCCGCTCCTCATCGCGCGGCCAGGGCAGCGGGTTGTGGCCCCATTCCCCGGCGATGGCATTGGCCCCGGTCAGGATATGGCGATTCACCACCAGCCCGGCCCCGCAACCGGTGCCAAGGATAACCCCAAAGACCGCCGCCGCGTCGGCCGCCGCACCGTCGATGGCCTCGGACAGGGCGAAACAATTGGCGTCGTTGGCCAGACGCACCTCGCGCCCCAGCGCGGCCTGCAAATCCGCTGCCAGCGGCTGGCCATTGAGGCAGGTCGAATTGCAGTTCTTCATCCGCCCAGTGGCCCGCGACACCGCTCCCGGCGTGCCGATGCCGACTCTGCCGCGCCGGCCCAGCTCGGCCTCGGCCTGAGCGACCAGGTCAGCGATAGTGGACACGGTCGCCCGATAATCGCCCTGCGGCGTGGCCACCCGCCGGCGCAGCAACTCCCGGCCTGCGCCATCAAGGGCGATCAACTCGATCTTGCTGCCGCCCAGGTCGATTCCAATACGCATTTCCAAATTCCCCATGTCTCTGTCGAATGTTATTCTGACACCCTTTCTCGAAGGCCGACAACATGGATGCCACCTTATTCGAAGCGCGCAACGACCTGGAGCGACTGTTGCTGGACATGATGTCCCTGGATGTCGAGCCGGAGGTATTCGCCCACCGTATGCTCGGTTTGCAGGTCTTCATGCCGATCAAGGACGAGCGCCATCCGATCGCCGGTTTTCAACGCTCCACCCAGGCCGAACCCTTGATCCTGGAGGACGCCGAAGGCCAACGGGCGATGATCGTCTTCAGCGCCCCGGAACGGGCCAAGACCTTCCTGGCCGAGCACCCCGGCTATAGCGGCGGCCTGCTGACCGAGTTCGCCTGGCTTCTGCGCCGTATGAGCGAGAACCTGAGTATCGCCCTGAACCCCGGCCTGGATGTGGGCTTCGACTTCGACCCGCAGATGATCGCGATGATGGCGGCATTGCTGCCCGAAGAAACGATATGAGCGAGATACACACCTTTGTCCGGCCAGAAACGCCGTCCGATCTGGCCAAGGTCGGCGAGCACTATGCGCCGGGTTTCAACAAATTCGACCCAGGCGCGCGCTACGTCTACGCCAACGGCGCTCACCAACTAACCCTGTTCTGGAGCGCGCCCAGCCCAGCGGAGATCACCGGCCTGCGCGACCAGCCAGTCGCAGCGGGTCTGTTTATCAATGGCCCGGCCGCCTTTCTGCTCTACAAGATCGCGGATGTCTGCGAATGGTCCGACCTGGCCTTCAACATCCAGTTATTACCCGAGGCCGAGCGCGAGATTCCCGATGAAGCGCCCGGCGACCGCGCCCGTCTGGTCATCACCCTGGTTGACGCCGCCGACGGCATGGTCAAGGGCCGCCGCCTGGTGTCGCTGGACAAGGTCATGACCCAGGCCCTGCGCCATGTCATAACCGAGCAATTACAGGCCGGCTTCGTCCGCCCGCTGTACGACATCGCCGTCCAGGAAACCTACGCCCGTTTCCCCGATAGCGAGGCCATGGTTCAAGCCGCCGAAGTGGTCGAGGCCACCCTCGGCTGATGCTCACCGACCGTCTGCGCAAGGAGTTCGTCGCCCTCTTGGGCGCGGATCGGGTCTACACCGACCCGGCCACCCTGGCGCTCTACGCCAGCGACGAAACGCCGAAATCCTGTCCACCTGAAGCGGTATTGTTTCCGGCCAGCCACGACCATGTGCTCGGCATCGTCCGCATCGCCGGGCGGGAGAAGCTGCCACTCACGCCGCGCGGCGCCGGCTCCGGCAACGTCGGCGGCGCCCTACCGACGCCCGGCAGCCTGGTGGTCAGCTTCGAGTGCATGAACCACATACTCGAATTCGACCCGGACAACCGCCTCATGGTGGTGGAACCGGGCGTGGTCACCGGCGACATCGACGCGCTGGCCGCCACGGCCGGGCTGATGTACGCCCCCGACCCCGGCTCCGGCGCCTACAGCCGGATCGGCGGCAACCTGGCCATGAACGCCGCCGGGCCACGCACGGTGAAATACGGCGCCACCCGCGACCACGTGCTCGGCCTGCGCGCGGTGACCGGCGACGGTCGCGAGATTCGCACCGGCAGCCGGACCACCAAATACGCCACCGGCTATGACCTGACCCGTTTGCTGGTCGGTTCGGAAGGCACCCTGGCGCTGATTACCGAGGCCACCCTGAAGCTGATCCCGGCGCCCCGTCGGATCGCCAGCCTACGGGTCTGTTATGCCAACAACCGGAGCGCTTGTGAGGCGGTCATCCGGGTCATGCGCCAAGCTATCGTGCCCTATGCCCTGGAATTCATGGACCGTCGCGCGATCGAGGTGGTACGCGAATACGGCGCGGCCGAAGGCCTGCCCGCCGGTACCCAGGCGATCCTGATGGTCGAGGTGGAAGGCGACACCGAGGACATCCAGCGCCATCTTGCGGCGCTGGAAACCGCGCTGCGCGGCACTGGCCTGCTGGCGGTGCAGAGCGGCTTTTCGAAGCCAGAGATCGCCCACCTGTGGACGGCGCGCAAGTCCCTATCCCATGCGGTCAAGAAGATCGCGCCGCTGAAGATCAACGAGGACGTGGTGGTGCCAGTCGGCAAACTGGCCGAGCTGGTCGCGGCCATCGACAACCTGGGGCGCCGCTACGAATTGCCCATGGTGGCCTTCGGCCACGCCGGCAACGGCAACCTGCACGTCAACCTCATGGTCCATCCGGACGACGCCGAGGAGATGGCCCGCGCCCGGGCCTGCCGGCTGGAACTGGTCAAAACGGTGTTGAAGTTGTCCGGCAGTCTGTCCGGCGAACACGGCATCGGCAGCGAGAAACGGGCCTTCGTCGCGCTGGAATTCGACCCGGCCACACTGGGCCTGATGCGCGACCTGAAGACCTTGTTCGACCCTTACAGCATACTCAACCCCGGCAAGAAACTGCCGGACTGATTTTTGCCTAATTTGCTCCATGAAAGGAGACTTGCCATGCCCTACCCGCCGGAATTTCTCAAACTGGTCGACCAATTCATCGACCTTGCCAACCGCTTGTCCGAGGACCGGTCGAGCGGCGAGGTGAGTGCCGCCATCCTGTTCGCCGCTGGCCGCTACAACGCCTTCAACTTTTTGAGCCAGGGCGGCACGGAACAGACCCGGCCGGAGCAAATGGAATTTTATGTTTCCGAGTACCGCAAGGCGCTGGCGTCAAATCTGGATGGCGTTGCCGGTCCAGTATTAAAGGGGGACTAAGGAGTCTGTCCGACTTATGATGAATCGGCAGCAAATCCGCCTGAGCGGACCATATTTCACCGCTTTTTTGGTCAATAGCATGACGGACCTCCAAGAATGATCTCCCACGTTCAAGTTGAGGCGCCTGCGCGGCTTTCGCGCAGGTCGCCTCGAACGCCAGGTTGCACTTGGTGCCGCCGGTGTCGCCAGCCAGGAGCAGGTCGTCAGACATTGCAGGCCCCGGCATTGCCATCGATATCGCGCCAGCGGTGGCCATTGCGCGCCAGCAGCGCATCAGCTTCCGGCGGGCCGTTGCCGCCGGCGGTGTAGGTCGGCAGTGGGCCTGCGCCCTGTACTGCCCAGGCGTCTTCAATCGGTGTGATCAGCCGCCATTGCGCCTCCACACCGTCGCGCCGGGTGAACAGGGTCGCGTCGCCGCGCATCGTGTCCAGCAGCAGCACCGCGTAGGCGGAGGGCGGGTTGTCGCCGAAGGCATTGCGGTAGCAGAAGTCCATCGACACCGGCACCGCGCGCCGTTCTGTGCCCGGCTGCTTGGCGCCGAAGGCCAGGCTGATGCCCTCGTTGGGCTGCAGGCGCAGGGTGATGACGTTGGATTTCAGCGCTTCCTCGCGCGGAAACAGGCTCAAAGGCGGATGCTTGAAATGCACGGCGATCTCGGTGACCTGGCGCGCCAGGCGTTTTCCGGTGCGCAGGTAGAACGGCACCCCGGCCCAACGCCAGTTGTCGATGCGCAGGTCCAGTGCGGCATAGGTCTCAGTGCGGGAATCGGCGGGTACGCCGGCTTCCTCCAGCCAGCCGGGAACGCTGTCTGCATCGCTCGTGCCGGCCGTGTATTGGGCGCGCACGCTGCGAGCCGCCACTTCCTCCGGCGCCATTGGGCGAATGGAACGCCAGACCTCGATCTTCTTGTCGCGCACGGCGTCGGCGTCGAAGGCTACCGGCGCTTCCATGGCGGTGAGCGCCAGCAATTGCATCAGGTGGTTGGCCACCATGTCGCGCAGTGCGCCGGATTCCTGGTAGTAGCCGGCGCGATGGCCGACGCCCAGCGGTTCGGCGGCGGTGATCTCGACGTAATCGACGTGGTTGCGGTTCCATACCGGCTCGAACAAGGCGTTGCCGAAGCGGAAGAAGACGATATTCTGCACCGTCTCTTTGCCCAGGTAGTGGTCGATGCGATAGACCTGCTTCTCGGCGAAGGCCTCGGCCACCGTAACGTTGAGGGCTTGCGCCGAAGCCAGGTCGCGGCCGAAGGGTTTTTCGATGACGATGCGCGCCCAGCCCCGTTCTTCCCTGTTCAGGCCCGCGCCGGCCAGGCCATGGATAATGGCGGGCGCGGCGGAGGGGGCGGTGGCCAGGTAGAACAGGCGATTGGCCGTGGCCATCCCGTCCAGCACCTGGGCCAGTCGCCGGTGAGTGTCCGGGTCGGCGAAGTCGCCCGCGAGATAGGTGATGCGTGGCGCGAAGCCACGCCACTCGTTTTCACTGAAATGTTTGATCTCGGCTGAGGAAGCCACCCCCTCCTTGAGATGGTCGCGGAAGGCGTCGTCGCTCATGGCTTGGCGGCCCACACCCAAGACATGGAAGGCGGGTGCCATACAGCCCTCGCACGCGAGATGGAACAAGGCTGGCATCAGCTTGCGCCGGGTCAGGTCGCCGCTGGCGCCGAAGATGACGATGACGCAAGGCTCCGCCGTCGGCAGGTGGGCGGCGGGCAGGTCGATATGGGTGACAAGGTCAATTTGCGGGGACATGAACAGCTCCTATTTGCCCGGTTCTACATGGCCGCCGAAACCCTGGCGCATGGCGGACAACGCCTTCTCGGCGAAGGTATGTTGCTGGCGCGAGCGGAAGCGGGCGAACAGCGCGGCGGTCAACACCTCGGCCGGCACCGCCTCGTCGATCGCCGCCTGCACGGTCCAGCGGCCCTCGCCGGAGTCCTGCACGAAACCGCTGTAGTTCGACAGATCGGGATTGCGCGCCAAGGCTTCTGCCGACAGGTCGAGTAGCCAGGAGGTCACCACGCTGCCGCGCCGCCACAGCTCGGTGAGGTCGGCCAGATTCAGGTCGTAGCGTTGATCCGCAGGCAGCGATTCAGCGTTGGCATTTTTGAGAATGTCAAAACCCTCGGCATAGGCCTGCATCAGGCCGTACTCGATACCGTTGTGCACCATCTTGGCGAAATGGCCGGCGCCCGAGGGGCCGCAGTAAAGATAGCCTTGCTCGGCGCTGCTGCCGGGCGTTCTGCCGGGTGATGGCGGAATGCCCGAACCGCCAGGCGCCAAGCTGAGGAATACCGGCTCCAGCCGGTCATAAGCCGCCCGGTCGCCGCCGACCATCAGGCAGTAACCCCGTTCCAGCCCCCAGACGCCGCCGCTGGTGCCGGCGTCGAGATAGTGGATGCCGCGCTCGCGCAGCCCGCCAGCCCGGCGCACATCATCCTTGAAGTAGCTGTTGCCGCCATCAACGATAACGTCGCCCGGCGCGAAATGGCTGGCCAGTTCCCGCACCGCGTTCTCGGTGATCTCGCCGGACGGCACCATGATCCAGGCGGCGCGCGGCGGCCTGAGTTTGCCCGCCAAATCCGCCAAGCTGGCGACGCCGGTGGCGCCCTCGGCCACCAGTCGCGCCACGGCATCCGGATCGCGGTCGTACACCACGCAGTCGTGCCCGTCGCGCAGCAAGCGGCGCGCCATGTTGGCGCCCATGCGCCCGAGTCCCACCATTGCGATCTGCATTATCGTTTCTCCTCGTTGAAATCAGCGGGCAAGGGCGCCCAGCAGCTTGTCATAGGCCTGGACGAACAGCGTCACGCCGTCATCCAGCAGGCGGTCGGTCACTTCATCCAGGGAAATACCCACGGCCTCCAGCCCGTCGAGCAGCGCGGCCGCGTCGGCCACGCCTTCTTCCAGGGTGGATCGAACCTGGCCGTGGTCGCGGAAAGCGTCCAGCGTGGCGGGCGGCACGGTGTTCACCGTGTCCGGCCCGATCAATTCCTCGATGTAGCGCACGTCGCGATAAGTCGCGTTCTTCACCCCGGTGCTCGCCCACAGCAGGCGCTGGCTGCGCGCCCCCCGCTCGGCCAGCGCCTGCCAGCGCGGGCCGGAAAAAATCCGCTGGTAAGACTGATAAGCCAGCCGGGCATTGGCGATGGCGGCTTTCCCGAGCAAGGCCCGCAGGTCATCACACTGTACCGAATTCGATGCGGATTCCAGGCGCGTGACCAGGCGCGCATCCACCTCGCTGTCGATGCGGCTGACAAAGAAGCTGGCGACGCTGGCGATGCCATCCAAGGGCAGGCCGGCGGCAGCGCGTCGTTCCAGCCCGGCGAGATAGGCCTCGGCGACCCGCTCATACATGGAACGGGCGAACAACAGCGTGGCGTTGACGTTGATGCCCTCGGCGATCAGCACGGTGATCGCCGGCAGGCCCGCCAGGGTGGCGGGCACCTTGATCATCAGGTTGTCGCGCCCCACCGCCCGCCACAGACGGCGCGCCTCGGCCACGGTGGCGTCGGTGTCATGCGCCAGGGCGGGCGGCACTTCCAGGGAGACATAGCCATCGCGCCCGCCGGTATCCGAGTACACCGCGCGCAACTGGCCGGCAGCGGCCTGAATGTCGGGCAGCACCAGGCGTTCAAGCAGGGCAACCGCTGACAGGCCCTGGCCGCGCAGCGCTTCGAGGTCGGCGCGGTAATCCGCGTCGGTGGCGATGGCTTTCTCGAAGATGGCCGGGTTGGAGGTGACGCCACGCACATCGTCCTCGGCCATCAGACGGGCCAGGCCGCCGGTAGTGACCAGGTGATGGTCGATGTAGTCCAGCCAGATTGACTGGCCTTGTTGTGAGAGTCGTTTGAGCGGGTTCATTGGAACTCCTTGGTGACGGGGAAAGACAGATGGGGCTATATCTTGTTTCTATCGAGTTTGTCGCCGCATGATTGCATTCCTGACAATCATTCTTTTTGTCAGGAATCCGGGTTCGGCGCGACCAAACGGTACGCGACCAGCTTATCAAATAAGGATACCGCCATGCATGACACCCTGCCGCTATTGCGGGCCACCGATTTTCCCGCCCCGCGCCGACAGCGCTTGATGACGTTGCAGGCCAACCTGGGCTACCGCTGCAATCAGCAATGCGTGCATTGCCATGTCAACGCCGGCCCCAAGCGCACCGAAACGATGGACGACGCGAATATCGATCTGATCCCCGCCGTGCTGGCGGCGCGCGGGCTGCAAACCCTGGACCTGACCGGCGGCGCGCCCGAGCTACACCCGCGTTTCCGCGATCTGGTAGCGGCGGCGCGGGCCTTGGGCGTGAAGGTGATCGACCGCTGCAATCTGACCATCCTGTCCGAGCCGGGCTTCGACGATCTGGCGGACTTCCTCGCGCATCGACAAGTGGAGGTGGTGGCCTCGCTGCCCTGCTACCTGGAGGACAACGTCGACAAGCAACGCGGCAAGGGCGTGTATGCGCGCAGCATCGCCGGGCTCAAGCGGCTCAACCGCCTGGGCTACGGCCAGCCGGGCAGCGGCCTCGACCTGAACCTGGTCTACAACCCCACGGGGCCCAGCCTGCCGCCGGAACAGACCGGCCTGGAGGCGGCCTACAAACGGGAACTGGGTACGCGCCACGGCATCGTCTTCAACCGGCTGCTGGTCTTGGCCAATATGCCGATCAAGCGCTTCGGCAGCACGCTGCTGAGCAAGGGCCTGTTCGCGCCCTACCTGCAATTGCTGAAAAACAATTTCCGGCGCGCCAACCTGGATCAGGTGATGTGCCGCGAATTGATCAGCGTGGACTGGCAGGGCCACCTGTATGACTGCGATTTCAACCAGATGCTGGGCCTGCCCGCTCGCCTGAACGGCACGCCACGGCCGCATTTGCGCGACCTGCTCGAACACGACCCGGCCGGCGGCGCGGTGCGGGTGGCGGACCATTGCTATGGCTGCACCGCCGGCCAGGGCAGCAGTTGCGGCGGGGCGTTAAATGAAGCCGCACTGGAGCGGGCGGCATGAAACGGCTGATCCTGATTGGTGTGATCGCCGCCGCGATCGTCGCCTTCTTCGCCCTCGACCTGGGGCGTTTCCTGACCCTGGACGCGCTCAAGTCCAGCCAGGCCAGCTTCGCCGCCTGGTATGACGCCGCGCCGCTCGTGGTGATCGGCGCCTACTTCCTCGTGTACGTGGCGGTCACCGCCCTGTCCCTGCCCGGCGCGGCGGTGATGACCCTGGCCGGCGGCGCGCTGTTCGGGCTGGGCATCGGCACGCTGGTGGTGTCGTTCGCCTCCAGCCTTGGCGCCACCCTGGCCTTTCTGGTGTCACGCTTCCTGTTGCGCGATTGGGTGCAGCGCCGCTTCGGCGACCGGTTCGCCGCGGTCAATGCCGGCATGGCGAAGGACGGCGCGTTCTATCTGTTCACCCTGCGCCTGGTGCCTTTGTTCCCCTTCTTCGTCATCAATCTGGTCATGGGCCTGACCCCGATCAAGGTTCGCACGTTCTATTGGGTGAGCCAGGTCGGCATGCTGGCCGGCACCCTGGTTTATGTGAACGCCGGCACGCAACTGGCCCGGCTCGACAGCCTGGCGGGCATCCTCTCGCCCGCGCTCAT
>PFGT01000114.1 GCA_002782005.1 Hydrogenophilales bacterium CG12_big_fil_rev_8_21_14_0_65_61_21 | reverse complement strand
ACAGCTACGAAGATGCCGAAGTCGCCGACTGCATCATGTGCATCGGCGCCAATCCCTATGAGACCCAGACCAACTACTTCCTGGTGCACTGGCTGCCCAACCTGCAGGGCGGCACCGCCGACAAGAAACAGAAATGGTTCCCGGGCGAGGCGACGACTGAAACCCGGTTTATCTTCGTCGATCCACGCAAAACGGCGACCATCAGTATCTGCGAGGCCAGCGCGGCCAACCAGGTGCTGCACCTCGATATCCAGCCCGGCACCGACACGGCCTTGTTCAATGGCCTATTCACCTATGTCATCGAGCAGGGCTGGATCGACCGCGACTTCATCGCCAAGCGCACCAAGGGTATCGAGGAGGCCGCCGTGGCCAACAAGCTGAGTCTGGATGACTGTTCCAAGATCACCGGCGTCTCCGTGGCTAAACTCAAACAGGCGGCTGAATGGGCCTACAAACCCAAGGCCGGCGGCAAGCTGAAGCGCACCATGCATGGCTATGAGAAGGGCATCATCTGGGGCAACGACAACTACCTAATCCAATCTGCCCTGCTCGATCTGGTTATCGCCACGCACAACGTCGGCGGCCGGCGCGGCACCGGTTGCGTGCGCATGGGCGGCCACCAGGAAGGCTATGCCCGGCCGCCGCACCCGACCGGCGAGAAACTGTACAACGACCAGGAGATCATCAATGGCAAGGGCATGATGTATACCGCCTGGGGCGTCAACCCGTTCCAGTCGACGCTCAATGCCGAGAACTTCCGCAATGCCGTCTTGCGCCGGTCCGAGATCGTCAAGGACGCCATGCGCCAGGCACGGGGCGCGACCACGGCGCAGATGATAGATGCGATCTACGACGCGGTCGCCAACAAGGGCGGACTGTTCGTGGCCCACATCAACCTGTACCCGACCATGATGGCCGAGGCGGCCCACCTGATGCTGCCGGCCGTGCATCCCGGCGAGATGAACCTTACCTCAATGAGCGGCGAGCGGCGCATGCGTTTGAGCGAGCGCTTCATGGACCCGCCCGGTTCGGCCAAGCCGGACTGCCTGATCGCCGCCGACATCGCCAACACCTTGAAGGCCATGTACCACGCCGAGGGCAACGCCAGGATGGCCGACCGTTTCAAGGGCTTCGAATGGAAGACCGAGGAAGACGCTTTCCATGATGGCTTCCGCCTCCAGGGCGCTAAAGACGTGGGTGGCGAGATTCACAGCCAGGGTGGCGACACCGGCAATCTGGCCACCTATGCGCTCCTTAAAGCGGCCGGCAACAACGGCGTGCAACTGCCGATCAAGGAGGTTAAGAACGGCAAGTTGATCGGCACCGAAATGCTCTACAGCGACAAGTTCGGCACCGGCGACGGCCTGGCCCAATTCAAGGCGTCACCGTGGAACGGCCTGTTCAAGGCGGTCCAGGGCCAGAAGGACAAGTACCGCTTCTGGGTCAACAGCGGCCGCGTCAATGAGGTCTGGCAGACCATGTATCACGAGCAATACGCCGCTGATGCCAAGGCCCGCTGGCCAATGGCCCCGGTGGAGCTGAATCCGGATGATGCCAAAGAACTGGGTGTGGGCAACGGTGACATCGTCGAAGTCTTCAACGACTACGGCAGCGCCTACGCTATGGCCTACATCGTCCCGGAGATCAAGCGTAACCAGGTGTTCATGCAGTTCGGCCACTACAACGGCATCGAAGGCGACGTAACCACCGACGCGGTGGACCGCAACGTGTTGCCCGACTACAAGCACACCTGGGCTAACATCCGCAAGGCGGCCAAGGGTGAGTACAAGTCCACGGTCAGCTTCAAGAGCCGGCGTTACGCAGTCTGATGTTTTTAACGGCCGGCCCGAGGGCCGGCCGTTTATCAAATATCGTATTTCTTCATTTTTTCCCAGAGGTTTTTGCGGCTTATGCCAAGCTGGGCGGCAGTTTCGGCGATGCGGCCATCGTTACCGGCGAGCGCCTCGACGATATGGCAGCGTTCGCTGGCGGCAACATGATCCGCCAGGGTGCGCGCAGCCACGCGGCTCACACCCCCGTCGTTGACGCCGAATAGATCATTTGCGCTGAACTCCGGCGCCGCACTCAAGACACAGGCACGCTCCAGACAATGGCGCAGCTCACGCACATTACCCGGCCATGGCGCCGTCAGCAGCGCGGTTTTTGCTCCCGCATCGAGGCGACGTACCACTCCGCCGTTCGATAGTTCGGCCAGGAATCGCTCGGCCAGCCAGAGGATGTCCTCTTGCCGCTCGCGCAACGGCGGCACATCGATCTGTACAACATGGATGCGGTAATACAGGTCTTCCCGAAAACCACCGGTCTCGACCATCTTCTTCAGGTCGCGATTGGTGGCACAGATCAGGCGGATGTCGACCGGTATCGGCTTTTCACCGCCGACGCGCATGATGCTGCGCTCCTGTATGGCGCGCAGCAGCTTGACCTGCATCGCCAGCGACATATCGCCGATTTCATCGAGAAGAAGTGTGCCACCGTCGGCCTGCTCGAAACAGCCGCGGCGCTGCGACACAGCGCCGGTAAAGGCGCCTTTTTCGTGGCCAAAAAGCTCCGCCTCCATTAAGGTCTCGCTGATGGCACCGCAGTTCACGGCGACGAAGGGCTGGGTCTTGCCGGCACTCGCGACATCATGCAGCGCACGAGCGACCACTTCCTTGCCGACGCCGGATTCGCCGGTAATAAGCACGGTGCGGGCATTGGCCGCCACCCGCGGCAACATCGCCTCGATGGACCGCATGGCTCTGGAGATGCCGAGTTGGCGAAAACTATGGGCGGGCGGCGCCGCGCGGGCGCACAGGTCACGCACCTTGCCCATCAACACCGGTATGTCGAGCGGCTTGCTCAGGTAGTCTTCGGCGCCCAGCTTGAGCAACCTTACCGCCTGATCGATGGCGCCATGCCCGGTAATAAATAGGAATGGCGGCAACGGCTGACCGGCGGCAAGCAATTCGGCATACAGTTGTTCGCCGGAAATATCCGGCAAGCGAATATCGCTGACAACCAGCGCGTAGTCTTTGTTCCGTAGCGGTTGCAGGGCATCCCGACCGCGCCGCAGCCAGTCGCAGCCATAACCCTCGATATCGAAACGCTCGACCAGCGCCTCGCCCATGATGGGGTCGTCCTCAATCAGGCAGATACTGGGTTTCATGCAGTCGAATTCTCCAGTGGCAAGGTCACGACAAACCGCGTTTCACCCTCCAGGCAGTCGGCGACGATTTGACCGCCCAGCTGTGTCACGGTTTGATAGGTTACCCAAAGTCCGAGGCCATGGCCGCCTTCGCGGCCCGCGATGAAAGGTTCGAACAGGTGTTTGCGCACCGTCTCGGGCAAAGGGGCGCCGGTGTTTGCGACGGTGAGCATAAGCGCCTTGTCCGTCCAGCTTGCTACCATCCCGACGCGCCCGCCCGCATCGGCGGCCTGGACGGCGTTTAGCAGCAGGTTGATGAGTATTTGACGCACCAGGCCCGCGGGCAGATCGATTTTTTCCGGAGGTTCAACCTGCCAGTCGAGCGCAACCTGCTTTTTATCGGCCTGCGGTCCGATCAGGGTATGCACATCGTCAAAGTCGTGGCCGGTCAGCGGCCGGATCGGCACATGAGCCTCAACAAGCAGGGCGCCGATGGTTTCGGCGACCTGTTGCAGGCCCCGCTCCATCAAGGCGATGGTCTTCACGGTAGTCGGCTCCAGCGGTCCGCGTTGCTTCAGGTTGTCGAGCGCCATAAGCATCCCGCCCAGTGGATTGTTGACCTCATGGGCGATGCCCGCAGCCAGGCGACCGACGGCGGCAAGTCGCTCGGAGCTGAGTACTTCCTGTTCCAACAGCGCCTTTTCGTTCAATGCAGCGGCGGCCTCGCGATAGACGGCAAACAACTGACCAAGTTCGTCGCGGTAAGGGTAATTTTCGGCAGCCAGCAACAAAGCCGGTTTGCCCTGCATCAGTGCATCCATGCCGCGCGCCAAATCCACCAATGGTTCAGCCATGCGCCGCCCCCAGTACCAGTTGATCGGCAGTATGACGGCGACCACCAGCAGGCCAATCAGCGTACTGCGCACGGTCAAATCGAGAAAGCGCTGCAAAAAGGCAGCCTGATCGTGAGAGATGACCAGTATGCCGATCTGCCGCCCGGCCTCGGCGATCGGCGTGGCGATGTAGTAATGGCGCGCATCCGGGAAGTCGAAAGCATGCGTCGTGGTCAATGGAGTCTTACGCAATTCAGCCGCCAGATGGCGGTACTCTGGGTCGATACTGCCTAGATCCGACAATGTCGGTAGCCGCAACGGATCGCTGGCGACGAGGATTTGCATGGCGTCGTTGACCACGAAAATGGACTCGGCCTCGAAGGGGGCTTTTTTGAGTTCGGCATGAAAAGGCGCCTGCACGATTTCGAAGGCGCGCCAAAGATCATCGTGCAATAACAATGGGAACAAGGTCGTTGCCAAGGTGTGACTGAGGCTTTCCGTACTAATGAACAGGTCCTGCCTTAGGTCGTCATAGGCACGAAACATTAGCGCGGTCGAGATCGCCAGCGCTGAGGCAACGATGAGCATGCTACCCCACAGCGGTATCTTGTGCCGCAGGCTGAGATCAAAAACGCCCATCAATACTCGCCAAAGGCGTGCATCATCTTGGCCACATCGTCATACATGCGCTTATCACCAACGACGAAGCCATCAATATTAAGAAAATCAAGCAGGCGCCGGCCAATCAGTTCATCGCGCATGCCGAGCAGCGCCCCCTGCATGGCCCGATAATCCTCCTCGGCCACGGCATGGTGGGCGACGAAAGGCGGGAATCCGTACTCCGCCGACTTGTCGATGATGCGTGTCTTGCCGGTAATGTCCGGCCGCAATCTAGATAGCGTATCCCAGACATAGCTGTCGACCGCGGCGCCTTGGGCGAGCCCCGTGGCAACCGCCTCGATCGCCTTGCGATGCGACCAGGTAAAAAATGTTTTGCGGAAGAAATGAGCTGGGTCTTCGCCCAGTTGGCGTACCTGGTAACGCGGAGAAAGATAGCCAGTGTTGGAGTAAGGATCAGCGTAGGCGAAGACGGCGCCCTTCAAATCCCGCATACCCTTGCGGGCGTTGTCGTTTGCACGAACGATCAGATAGGACCTGTAAAACGGCCGTCCCTGGTTCAGCGGTACAGCCAGAAGTCGCACCTGATCCTTGAGGTGCACGAAGGGATAGTCGCAAATCCAGGCAAAATCGAGTTTGTCGAGCCGCAGCAAATCCATGGTTTCGCGATAACTGTCGCGCATCACGAACTCCACTTGGCGCTTGAGCTTCGCCTCGAGATAACGCCGCCACTCCTCCAACATGCCGTATTCGTCATGCACGAACGCCGGGGTCAAACCGACCCGCAACGGTTTTACGCCACCCCAGGCTGTCGACACATTGCCGATATAGGATGCGACCAGCGCAGCCAACAATCCAAGCGTTTTGCGACGTCCGAAATTGCAGCCTTCTAAGATCGTCTTGGTATGCATAGGTCAACCTTCCTCACTCGGTCACCAAACAGTAACATCACACTAAACCGATATGCAAAATTGTTACCGCCTGGTAACCCGGCAAAAACAAAAACCAAAAATATCAATTCACTATATTTTGGCATGGATTGTGCTTTTAGAAGTCCAGAGAGGGTTCTTTCTCAATATTTATGCAACTGACTTGGAGATTTTTCATGATTTTATCTGCGCTCAATCGCCCGCTAGTTTATGCCATCGCCATTGCCGCAGCTGCGGTCTCTATACCGTCTATGGCCAATGATATCGACGTTGATGCCGCCAAGGCCTTGTTCAAGGATAACGAATGCCAGAAGTGTCATAACCCGGTGAAGGCCAAGAAGGGGCCCTCGTTCAAGAAGATCGCCGCGAAATACCGGGCAAAACACCTGGACGAAAAAGAGGCGATCAAGCACATGACCTCCGGCAAGAAGGTAAAACTGGAGGATGGTTCCGAAGAGGACCACAAGATCATCGACACCAAGGACGTCAAGGCTCAGACCAACCTGGCCAAGTGGATACTATCGCACTAACAAGCCAAGAAAAAAAAGGACGCCGAGCCATGGAAAGCAAACTCTCCCTCTTGCGGGCCTTGGTCGGCGTCGCCTGTCTGGCTTCGCTTCTGGCCACGGGCGCTGCTAACGCAGCGGCGCCCGCCGCCCTTGACGATGCCTCGTGCCTCCGTTGTCACGACGCCAAGGCGGCGAAGATTCAAGTCCCCGGCACGGACGATGAACCCAAGGCGCTGGGCCAGATCGACCCGCGCAAGTTCGGCAAGAGCGTCCATGGCGATCTGAAATGCGTTGCCTGTCACACCGACATCGTCGACAGCCAAGCTAAACACCAAAAAAAGGCTGGCGCCAAGCCGGCCAACTGTATTACCTGCCACGAAGCGCTCTGGGAAACCGTCAAAAAAGAAGGTCTAACCCAGGAGAAAGGGCGTCTCGGCCTGGTCGTGCAGAACATCGCGGCCTATAAGCAATCCTTCCACGCGCGGCCAGACCAAGACAACCCCGACAAACCCAAGGCCTACTGCGAAGACTGCCACGGCAGCCATGAATTCAACGTCCCGCCCAAGGGCAGCGCCAGACGCACCATATGGCATAAGGGCATCCCGGACACCTGCGGTGCCAAATGTCACGAAGACCAGCTCGAAGACTATTCATCATCCATCCACGGCGAGGAAGTCCTCGACAAGGGCAACGTCAAAAGCGCCGTATGCACCGACTGTCATACGGCTCATAGCATCACCGGCACCTCGTCGGTGACCTTCAAGCTCAGCAACGTCAACGCCTGCGCTAGCTGCCACAAGGAAAAATTTGAAAGTTATACCGATACCTACCACGGCCAGGTAAACCGACTTGGCTATGCCTATACCGCCAAGTGCTTCGACTGCCATGGCAGTCACCGTATTGGTGCGGCCGACGACCCGAAATCGAGCATCAATCCGAAGAATCGAATGAAGACCTGCATGAAGTGCCATAGCGACAAGAAACCTGGCATGCACGATGCCACGGCGGGCTTCATGTCATTTGGCCCGCACGCCAATACGCACGACTTCAAGAAATACCCGCAGATGTGGCTCGCCTCGAAGTTCATGATCGGGCTGCTGGTCGGCGTATTCGCCTTCTTCTGGCTGCATTCCGGCCTCTGGTACTACCGCGAGTGGAAGGACGGCGAGCTGGGTATAGCGCGCCCCCATATCGATACCAAGGGTCTGCAACTGGATCACGCCAAGCACTTCCAGCGCTTCCCCTGGGGCTGGCGCCTCGCCCACCTAGTCTTCGCCATCGTCACCATGACCCTGGTGCTGACAGGCACAACCGCACTCTTCGCGCAAAGCACCTGGGCGCCATCCTTGGCCATGCTGTTCGGTGGCCCGAAGGTACTCGGCATCGTCCACCGCGTCGCCGCCAGCTTATTCATCGGCATTTTCATTCTCCATCTTGTCTATGTGATGCAGAAGCTGCTGCGCGACAAGGACTTCCGCTGGTTCGGCCCGGATTCGCTGGTACCAAACTGGAAGGATTTGGCCGACATCATCGGCATGTTCAAGTGGTTCGTCGGCAAGGGACCGCGGCCGCAGCTCGAACGCTGGGCCTACTACGAGAAGTTCGACTACTGGGCGGTGTTCTGGGGTATCAATGTCATCGGCGGAAGCGGCCTGCTGCTGGCCTTCCCACACATCACCGCGCAATACCTGCCGGGCTGGGTGTTCAACGTCGCCACCCTGGTCCATGGCGAGGAAGCGTTCCTGGCGGCGGTGTTCCTCTTTACGGTGCACTTCTTCAACAACCACTTCCGCCCCGACAAGCTGCCGCCACCGGACGTGGTGATGTTCACCGGCACCCAGTCGCTGGAGGAATTCCGTCACGACCATCCAGCTCACTATCAGCGGTTGCTGGCGTCAGGTGAGTTGCAGAAACGCCTGGTCGATGCGCCTTCGCGGTCCATGACCTTGGGTTCGAAAATCCTCGGCCTCGTCCTCATCACCATCGGCCTCATGCTGCTCGTCCTGGTCGGGGTGGGGTTCTTCGCTAAGTTGTGATTTATTGAAGTGAAAGGAGAAATACCATGAAAGTTTCTCGTAGGGGATTCATGAAGGGAATGGGGGCTGTAGCCAGCATGACTGGCATCGACAGCATGATGGCCAAGTGCGCCTTCGCGGCGGAACAAGCCAAGGCTGCGGCAGCCATGCAGCCAGCGGGTGTGATGATGGTGAAATCAACGTGCGTTCAGTGCGTGAATTTCTGCGGTATCGAAGCTAAGTTAGATAACGGTGTAATCAAGGCCATCTACCCCGACAAGATGCGCGCCCAGTATTACAACTGGGGCATCTGCCCGAAGGGCGCCACGGGCTTGTTCAATACCTACAACCCCTATCGCCTGAAAAAGCCCTTGAAGCGAACCAATCCCAATAAGGGCATGAACGAAGATCCGAAGTGGGTCGAGATATCCTGGGAAGAAGCCTTCCAGACGCTCACCGACAAACTCGCCAAGGTGAAGGCCGATAACCCCGACAAGCTGGTCTGGCACCACGGCCATGGCAAGTACCTGATCGGCGATCAGTTTCCCAAGGCCTTCGTCGCCGCCTTCGGCACGCGGAATCTGGTCCACCGCACGACCACCTGCGAGGCCGCCCGCCATGTGGCGGACGAAAACACCTGGGGCGGCCACGGCCACCTGCCCGACCTCGAATACACTAACCTATATCTCTCCTTCGGCAGCAACCCCTTCGAGGGCGAACAATGGTCGCGCTGGCTCGATCACGCGATCGTCGATGGCAAGGAACGGGGCATGAAGATGATCGTCATCGAGCCGCGCTTTTCACAAGCCGCCGCCATGGCCGATGAATGGATACCCATGCGGCCGGGCAAGGACGTCGTCTTCATCCTGGCGCTGGCCAAGCAGTTGATCGACAACAAGACCATCGACACTGATTTCCTGATGACCTATACCAATGCGCCGCAACTGGTTGGCGACGACGGCCGCCTGCTGAAAGGCGCCGATGGCAGGCCGCTGGTGATGGATGTCTCCGGCGCGACCAAGGCCTATGACGACCCGGCCGCCAAAGCACAGCTTACCGGTAGTTACACGGTCGATGACAAGGTCTACCACACCGCCTTCCAGGCACTGGTGGACGACATCAAGGACATGACGCCCCAATATGCCGAGGAGGTCTGCGGCGTCCCTGCCGCGCGCGTAATCAGCCTGGCCAAGGAAATCGCCACGGCAGCCCGCTTCGGTTCGACACTCGTGATCGATGGCCAGCCGGTACGTTACCGGCCAGTGGCGTCCTACACCTTCCGCGGCTTGTCGGCCAAGGAATTCGGGGTGCAGAACAACCGCGCCAATCTCATCCTCAACATGCTGATTGGCAGCATGGATGCGGCGGGTGGTTTGCTGCTCGGACATGCCATGGGCCATCTGGAATTTCTCGAACCATCAAAGTGCGAATACCCGCCCAAACGCGTCGACCTGGCCAAGAGCGTGTACTACCCACACGCCACCCACGAGTGCTGCCAGCAGGTGCAATACACGGTGAACGACCCCAAGGTCTACGGCCTGGGTTACCAGCCGGAGGTGCAGATATTCTATGCCACCAATCGGCCGTTCTCGACCTCGGACGCCATCAAACAACAGGACGGCATGAAGAAGACCTGGAACTGCGTCATCGATATCACGATGACCGAGACCACCCAGTTCGCCGACCTGGTACTGCCGGACCGAACCTATCTCGAATCCTGGCACTTCTCACCCACCCGTTCGACACCGGGGACGAAGCACTCGGCTATCCGCCAGCCCATGGTCAATGTCTACAACATTCCATACGAAGGCATGTCCATCCTTTGGGAACTAAACAAGCGTCTGGGCCTACGAGATGCCTATGTGGATGCACTGAACAAGAAGTGGGGGCTGAAGAAGGTCACCTTCCAGAAGGGCCGCGACTACACGTCCAAGGAAATGGTCGAGGTTCTCTGGCAGGACAAGACCGGTAAGCCGTTCGACTATGCCATGCTCAATGCCTTCGTCGGCAAGAAGATCAACGTCAAGGATCGCTACCTGCACAGCATCGAGAAGGGCTGCAAGGGGCCCGGCAAACAGCGCATCAAGCTTTATGCCGATCACCTGGTCGATTCCTACGCTAACGTGGTCGAGACGGTCAAGGCGAACGACATCAAGAACATCGACCTCGAACAGTACCGGATCGCCTATCTGCCGCTGCCATCGAAGGAGCATGCCTTCCCGACACCACACCGCGAAGCGAAGGATTACCCGCTCTACCTGATCACCCACAAGCGCATCTACCGCAACCAGTCGGGCTATATGGCTGAAAACGCCATCCTCAACCAGGCGCTCGGCGCGGACGTGGCCGAGAACCATATCGCCGTCAATACCGCCACCGGCAAGGCCTTGGGCCTCAAGGACGGTGCCATGGCGGTGATCGAAACGCGAGTCGGCAAGGCCAAGGGCAAGGTAAAACTGACCGAGGGCATCCGGCCGGACACCATCGCGGTTTCGTATCACTACGGCCAATGGTCGCTGGGCATGCCCGACTATGCCAAGAAGGGTATCTGGATCAACCAGGCGCTGGAACTGCATCCTGATCGCATTGCCGGCATGAATTCGTTCAACGATACCAAGTGCAAGTTGACCAAGGCTTAAGCAAGGAGAACACCATGACAAAATTTGTACGTGTTATCGATACAGAACGTTGTTTCGGCTGCCGTTCGTGCGTCGCGGCCTGTGCAGTGGAGAATCACTTCACGCCGGATGCACCGTGGAACGTGATGATGGAATACGAGACCGGGACGTATCCCAATGTCGCCCGCAACTTCGTCACCATGAATTGCCAGCATTGCGAGGAACCGCCTTGCAAAGCGGCCTGCGACGCTGCCGGATTCAAGGCCATCAGCAAGAATGAGTTTGGCGTCGTGCTGATTGACTATGAGAAGTGCAAAGGCTGCAAGTATTGTGTCGCCACCTGTCCGTATGGTGTGCCGCAATTCAACGATAAGGTGGCTCAACTCTATCCGGGCAAAGAGAAGACGGCCTACGAAACAGTGGAAAAACGCCACCCCACGCACGCCAAGAGGGCCAATGTGGTCGAGAAGTGCACCTTCTGCTGGCACAAGCTCGAAAAGGCCGTGCAGAGCGGTCAGATCGGCTTGATCGGCAAGGTGCCGGAATTCACGCCGACCTGCGACCTGGTTTGTCCTGTCGGCGCGCGTATTTTTGGCGATATCGACGATCCGAACAGCACGGTCTCCCAATATATCGCGCGCAAGAGAGCGACGCAGATCAAGAAGGAATTTGGCACCAAGCCGCAAGTCTATTACGTGCTTAAAGGTGGGGAGTATTGAGATGAGAAAACTGCTTATCGTTGGTATCAGTTTTATGGCCGCATTCGCAATCAGTGCTCAGGCGGCGGAACCCAAGCTGGCTAAACCCGTCAATCTGGAAAAGGTCGGCAAGGCGATTCGCGACGGCAAGCTCTATGTTGGCAAGCACTACGCCATGCCAGAAAAGAACCGCTTCCACAACATCCACGATACGGGACTCGGCCTGCCGTGTAACGGCTGCCACAACAAAGCCGGTTATCCCGACAACTACCTGTTCCTGCGCAAGGCGGAGTTTCCGCTGCAAGTCGATGACGAGGATGTCGGCGCGGTGCATAGGGCCAAGTGTCTGGCGTGTCACTCGAAGGGCGGCGCCGGACGGACCTTCTATAACATCACTCAAAAATGATCCGGTAATAGTGACATGGAAAACAGGATAGATAATTTGAGTTCAATGACGATGGTTAATGCAGAAAGGCTGGTTTCGGCGCAAGGCCGGAGCCGGCTCTTCTGGCTCCTGGCGGAAGCTTTGCTGCGGGGATTCCAGACCGAAGTCGTGTCTGGAATCAAGGAACAGGAGGATACCGCCGCAGTCGCCCCCAACGATCCATTGAGTGCTGCATGGCGAAATCTGGTCGCGGCCTTGGATAATCTTGGCGGGGACGACTGGGAGCAACGATTGGCCGTCGAACACACCCGTCTGTTTGCTGGACTACAGCCGGTGGCCGGGTCGGTGCCGCCTTTCGAGTCGGCATGGCGTCCAGATCATGAACCTGGAGAGGTTGCGCATGCAGTCCAGCAAGCCTATGCGGCCGCGGGATTCGCCGACATCGATATCGAGGCCGGCCCACAAGACCATCTTGCCGTTGAATTGAAGTTCATTGCCTTGCTGGCGTGGCGGGAAGCCGAGGTGTGGCGGCAAGGTAACGAGGCCGACGCCGCATCGCTGATTCAGCAGCAACAGACATTTTTTGATCGCTGTCTCGATTGGGTCCCTCGCTGGGTCGACAGCCTGGCAGGCCAGACACGGGAACCGGTGTATCGGGCGCTGATGGATATGATCAGGACAGGGCTGACACAGGCCACCGAAGATTTGAAGGAGGCCGGTGCGGTGATGACGACATAGTTCCAGGTGCAAGCGTAGCTGGTTCAAGAACATCACGGCGGAAATGTTCGGTTGATATGCTGAAACTAACGGCTGGCGCGATGGTAAGGCGATCACTCCCGGCCGGAGCGCCAGATCGACCAAAGTATCCCGATGCTGTTGAAGAAGGCGATCAGAAAACCCAGCAGCCCGAATAGCGGCAGGCCAAACAACTCCGGCCCACCCTGCACGGTCATGATGATCGACGAGCCGACCACCAGCGAAGCGGTTAGTACACCCATGGTTAGGCGGTTGGCGGCATGATTGACTTGCTGGCCGAAGTGGTCGAGCCGCTTTAGATCAAGGTCGATACGGATGTGACCGCGCCGGGCCTGGCGCAGCAGCCGGGCCAGGTCCCTGGGCAGGCCGGTGACCATCTCGCCGATCTCGCGCAGGCCGCGCCTGGCCCGCAGGTATAGCGCCCCTGGCGAGTAGCGGGCCTCCATCACTTCGAGCACGAACGGCTCCAGGTGATCGACCATATGAAAGTTCGGGTCCAGTTGGTGACCAAAGCCTTCCAGAGTAATCAAGGCCTTGAACAACAGCGTGAGGTCGGGCGGGACGGCCAGATTGTTTTCCCGCAACACGGCAGTCACGTCGGACAGTAACGGGCCGATGCGGATTTCGCGCAGCGGCAGGTCGTCATAGCTAAAGATGAGATCGGTCAGGTCGAAGGCCAGTTTGTCCTCGTCGATCTCGGCGTCGCCTGCCCAAAGCGTCAGCACGTTGAGCAACGCCTGCTCGTCCTTCTTGATGAGCGCTCCGAGAAAATCGGTGATCTGGCCGCGCCGCGTCTCGGTCAGCCGGCCGACCATGCCGAAATCCAGGATGCCGACCCGGCTGCCCTCCAGGAAGATCACATTACCCGGGTGTGGATCGGCGTGGTAATGACCATGCAGCAGGATCATCTTGAGCACCGCGTCGGCGCCCCGTGCCGCCAGCAGCTTCATGTCCATGCCAGCAGCGGCCGCCGCACTCAGATCGGTGGCCGGTATGCCCTGCAACTCCTGCTGGACATTGACCATCTCGCCACAATAGTCCCAGTAGACACGCGGGATCACGACCGTGTCGTCATCCTTGAAATCGCGCGCGAAGACGACCAGATTGCGGGCCTCCTTGGCCAGGTCCATCTCGTTCATCAATGAATGCCGCAACTGGCCGACGATCTGCACCGGCCGGTAACGTCTGGACTCGGGCATCTCCGACTCGATCAAGCGTGCCAGGTGCGTCAGGATGCGCAGGTCCGCATCGACCTTGGGCACGATGTCCGGCCGCCGTAGCTTCAATACCACCGGCGAGCCGTCCTTGAGCCGGGCGCGGTGAACCTGGGCGATGGAGGCTGCGGCGAAGGGAATGGTCTCGATGGCGTCGAACACCGCTTCCAGCGGAAGGCCGTATTTCGCCTCCAGGGCTGGGCGCAAGGCTTCAAACGGCACCGGCGGCACATTGCTGTGCAGTTGTTCGAATTCGGCGATCCAGGACGGCGGAAAGACATCCACCCGGGTGGCCAGTATCTGACCCAGTTTGACGAACGTTGGACCCAAGTCGGTCATGGCCATCCGGATGCGCACCGGCAGGTCGAGCTTGGTAAGCTCATCAGAGACACGCCAATGCAGCAACTTGCCGGCCCTCTCCAGCATCTTGGCCAGACCCAACACGCGCACTACGTCACCCCAGCCGTAGCGAATCAGGACCGAGGCGATCTCATGCAGGCGCGGCAAGTCCCGCACCATGGAAATAGTTTCCCGAAGCATGTGGTTCAGCCGCGCTCAGGCTTGTCGGCTATCGAGTGCATCGGCCAGGCCATGCAGTATGCCGGAGGCTACGGCCGACAGGCGACCGGCGGCCTCTCGGACATCGCTATGGGCATCGCGCGCTGCCGCGCCGGCGACCTGACCAATATCTCGGCCCAGCACGGCCAATACCGCGCCGATCTGCTCACGGGTATCGCTGCCATTCCGGCTCAGGTGCTCGCTCAACCGGGCGAACTCCTCCTTGACCACGCCCTGGCTTTTACCTCCGACATCTCGCAAAGTGCCAAGCAGGTCGGATTCGAGGTCGCGCACCGCATCGTAGGCCTCGCGCAGATCGGAATCGGCAAAACGGCGACCTTGATCCCAGCCTTCCTCAACCGCCACCCTCAGCGCATACAGGCTCTTGCCGACGGCTTCATCAAGCCCCGCAACAGCAGTCTTCAATGACTCGCCAGCATTACCGGCATGTGTGCCATAGCCCTCACCGAGGCCAGCCAGGGCTGACTTCATGACCCCGACGATGGCCTTAGGGTCGGTCTTGCGGTCCATTACGGCAGTCAACACCAGACTACGTACCCGGTCGCGTAAATCGCCGCCTTGGCTAGCGGCATCCCGTACAGGTGAACGAACTTCATCATATTCGTCAGTCATGGCAACACTCCTTGGTTAGGACGCCTTTCGGCTCGAACTGTATCTAATGGTAATAGTAGACAACCCCGCGCCAAAATGGCCTAATCGCACAATCCATTATCGATCCAAGTACATGCGAAACCTGCCCGCCTTCATCTTCTGCGCTGTCGCTCTCGGCCTATTCATCGAGACTGCATCGGCCGACGAGGGAGGTCTCATGGACGCCATGAAGAAGCAGGCCGAGCCGCTGTTGGTAGCGATGGGTCTCTTGGGCACACCTTACAAGATGGGCGGGACCGATCCCCAGAAGGGCGTGGATTGCAGCGGCCTGGTGCGCTACGTCTACAAACAATCCGCCGACATCGATCTGCCCCACAGCGCCAAGGCCATCAGCCAGAGCGGCGCGCCGGTCAAAAAGGACGAACTACAACCCGGCGACCTGGTTTTCTTCCACACCCTCAAGAAACATTTCTCGCATGTCGGTATCTACGCCGGCGATGGCAAGTTCGTCCATGCCAGCAGCCGCCAAGGCAAGGAAGTCATGGTCTCCAGCATCGACACCCATTACTGGGCCAAGCACTTCGACGGCGCTCGCCGCCTCCAGTTGGGCCCACAGATCAAGTAGCCCTATGGGCTACGTGAGTTTCGTTAAGGCGCTGGGTTCATATAGCGCAGGTGCAGCGCCTCGATCTCGGCCAGAATGTCTGCTGTCAGCGGCTTGCCCCAGGCGCCTAGATTTTCCTTCAGTTGCACCATACCGGTCGCGCCAATGAGGGTGCTGGCGACGAACCAGCGCCGATAGGCAAACGACAGCGCCAATTCGGCCGGCGTTAGCCCATGCCGGCGGGCCAGCGCCGCATAGGCCGCTACAGCCGGCTGGACATTGGGTTTCTCATAGCGCTGGGCGAAACCCTTGAAGTTGGTGACCCGCCCTAGCGCCGCTGGGTCATCCAGATATTTGGCGCTCAGATGGCCGAAGGCCAACGGCGAATAGGCCAATAGGCCAACCCGTTCCCGGTAGGCGATCTCCGCCAGGCCAAATTCAAAACTCCGGTTAATCAGGCTATAGGCGTTCTGGATCGATACCACGCGGGGCAAACCGTGTTCCATAGCCAGGCGGAGAAACTCCATCACCCCCCAGGGATGCTCGTTGGATAGGCCCACATAGCGCACTTTGCCCTCCTGGACCAACTCGGCCAGGGCTTCAAGCTGCTCGCGAATCGGCACGGCGACCATTTCCTGCGTCGGATCGAACTGAAACCGACCGAACATGGGCACGTTGCGAGCGGGCCAGTGTATCTGATAGAGGTCGATATAGTCGGTTTGCAGGCGTTTCAGCGAACCCTCGATGGCCTCCCGGATATTGGCCCGGTCGAGCGCCTTCGGCCCGCCCCGTATCCATACCATCGAGCGGTTCGGTCCGGCTACCTTGGTGGCGAGGATGACCTTGGCGCGCGGCTGGCGCCTGAGCCAAGCGCCGACCAGGGTCTCGGTCCGGGTGCAGGTCTCGGCCCTGGGCGGCACCGGGTACATCTCCGCCGTGTCGATGAAATTGATGCCCTGATCGAAGGCGTAATCCAGTTGCGCGTGGGCCTCGGCCTCGGTGTTCTGCTGGCCGAAGGTCATGGTGCCGAGACCAACGGCGGAGACGTTCAAATCGCTATCGCCCAGGCAATGGCAGTCCATGATCGCCTCTCCCTCAGGCCAATGCGGCGCTGACCATGTGCCGGGCATCGTCGACGATGGACTGCAAGTGGCCGACGCTGACGAAGCTCTCGGCGTAAATCTTGTAGATGTCCTCGGTGCCGGACGGCCGGGCGGCAAACCAGCCGTTCGCCGTGGTCACCTTGAGTCCGCCGATGGCCGCATCGTTGCCCGGCGCGCGGGTCAGTTTGGCGGTGATGACGTCGCCGGCCAGGGTGGCGGCGGTGACCCGCTCCGGGGTCAGACGCGTGAAGGCGGCCTTCTCTTGCTTGCTTACCGGGCTATCGATGCGGGTGTAGAACGGCGCGCCGTATTTTGCCGCCAGGTCCCGATAATGCTGGCCTGGGTCGCGGCCAGTGACGGCGGTGATCTCGGCCGCCAACAGACCCAGGATGATGCCGTCCTTGTCGGTGGTCCAGACCGTGCCATCGCGGCGCAGGAAGGAGGCGCCGGCGCTCTCCTCGCCGCCAAAGCAAAGACTGCCATCGAGCAGGCCGACGGAGAACCACTTGAAGCCCACCGGCACCTCCACGAACCTGCGGCCCAGGCCATTCACCACCCGGTCGATCATGGCCGAGCTGACCAGGGTCTTGCCCACGGCGGCATCCGTGGGCCACTGCGGCCGATGCGCCAACAGATAGGCGATGGCCACAGCCAGGTAGTGATTGGGGTTCATCAGACCCGCAGACGGGGTGACGATGCCATGCCGATCGACATCGGCGTCGTTGCCCCAGGCGACATCGAACCGGTCCTTGAGGCTGACCAGCGAGGCCATGGCGTAAGGGCTGGAGCAATCCATGCGAATCTTGCCGTCGTGGTCCAGGGTCATGAAGGCGAAGGCCGGATCGACCTTGGGATTGACTACTTCCAGGTTCAGGCCATAGCGCTCGGCGATGGGCCGCCAGTAGGCCACCGCCGCACCGCCCATCGGATCGACACCGACCTTCAGGCCGGCGGCGCGGATCGCCGCCATGTCGATGACGTTTTCCAGGTCGTCGATGTACGGCGTCATCAGGTCTACAGCATGGGTGGTTGGCGCGGCCAAGGCCTGATCGTAAGACAACCGTTTCACCTCGGTATTGCCGGTCGCCAGCAGGTCATTGGCGCGCCGTTCGATCCAACCGGTGATATCGGTATCGGCCGGGCCGCCATGGGGCGGGTTGTACTTGATGCCGCCGTCCGGCGGCGGATTGTGCGATGGCGTGATGACGATGCCGTCGGCCTGCGCTGCCGAGGCCGCCCGGTTATGGACCAGGATGGCATGGGAAATAACCGGCGTCGGGGTGAAGCCGCCATCCGCCTGCATCCGCACCTCGACCCGGTTGGCGGCCAGCACCGTTAAGCAGGTCTGCTGCGCCGGCGCCGACAGTGCGTGGGTATCCATGCCCAGGAACAACGGGCCGGCAATACCCTGCGCGGCGCGGTATTCGCACACCGCCTGGGAGATGGCCAGGATATGCGCCTCGTTGAAACTACGCTTGAAGGCACTGCCCCGATGGCCGCTGGTGCCGAACGCCACCCGCTGGCCAGGATCATTCAGGTCGGGCTGCTCGTAGTAGGCAGCCAGCAAGGCGGCGATGTCGGTCAGACTATCGGCGGGGGCGGGGTGTCCGGCGAGTGGGTGGATCATGCTTGGCTCCGTTCTGTAGGTGCGTTCGAAATGTTACCCCTCCGGTATAACGAATGACACCTGACGGCCTTGTCCAATGAGACATGAGCCTGAACGAAGGGGTGTGTTTCCAGCGTGAGATGAGTCTGGAGGGGCAGGAGTTGGGATCATGGAGGCATGATTGTGACTGTTAGCGCAAAGTAATAATGTCCCCTTTCTCCCAAATAGAAATGTCCCCTGAGTAATTAAACTCAGCTTCTGTA
>PFGT01000110.1 GCA_002782005.1 Hydrogenophilales bacterium CG12_big_fil_rev_8_21_14_0_65_61_21 | reverse complement strand
GTGGCGGTGTATCTGTCCAGCGTGGTGGTCTCTGAACTGAGTTACGGCGTGCGGAAAAGCCGCTGGCGCAAAACCAATGAGACGGTACTGCAAGAGTTTTTGTTGGATTTCCAGATTGCCGTTTTCGACCAATCGGCCGCCATGCTGGCCGGGGATGTGCGCGCCCGCTTGGAGCGTCTTGGCCACCCTATCGGCCCGATGGATACTTTGATCGCCGCGCATGCGTTGAGCCTGGACGCGACACTGGTCACCCATAACGTGGGTGAATTTTCACGAGTGAGGAGGCTCAAGTTGGAAGACTGGGCGGTTAGTTAGGAGCCTGCCGGACTTACAGTAAATCGGCTGTAAAACTGGCCGAACGGTCCATATTCCGTCGATTGCTCATTACAATCCCTCAAGTCCGACAGGTTCCTGGTTTTTTTCAGGTTCATATCCATATCTACCGCCGCTGACTCGGGCCTGGCCGGCCAGGTCACGGTCCATGAACAGATCGCCGAAGCCGGCCTCGGCCAGCAGCCGGGCGACTGCCGTGCCTTGATCCCAGCCATGTTCCAGCAGTAGCCAGCCACCGGCCAACAGGTACGCGGGGGCTTGCCGGATGATGGCCCGGATGGCGTCCAGGCCGTCCGGGCCGGAGGCCAGGGCGGCGTATGGTTCGAAGCGGCAATCGCCCAGTGTCAGGTGCGGATCGGCCTCGGCGACGTAAGGCGGGTTGGCGACGATCAGGCCGAAGGTCCGCCCAGCCAGCGTGTCGAACAGATCGCTCTCCAGCCATTCGACCTCGGCGCAGAGACGTGCGCCGTTGTCCCGCGCCACGGCCAGGGCCGCTGGGCTGATGTCCACGGAGGTGAGCCGCAGGTCCGGGCGTTCCAGTTTCAGGCTGATGGCGATGCAGCCGCTGCCGGCGCCGATGTCGAGCACGCGGGCATTGACCGGCGCCCGGGCCAGGGCGGCGTCGATCAGGTGCTCGGTCTCCGGACGGGGGATCAGGGTGGCGGGGCCGACGCGGAACCACCGGCCGTAAAACTCGCGTGCACCGAGGATGTAGGCCACCGGTTCGCCGGTCAGCCGGCGGCAAACGATGGCCTCAAGGGCGGCGGCCTGAGCCGTGCCAAGCGTATCCGTATCGTGGGCCAGCAACCAGACCGTTTCGACCATCAGGACGTGGCTGGCCAGTATTCGTGCCTCCAGCCGTGCCTCGCCCTGGCTGAGGCCGAGTTGGGCGGCCAGCCGGCCGGCGGCGTCGGCCAGGCGGGCCGCGACGGTCATTCGCCGTCGCCGGCCAGGGCGGCCAGCAGCCCGGCCTGGTGCTCGGCGGTCAGGCCGGCGATCAACTCATCCAGATCGCCAGCCATGATGGCGTCGATCTTGTACAGGGTCAGGTTGATGCGGTGGTCGGTGATTCGGCCCTGGGGGAAGTTGTAGGTGCGGATGCGGTCGGAGCGGTCGCCAGTGCCAACCAGGCTCTTGCGCTGACTGGCCTCCTTGGCGTGGGCCTCACGTTCCTGTTTGTCCTTCAGTCGGGCGGCCAGTACCTGCAAGGCCTGGGCCTTGTTCTGGTGCTGCGAGCGGCCATCCTGGCATTCCACCACCAGTCCGCTGGGCAGGTGGGTGATGCGCACCGCCGAGTCGGTCTTGTTGATGTGCTGGCCGCCGGCGCCCGAGGCGCGGTAGGTGTCGACGCGCAGGTCGGCCGGGTTGATGGCGATCGCCGCCAGCTCGTCGGCCTCCGGCATTACCGCGACGGTGCAGGCCGAGGTGTGGATGCGGCCTTGCGTCTCGGTCTCCGGGACGCGCTGGACGCGGTGGCCGCCGGACTCGAACTTGAGTTTCGAGTACGCGCCCTGGCCGACGATGCGACAGATGATCTCCTTGTAGCCGCCGACCTCGCCGTCGCTAACGGAAACGACTTCCATCTTCCAGCCCTGGCGTTCGGCGTAGCGGCTGTACATGCGGAACAGGTCGCCGGCGAACAAGGCCGATTCGTTGCCGCCGGTGCCGGCGCGGATTTCCAGGAACAGGTTGCGTTCGTCATCGGGGTCGCGCGGCAGCAGCAGGACTTGCAGCTCGTCTTCGAGACCGGCCAAGCGCGCCTGGCCGTCTTCGATCTCGGCCGCAGCCAGCTCCTTCATTTCCGGGTCGGCCAGCATCTCGCGGGCGGCGGCCAGATCGACCAGGGTCCGCCGGTAAGCCCGATAACGCTGGACCAGCGGTTCGATCTCGGCGTGTTCCTGGTTCAGTTTGCGGTACTGGGCCAGGTCGGCGGTGGCCTCGGCGCTGGCCAGAAAACGGTTGATCTCCTCCAGGCGCTGGTCAAGCCGATCAAGTTTGGCGAGCAGGGAGGGTTTCATTAGACGCTTTTTGTTGCTCGGCCTTCCGACCGACAGTCGGGCTGAAGCCCGACCTACTGGTCGTTGTGCAGGTTATACAGCCGGGCGATCAGTTGTTGCAGTTCGTCCCGTTCGTCGCCGCTGGCCTCGTTGATGGCGTGGCTGGGTTCATGCAGCAGCTTGTTCATCAGGCCCTGGCTCATCGCCTCCAGCACAGCCTGGGGCTCGTCGCCCTTGAGCAGCCGTTTGTGGGCCTTTTCCATCTCGTGCCGGCGCAGGCGTTCGGCGTGATCGCGCAGTGCGCGCAGGGTGGGTACCGCCTTGCGGCCATCCAGCCAGTGCATGAACTGGCCGACGTTGGCCTCGACGATGACCTCGGCCTGCTCCACCTTGCCGTGGCGGGCATCGTGGCCGGCTTGCACGACCTCGCCCAGATCGTCGACCGTGTAAAGATAGACATCGTCGAGTTCGCCGACCTCGGCCTCGACGTCGCGCGGTACGGCCAGGTCGACCATAAACATAGGGCTGTGCTTGCGGGCCTTCAGCGCCCGTTCGACCAGACCCAGGCCGACGATGGGCAGCGGGCTGGCGGTCGAGGTGACCACGATGTCGAACTCGTGCAGCACTTCGGACAGGCTGGACAGGGAGGCGGCCTCGCCGCCGAACTTGTTGGCCACTTCCCGCGCCCGTTCGACGGTGCGGTTGATGACCATGAGCCGGCGCGGCTTGCGGGCGGCGAAGTGGGTGGCCACTAGGTCGATCATCTCGCCGGCGCCGATGAACAGCACCGATTGCTGGTCGATGGAGGGAAAGATGCGTTCGGCCAGGGTGACGGCGGCGGCCGACATAGAGACCGTGCTGGCGCCGATCTCGGTGGCGGTACGGACCTCCTTGGCGACCGAGAAGGTGCGTTGAAACAGCTTGTTCAGCAGCAAGCCCAGGGTGCCGGCCTCCTGCGCCGATTCGACCGCGTTTTTCATCTGGCCCAGTATCTGGGTTTCGCCCAGGACCATGGAGTCGAGGCCCGAGGCGACCCGGAAGGCGTGCTTGACGGCCTGGTCATGAGGCAGTAGGTAGAGGTAGGGGCGGACCTCATTGGCCGCCATGCTGTGGAAATTGGCCATCCATTGCACCACGTCCTCGGGTTCGGCGGTGTTGCAGTAGACCTCGGTGCGGTTACAGGTGGACAGGATGGCGGCCTCGTGCGCCACGCCGTTGCCGGTTACGTCGGTCAGCGCGCGGGACAGGATGTCGGCGGGGAACGCCACCCGCTCCCGGATCGCGACTGGGGCGGTATGGTGGTTGACGCCACAGGCGAGCAGGATCTGCTTTGAGTTGCTCACTTGCGGCACCTGAATGAAACCGGGCAATGGTTTTGGGGCGACATCTGCTTGAAATGACTTGAACAAACAAGGGCGCATTGTACTGCTAACCCGGACATTCCAATCAATCGATGAGCCGGAAACCTTCGCCCGGCGCCGAAAGGGCGGGGTCGAACTTGTCCGCTGGCGATTTTTTCGGGGCGGCGGGCGGCGCCGGTTGCGAGGGTATGGCCACTGGCTTGGCCGGTATGACCGCCGCCGGCTTGGTCGTCGGGTTTGTTGGCATCGGTTCGTTGTGGCCCTTGCCGTCTTTGGCCTTGGCCGCAGACGGCGCCGGTTGCGGCGGCATGGCTGGCGGCTTGGTCGGCATGACCGACAGCGGTTTGCTCATCGGTTTGACTGGCATCGGTACGCGCCGGTCATTGTCGCCTTTGGCCTTGGCGACAGGCGGCGCGGCGGCGGCCTCGAAGTCGGCAAGCACCTCCCGCCAACCCAGCGAGCGGCCCTCGCCGGCCGCCACCATGGGCTGCAAGATTGGCACCATGGCCTTGAGTACCTGGACCGGCAGGGCGCTGGTGAAGGCATAGTCACCCGCCGCCTCGCCCGGTACATAGGCGGTGATGACGCCATAGAAGTGACGACCGAGGAAGAATGCGAAGGTGGCGACCCGGTTGACCACCCGCGATTTGACCACCGCGCCATTGGCGGCATAGGTGTCGAAGCGGTTGTCGCCGGTACCGGTCTTGCCGCCGATGGCGAGCTTGCCCTGTTGCGTGACGAAGGCGCCGTTGAGCCGCCCGGCGGTGCCGTTGGCGACCACGTTGGCCAGCGCTTCGCGCGCCACCTGGGCCAGCTCGACCGGCAGAACTTGCTGGGCCGGCGCGTCGGCATGGGCGAACACGCTGTGATAGGGCGTGCCGGCGGCGAAGTCCAGCCGCTTGATGGTCGCGGACGACTGTTTGGCGCCATCGTTGAGCAGGATGCCCATCAGGTCGGCCAGGGCGGCCGGGCGGTCGGCTGAGGCGCCGATGGCCGTGGCATAAGAGGGCGTCAGGCTGGCGAAGGGATAACCCAGGCGCTGCCAGCGGCGGAGGATTTCCTGGAATGCCTCGATCTCCAGCAGCGACAGGATGCGGATGTCCTGGGCATTCTTTCGGCTGGTCTTGAACAGCCAGTCATAGCCGTCTATGCGGGCCTGGGTGCTGGCCTTGACCAGTTCGTCCCAGCGGGCCTGGGGATGTTTTCGGCTATAGGCCACCAGCCACAGTTCCAGCGGATGGACCTGGGCGACATAGGCGCGGTCGGCCAGGTTGAATTTGCCCGGCGCGTAGGTTGCATAGAGCGCGGCGAAATCGCCTTCGCTGTAGCTGTCCGGCGCCTCCAGACGGGTCTTCATCGATAGGCTGAAGGCGGCCAGATCGGCGTCGGGCTCCAGGTAGCGTAATACCGCCGCCAGGCGCCGGGGGTGCGGCGTCATGTGGCTGAACAACAGCCCGGTGCGCTGGCTGGGGTCTAGCCCGCGATATTTCTTGTGGAACTGGAGCAGGAAGGTCTTGCCCTCCTGGTCGGCAAATTTGAGCAGATAGGTTTGCCGGAGCGGCTCCTCGGCGTCTTCCAGGATATGAGCGGCGGTGCTCGGCGCGCGGTACATGAAGTGGCGCGCGATGTCCCGCATCAGGCGGACAAAGGGCAGGTTGACCGAATTGCGGGTGGCCTCCCACAGGTCCATCACGCGGCCGTTGTCGGCCCTGTGAAAGTTGGAAAAATAATGCAGCCCGCCGCCGGTGTAAAAACCCTCGCCGGTGCTGGCCGAATAACGTCGGCTCATGGCCGCGCGCAGCATGGCGGTCAAGTTGCGATCCGGCGTCGCGCGCAGATAGTCCAGCGCCCATAGGCTCAGTGCGTCCTTTTCCGGAACCTGGACTTGAGCCAGCGCCTTCTGGTCGAGTTTTCCATACTGGTCGTGCAGCTCGGCAACGATTTCGAGATAGCTGACCAGGGTGCGCAATTTGGCCGACGAGCCCATGCCCAGCTTGGCACCCTGATTGATATCGAAGGGCTGATTCAGGCTGTCGGCCTGGACCCGCAGGGCGGAGCCGTCGGCGGTGCGTTCGTACAGGGTGAAGCTGTAGATGATCTTGCCGAGATCGTTTTCTGGACCGATCAGTCGCTCGCCGTATAGACCGGCGCGGCGGGCGGCATCGGTCTCTTTCAGGGTGGCCAGAAAGTTGCTGACTGCCTGCTGGGTGGAGTTGTCGAACGAGGTCGCAACGCTCAGGTCGAGCCGGTCCAAGTCATATAAACGATCGATGCCCAGCATGGCGGCAAGCTGGTTGCGGGTGGCTGAGACCGCCTTTTGCTGGCTGAAATGGGCGTCGCCAGGCGACTGGTGGGCGTCGCGAAAGACGATGCGTTGCTGGCGGGCGATATCCCTGAAGGTCGGCGTGATGATCCCGACCTGGGCCAAAAGACCAAGGTGGACATTGGCCTGGACATCCAGTTGGGCGCGTCCGGTAATCAGATACCAGGACGGTTTGCGTTGGGCGATCAACAAGGCCAGTACGTGCTTGTAGGCGAGCGCCGACTCGGCGGTCGGCTCGGGGTTGGCCAGGAGGCGATTGGTCTGGTCGAAGTCCTCGCCGAACCACGCGGCCAGGCCATCGGCCAGGCCATCGACCTCGCCGAAACCAGGCGCGCCCGAGAGCGGCACGGTGTTCAGATAGTCCAGCACGATGCGCCGGCGGGTGACCCGGGTGTCCGGACCATCGAGATAGGCGCGCACCGAGGCCGAGGCCATTTGGCGCAGCTTGTCGCCGGGGGTCAGGGTCAGACCACCGTTGGCATGACGGTATTTTTCCAGTTGCGTGGCCAGGGTCGAGCCGCCGGGCACATGGCGGCCGGGTTGCACGACTTGGACCATCTTTTCCAGTACCGCCTCGCCGAAACGGTCCCATTCCACCGCCGGGTTGCGTTGCGGATGGTTGGGGTCGAGCAGTTCGCGGTTTTCGATGAACAGCAAGGTGTTGGCCACCACCGGCGGGATCGCAGCAAAGTCGGGGTAGGCGCGCCGGGGCTGGCGAAACCGGTAGTAGGGTGTGCCGGAACAATCTTCCAGGGTCAGACCGGCCACGGACTTTTCGCGGTACGGCAAAAACAGGCCAAGGCGGTCCAGGTTGGTCATTTCCTCGGCGATGCGGGCCTGGCGGACGATGGCGAAGCCCTGCTTCTCCAGCCGCTTGGCAAATTCCGGTAGCTGGACGTAGCCGAACCTCAGATCGTGGGGACCATACTTGGGGAAACGGATGCTGTCGCTGGCGCCGGCCATGTCCCGATAATTCAGCCGCCTGGCATAGTCGGCGAGAAACATGGCCTGGACTGGCGAGGCGATCAACTCATAGGCGGCGACCAGGGCGGCAGCGACGAAGACCAGGCCAAATAACAGCCAGTGCAAGGCCCGGCGTTTCATCGACTAATCAATCCAGTAACCAGTCGCGCGGCTTCAAAAAATCTGTGTACAACCTGGCTTCGGGGGTGCCGGGTTCGGGCTGCCAGTCGTAGCGCCACTTAACGATGGGCGGCATGGACATCAGTATCGATTCGGTGCGACCGCCGGATTGCAGACCGAACAAGGTGCCCCGGTCCCAGACCAGGTTGAACTCGACATAACGGCCGCGCCGATAGGCCTGAAAATCGCGCTCCCGCTCGCCATAAGGCGTGTTCATCCGACGCTCCAGGATGGGCACATAGGCCGGTAGGAAATGGTCGGCCACCGATTCGGTTAGGTTGAAACAGTGGCCGAAGTCGCGTTCGTTGAGATCGTCGAAGAAGATACCGCCGATGCCGCGCGGTTCATTGCGGTGCTTGAGGAAGAAATACGTGTCGCAGCCTTGCTTGAAGCGCGGGTAATAGTCTGCGCCAAAGGGGACCAACGCGCGCCGGCAGACATCGTGGAAGTGCTCGGCATCCGCCTCGAAGCCGTAATAAGGTGTCAGGTCCGTGCCGCCGCCAAACCACCAGACCGGTGTCTCGCCGGCCTTTTCGGCGCTAAAGAAGCGCACGTTCATGTGCGTGGTCGGGGCATAGGGGTTACGCGGATGCAGCACCAGCGACACCCCCATGGCCTGCCAGCGGCGGCCGGCCAGTTCGGGCCGTTGCGCCGTGGCCGAGGCCGGCAAGCGGTCGCCGGTGACGTGGGAGAAGTTGACCCCGCCGCGCTCAAAGACATTGCCGTCCTCGATCAGCCGGGTGATGCCGCCACCGCCCTCGGGGCGTTGCCAGGCGTCGTGCCGGAATGGCTGGCCATCCACCTGTGCCAGGCGTTCGACAATCAGTTCCTGAAGTTCGAGCAGGAATTCCTTGACCTTGTTGTTGCTAACCATCTTTTTCATTGGCAGTCGTTTTACACATTCTATCGCAGCCAGCTGATAGATCGGCCCGAATGTCGCGAGCGGTCATATCGTTGCCCTGCGGCGTTTTGCCCTGCGGCAATTTGCCATATTCCAGACCTTCGTGTCGCCTTATACATTAGAGCCCATATTCACTATGGGCCCAGCTCATCATCATTCGTAACGACATGAACATGAAGCGGCCCAACCTGCGCCGCGAAATCCTGCTCGCCCTGGTCGTCAAGTGCGCGCTGCTCTATGGCCTGTGGTGGGCGTTTTTCGCCCAGGCGCCGAGCAAACAGGCCGCCGCCGAGGACGTCGCTCGTATGCTGTCCGACGCCACGCCGGACCAACCCGTTTCCAACCCAAGCAAGGAGACCAAACCATGATTGATCCTGGTGCTGTAGATATGGCACGCCTGCAGTTTGCCGCCACTGCCTTGTACCACTTCCTGTTCGTACCCCTGACGCTGGGGATGACCTTCATCCTGGCGATCATGGAGACGGTCTATGTCATGACCGGCAAGAATATCTACCTGGACATGACCCGGTTCTGGGGCAAGCTGTTCGGCATCAACTTCGCGTTGGGCGTCACCACTGGCCTGACCATGGAGTTCCAGTTCGGCACCAACTGGTCTTACTACTCGCATTATGTCGGTGACATCTTTGGCGCCCCGCTGGCCATCGAGGGTTTGCTGGCATTTTTCCTGGAATCCACCTTCGTCGGCCTGTTCTTTTTCGGTTGGGACCGCCTGTCCAAGGTCGGCCACTTGACGGTGACCTATCTGGTCGCCATCGGCTCCAACCTCTCGGCGCTGCTAATCCTGATCGCCAACGGCTGGATGCAGAACCCGGTTGGCGCCGAGTTCAACCCGGTCACCATGCGCATGGAGATGGCCAGCTTCTGGGACCTGGTGTTCAACCCGGCGGCGCAGGCCAAGTTTGTGCATACCGTGTCGTCCGGCTATGTCACCGCATCGGTGTTCGTGCTGGGCATTTCCTCCTGGTATCTACTCAAGGGCCGCGACCTGGAATTCGCCCGTCGATCCTTCCGCGTCGCCGCCGCCTTTGGTCTGGCTTCAGCCTTATCGGTAGTAGTGCTGGGCGACGAATCCGGTTATGCGGTGACCGAGCACCAGCAGACCAAACTGGCGGCGATGGAGGGTATGTGGAGGACCGAGGCGGCTCCCGCCGGCCTGACCCTGTTCGGCATACCGGACGAGGCCGCGCATACCAACCACGCCGAGGTGAAGATACCCTACCTGCTGGGCCTCATCGCCACCCGTTCGAGTGGCACGGTGCTGCCGGGCATCGACCGTCTGCAAGTCACGCTCAAACAGCGCATTGAAAGTGGTGCAGTCGCTGTGAGCGCGCTGGAGCGTATGCGCCGCGACAAGAACGATGTTGAGGCGGTTAGCCAGTTCAACGCGCACAAGGCCGATATGGGCTACGGCTTGCTGCTGAAGCAATACACCGCCGATGTCGCCCAGGCGACGCCAGAGATGGTGGCGCGCGCCGTGGATGCTGCCATCCCGCCTGTCGCTCCCCTGTTCTGGAGCTTCCGCATCATGGTGGCGCTGGGCTTCGCCTTCATCGCTCTGTTCGTCATCGCCTTCTGGGCCTCGGCCAAGAACAGCTTCGAGCAGAAGCCCTGGCTGCTCCGGTGGGCGCTGCTATTCATACCCATGCCCTGGGTCGCGACGCAAGTGGGCTGGATCGTCGCCGAGGTGGGCCGGCAACCCTGGACGGTGCATGGCGTGCTGCCTACGCATCTGTCCGCCTCCACCCTGACCGCCAATGAAGTGATGTTGTCACTGACCGGCTTCCTGGTCTTCTACACCCTGCTACTGATCGCCGAGCTTTACCTGATGTTCAAGTACGCACGCCTGGGACCATCCAGCCTGGGCACCGGTGTTTACCACCATGAATCCGGCGGTGTGCTGCCGCATGGCGCGGTGGCCGCTCCCATTTCCAGCAAGGAGGTCTGATATGTTCGATTACGAAATCCTTAAATTGATCTGGTGGTTGCTGGTCGGCGTGCTGCTGGTCGGTTTTGCCGTGATGGACGGTCATGACATGGGCATGGGCACCCTGTTGCCCTTCGTCGCCAGGACCGACAGCGAGCGCCGCGTGCTGATCAACAGCGTGGCGCCGCACTGGGACGGCAACCAGGTCTGGTTCATCACCGCCGGCGGCGCCATCTTCGCGGCCTGGCCGATGGTCTACGCGACCGCCTTCTCGGGCCTCTACTTCGCTCTGATGGCGGTGTTGTGGGCGCTGTTCTTCCGGCCAGTCGGTTTCGACTACCGCAGCAAAGTGGCCGATCCGCGCTGGCGCTCGGCTTGGGACTGGGGCCTGTTTGTCGGCTCCGCGGTGCCCGCGCTGCTGTTCGGTGTGGCCTTCGGCAATGTTCTGCAAGGTGTGCCGTTCCAATTCGATGACACCCTGCGCTCAACCTACACCGGCACCTTCTGGGCGCTGCTCAACCCGTTCGCATTACTGTCCGGCGTGGTCAGCCTGGCAATGATCGCCTTCCACGGCGCCAACTACCTGATCGTGCGCACTGAAGGCGACGTGCAGGCCCGTGTCCGCAAGGCTGCGCTCGTCTTTGGCGGGCTGATGATCGTTGGCTTTGCGGTGTGCGGCATCCTGGTCGCCAACATGCACGGCTATACGCTGGTTTCCGGCCCGGAAGCGGGCGCGGCGCAGAGTCCGGTCGGCAAGGTGGTGGAAATGCAGGCCGGCGCCTGGCTCGGCAACTTCAACAAAGTGCCGCTGCTGTGGGCCTTTCCCGCGCTGGGCTTCCTGGGCGCCCTGGTCGGCATGGTCTTCGCCGTCAGGCTGAAAGGTGTGCTGGCCTTCATCGCCAGTTCGGTCGCCATGCTGGGCGTGATCTTCACGGCCGGGGTCGCCATGTTCCCATTTGTGCTGCCCTCCAGTTCCATGCCTGGCCACAGCCTCACCGTCTGGGACTGCGTGTCCAGCCAACGCACCCTAGGCATCATGTTCTGGGTGGCGCTGGTGATGACGCCGATCGTGCTGACCTACACCGGTTGGGCCTACCGCATCATGCGCGGCAAGATCACCCTCGCCCACATCGAAGCCAACGACCATTCGGTCTACTAAAAAAGGAAATCATCATGTGGTACTTCGCCTGGATTCTCGGTATCGCCGCCGCCGTCATGTTGTCGGTACTCAACGCCATGTGGTTCGAAGCGCAGGAGTGTGCGGCGCAGAACGCCGAGTAGCCGTAGGCCGCGATGCGGCCTGATTTGAGCCACTCTGCCCGGACGGTAGCGCCAGCGCCGCCCTGGCAATTTCAATTTGCGTGTGCGCGCTATGTGGCATTTTGTCGCGCGGCAATTTGCCACATTCCCGGTCGCCCCCGCCATCAGTACCATTCAGTCCGCTTCCAACGCGGGTGAATTTACAGGTTTGCCTCACGTTTTAACCCCCGCGAGGGGGTTTTTTATTGGCGCGACTAGGGGATAAAAGTGAGCAATAGATTCGTGGTGCGACGGTCCGTGTTTCTCATTATGGCGGCCATGGCGGCGACGGCCTGGGGTGAGGACGCGGTTTATAACCTGGGTGACGTGGTGGTTACCGGGTCGAGGTGGAATACGCCATGGCCGGCGACGCCTATCGACGCGGCGGCGCTTGCCGCTCTGAGAGCCGCGACCAGCGACACGGCGAGCTTGTTGCGCGACCTGCCGGGCGTCAGCCTTTATGGCGCGGGCGGCGTCTCCAGCCTGCCGGCGATTCACGGTCTGGCGGATGATCGGCTGCGGGTCAAGGTCGATGGCATGGACCTGATCGCCGCCTGCCCCAATCACATGAACCCGGCGCTGTCCTATATCGACCCGACCCGCGTTGGCAAGGTCACGGTCTACGCCGGCGTCACGCCGGTCAGCGTCGGTGGCGACAGCATCGGCGGCGGCATTGTGGTCGAATCAGCCCGGCCGGTATTCGCCAGGGCCGGCGAAGGCGCCTTGAAAACCGGCGAGGTCGGCGCCTTCTACCGCAGCAACGGCGACGCCAGAGGCGCCAATGCCAGACTGACGGTTGCCGGCGAGAAGCTGAGCGTGTCCTATACCGGCTCGGTCGCGCAGTCCGACGATTACCGCGCCGGGGCCGATTTCAAGGCCACCACCGCCACTGGCCAGGCCGGCCACACCCTGGCGCTCGACGAAGTCGGCTCCTCCGCCTACCAGTCGATCAACCAGGCGCTGGACATCGCGCTACGCAGCGACGAGCACCTGTTCGACCTGAAGCTGGCGCATCAACACATCCCCTACGAGCTATTTCCGAACCAGCGCATGGACATGACCGACAACCGGAGCGACCAGATTGATCTGGGTTATACCGGTCAATATCGTTGGGGCGCCTTGAAGGCACGCGCTTACCATGAGGAAGTGCAACACGAGATGGATTTCGGCGCGGACAAGCGATTCTGGTATGGAACCGCCTCGGGTGGGCCAATGGCGGCCAACGGCAGTCCGTGTTCGCCGATCGGCATGACCTGCGCGGCGGGTATGCCGATGGCCACCGATGGCAAGACCACCGGCGTCTCGGTGCAGGGCGATATTCTGCTATCCGGGCGCGATACCGTGCGGGTCGGTGGCGCCTATCAGGTCTACCGCCTGGATGACTGGTGGTCGCCATCCGGCGCCGGGATGTGGCCAGGCGTCTTCTGGAACATCAATAATGGCCAGCGCGACCGCTACGCCCTGTTTGGTGAATGGGAGGCGCACTTCACGCCGCAATGGACCAGCCTGCTTGGCCTGCGCCATGAGACGGTCGAGATGGATACTGGCGCGGTGCGGGGCTACAACCCGACCACCAACGGCATGGCGCCGATGCTCAATTACCAGCAGCGCGATGGCGATGCATTCAATGCCCAGGCCCACGCCAGGACAGATCAAAACTGGGATATCACCGCGCTGGCCCGCTACATCCCGGATGCCACCCGTACCTACGAGATCGGCTATGGGCAAAAGACCCGCTCGCCCAATCTATACGAACGTTATACCTGGTCGACCTGGTCCATGGCGGCGGACATGAACAACTTCGTCGGTGACGGCAACGGCTATGTCGGTAACCTCGATCTGAAGCCGGAAACGGCGCACACGGTGAGCGCCACGGCCGACTGGCACGATGCCGAGCAAACTCAATGGGGCCTTAAGGTCACGCCCTACTACACCTATGTTCAGGACTTTATCGATGCGCAGTGCCTGCCGGGCGCGACCTGCACCGCGCACAAATTCAATGTGCTGCAATATGTCAACCAATCGGCCCGGCTCTACGGCCTGGATGTCTCCGGTAATATCCTGTTGGCGAGTACGGGCAAGTACGGCAGCTTCACCGCCAGCGGCCTGCTGAATTATGTCAGGGGCAAGAACCCGACCACCGACGATAACCTGTACAACATCATGCCGCTGAACGCCAGGTTGGCCCTGACCCAGCGCCTCGGCCAGTGGACCAACACGGTCGAGGCCCAATTGGTTGCCGGCAAGAAAGATGTTTCCACCGTCCGCAATGAGATCGCGACCGGCGGTTATAGTTTGTTCAACCTACGCAGCCGCTACGGGTGGAAAAAGGCCCAACTGGATGTGGGTATCGACAACCTGTTCGACAAGGCCTACTCGCTGCCCTTGGGCGGCGCCTATGCCGGTCAGGGGACGACCATGTCGATCAACGCTATCCCCTGGGGCATCGCCGTGCCCGGCATGGGGCGTTCGATCTACGCCAACCTGACCTACCGGTTCTGATCCGGCCACCGTTCACCCGGTGCCGTTGCGGCGGGCATGGCCCGCCCTATGGGCTATTGAGTTTTCGTTAAATCAGGGGCAAGGACCGGATGAACCAGTCGAAGGCGGCGCGGCAGGTGAGGTCACCGTCGGTGTCGCGCACCTCCACCTCGACGGTGAGGAATGCCCGGCCCTGGTTTTCGATCTGTGCCAGGAAGCGCTTCAGGTCATCATCGGCAATGGCCGGATAGGCGGTCAGGGTCTGGGTCGCGGGCTTGCGGAATTTGGCCCTGACCGCGCGCACAATCGGCACGACCCGGCCCACCAGTTGCGGAAAACGCCGGGCGAGTAAATCGCCGCTGGCGGTCTCGGCCAGGGCGATCTGGGCGCTGGCGTGGACGGTGCCCAGGTGGTTGTGCACGACCTCGGAGAATGGCAGTTCCAAGCGGCCATCGACATTCCTGCGCAGGCCGATCTGGCGAGCGAAGGGGACGGTTGCGGCGTCCAAGGTGGTTTCCATTAGGCGCGCAGCAGGCGGCCGCTGGCCGGATCGACGATGGTCGACGGCCGCTGCCGTTTGCCGATGCGGCCATTTAGTACCCAGACCGACTGGCCGAACACCGCGCGACATTGGGCCGCCGTGGTCAGCGTGCGCTGGCCGGCGCGATTGGCGCTGGTCGAGACCAGCGCCATGCCTAGCGCATCGCATAGACGTGCGGCTTCCGCATGGGCGGTGACGCGGACCGCGAGCTTGCTGTGCCGGCCGGTCAGCCACTTCGGGCAATGGCGCGCGGCCGGCAGCAACAGGGTGGTGGGGCCGGGCCAGTATTGCGGCCAGGCGGCCGGCGGTTCGGCCAGATAGGGCGCCAATTGCTCCGGCGCGCTGCCGATGAGTATCAGGCCCTTGGCCTTGGGCCGGCCCTTGAGTCGTAGCAGGGCCACCACGGCACGGGCGTTTTTCGGGTCGCAGCCCAGGCCGTAGCAGGATTCAGTGGGGTAGGCGATGAGCCCGCCCGCAGTTAGGTGACGGCGTAGGGAGACGATGTCGGGCCGCGGGGTCACCGCCGCTTGAGGGCCCGCCAGCCGATGTCGCGGCGCATCTGGCGGCCGGCGAAGTTGATTTGCTCGGCGACTTCGTAGGCGCGGGCTTGGGCGATCTTCACCGTGTCGCCCAGGGCCGTCACGCACAGCACACGGCCGCCGGAAACCACCACTTGATCGTCCTGGATGGCGGTGCCGGCATGGAAGATGTGAAAGTCATCGCCCTTAATGCCCAGCCCGGTGACGGCATCGCCTTTGCGGGGTGAGTCCGGATAGCCGGCGGCGGCCAGCACCACGCCGAGCGCCACCCGGCGGTCCCACTCGGCCTCGACCTGGTCCAGGCGACCGTCGATGGCGGCCTCGATCAGCACGGTGAAGTCGCTCTTCAGGCGCAGCATGATGGGTTGGGTCTCCGGGTCGCCGAAACGGCAGTTGAATTCCAGCACGCCGAGGCGGCCATCCGGGGCGATCATCACGCCGGCGTAGAGAAAGCCGGTGTAGGGCGTGCCTTCCTGCTTCATGCCCTGGACCACCGGGCGGATCACCTCGCGCAGGATGCGGGCGTGCAGCTCGGGGGTGACCACCGGGGCGGGCGAATAGGCGCCCATGCCGCCGGTGTTGGGACCGAGATCGCCGTCGAGCAGACGTTTGTGGTCCTGGGACGTGGCCATGGCCAGGACATGCTCGCCGTCGACCATGACGATGAAACTGGCCTCCTCGCCGCTGAGACATTCCTCGATTACCACCCGCGCGCCGGCCGCGCCGAAGGCGCCGGATCGACCATCCGGGGCCAGCATCAGGTCGACCGCCGCGTGGGCTTGTTCCTCGCTCGTTGCCACTACCACGCCCTTGCCGGCGGCCAGACCGTCGGCCTTGACGACGATGGGCGCGCCTTGCGCGTCGATGTAGGCGTGGGCGGCGGCCGCGTCGGTCAAGGTGGCATACTTCGCGGTCGGTATCTTGTGCCGGACCATGAACTGCTTGGCGAAGTCCTTGGAGGACTCAAGCTGGGCGGCGGCCTGGGTGGGGCCGAATATCTTCAGATGCGCGGCGCGGAAGGCATCGACGATGCCGGCCGCCAAGGGCGCTTCCGGACCGACCACGGTGAAGGCGATGCGCTCCTTGCGGACGAAGTCGATCAGCTCCGGGATGGCCGTCAGGGCGACGTTTTCCAGACCGTCCTCGTGGGCCGTGCCGCCATTGCCGGGGGCGACGTAAATCTTCTGAATGCGCGAGCCTTGCGCCAGCCGCCAGGCCAGTGCGTGCTCACGGCCGCCGGAACCGATAACGAGTAGTTTCATTGCCGCTCCCTAGATTCGCCGCGAGTCATGACGGCCCATCAGTGCCTAAAGTGCCGCATACCGGTGAACGCCATGGCCATGCCGTGCGCGTCGGCGGCGGCGATGACCTCCTGGTCGCGCATCGAGCCGCCGGGCTGGATCACCGCCTGGATGCCGGCCTCGGCGGCGTTGTCGATGCCGTCGCGGAACGGGAAGAAGGCGTCCGAGGCCATCACCGAGCCGGGCACTGCCAGGCCGGCGTGCTCGGCCTTGATGGCGGCGATGCGGGCCGAGTTGACCCGGCTCATCTGGCCGGCGCCGACGCCGATGGTCATGTTGTCCCGGACATAAACGATCGCGTTCGACTTGACGAACTTGGCCACCCGCCAGGCGAACAGCAGGTCGCGCATTTCCGCTTCGGTGGGCGCGCGCCGGGTGACCACCTTGATCTCGCCGGTCAGCGCCAGGTCGGCCTCCTGCACCAATAACCCGCCGTTGACCCGCTTGTAGTCCAGGCGTTTGCCTGGCGTCGCCGGCCACTGGCCGCATTCGAGCAGGCGGACGTTCTTCTTGGTGGCGCAGATGTCGATCGCGGCCTGCGACACCCTGGGGGCGATGATGACCTCGACGAACTGACGCTCGACGATGGCGGCGGCGGTGGCGCCATCCAGCTCGCCGTTGCAGGCGATGATGCCGCCGAAGGCCGACTCGGGGTCCGTTTGGTAGGCGCGGTCGTAGGCTTCGAGTAGCGTCGCGCCATAGGCCACGCCGCAGGGGTTGGCGTGCTTGACGATGACGCAGGCCGGGGCGGCGTCGAACTGCTTGATACATTCCAGCGCGGCGTCGGCATCGCCGATGTTGTTGTAGGAGAGTTCCTTGCCCTGCAACTGGCGGGCGGTGGCGATGGACGCCTCCCTGGCGCCGGCCTCGACATAGAAGGCGGCATTCTGGTGCGGGTTCTCGCCGTAGCGCATGGCCTGCTGCTTTTTGAATTGCAGGTTGATGGTGCGCGGGAATTCGGACTCCTCGACCAGCTTGCCGAAGTGGTTGGCGATGGCGCCGTCATAAGCGGCGGTGTGCTCGAAGGCCTTGATGGCCAGCGAGAAGCGGGTCCGGTCGCCGACCGCGCCGCCGTTGGCCCGCATCTCCTCGACCACGGCGGCGTAGTCGGCCGGGTCGGTGACGATGGTGACGAAGGCGTGGTTCTTGGCGGCGGAGCGGACCATGGCCGGGCCGCCGATGTCGATGTTCTCGATGGCGTCCTCCAGGGTGCAGCCGGGCCTGGCCACGGTGGCGACGAACGGGTAGAGGTTGACGCAGACCAAGTCGATATAGCCGATGTTGTTGCGGTTCATCGCCGCAACGTGCTCGGGCAGGTCGCGCCGGCCCAGGATGCCGCCGTGGATCTTCGGGTGCAGGGTCTTGACGCGGCCGTCGAGCATTTCCGGGAAGCCGGTGTAGTCGGCCACCTCGGTGACCGGGATGGCGGCGTCGCGGAGGGCCTTGGCGGTACCGCCGGTGGACAGCAACTCGACGCCCTGGGCGGCGAGCGCCCGGGCGAAGTCGATGAGGCCGGTCTTGTCAGAGACGGAGAGTAGGGCGCGTTTGATCATTGTTTTAACCAGTGGATTGGGGGACGGTAGGCGCGGCGGCCGCCGTGATTCATTTGATGCCGTGTTGCAGCATCTTCTTGCGCAGGGTGTTGCGGTTGATGCCGAGGATGTCGGCGGCGCGGCTTTGATTGTTGCCGGCCTTGTCGAGGACGATCCGCAACAGCGGCCTCTCGACACAATTCATCACCATCTCATGGACGTTCGCGGCGATCTCGCCATCAAGGTCCTTGAAATACTGGGTCAGTACCTTCTTCACGCACACGCTGAGTTCGTTTTCATCTACCGCCGACATCGTTATTAATCCCCTTATTGCCGTTGCGGTCGGGCTCAGGCAGCCCGCCGGTCCAATCGCTCGTCTTGCAGGTACAGTAGCCGGCGGCTCTTTTCGGCCGCGCGGGTAAAGAATTCATTGGCCGCTTGCATCTGTTCCCGGCTGGTTGCCAGCTGGTTCATGGCATGGCGGAATACGGCCGAATCGCTCAGGCCACGGGTGTACCAGGCAATGTGTTTGCGTGCCATGAGTACGCCAGTGTATTCACCGTAGAAGGAATACAGATCATCCAGATGTGCCAGCATGATCCGGTGGATTTCGACCACCTCGGGCGCCGGCAGGCGTTCGCGGCTGGCCAGGTAATGTGTGATCTCGCGGAACAGCCAGGGCCGGCCCATGGCGGCGCGGCCGATCATGATGGCGTCGGCGCCGGTGTAGTCCAGCACGTAGCGGGCCTTCTCGGGCGAGTCGATGTCGCCGTTGGCGACGATCGGAATATGCGCCTCGGCCTTCACCGCCCGGATGGTGTCGTACTCGGCCGCGCCGGCGTAGGCGCAGGCGCGGGTGCGGCCGTGCAGGGCCATGGCCTGGATACCCGATTCCTGGGCGATCCTGAGTATGGTCAGGGCGTTGCGGGCGGATGTGTCCCAGCCGGTGCGGGTCTTCAGGGTCACCGGCACCTCAGGCACCGCAGCGACCACCGCCGCCAGGATACGGCCGACCAGCGCCTCGTCCTTGAGCAGGGCCGAGCCGGCCATGACGTTGCATACCTTCCTGGCTGGACAGCCCATGTTGATGTCGATGATCTGGGCGCCGTTGTCGACGTTATGGCGAGCGGCCTGGGCCAGCATGGTCGGGTCGGCGCCG
>PFGT01000018.1 GCA_002782005.1 Hydrogenophilales bacterium CG12_big_fil_rev_8_21_14_0_65_61_21 | reverse complement strand
AATGGCGCCGTTTTCGACTTCCAAAGGGGTGTCTTGTCAATCGACTTCCTCGATCCAGGCCTGCTGGATGGCCTCCAGTATCTTTTCGCCAGAGCGGTTGGGGTCGTCGCTGAAATCAGGCAGGGCCATGACCCAGCCATGCAGGTCGGTGAAGCGAACATAACGTGGGTCCACGTCAGGATGATGTTCGGCCAGGGCGATGGCGATATCCAGGCTATCGGTCCATTTCATTTCAGTGTCCCTCCTTCACCATGTTGATGGAGTATTTCGGTATCTCGATCACCACGTCCCGCTTACCCATAAGCGCCTGGCAGGAGAGTCTGGAGGTGGGCTCCAGACCCCAGGCCTTGTCGAGCAGGTCATCTTCCATCTCGGTCGCCTCGGGCAGGCTGTCATAGCCGTCGCGTACCACCACATGACAGGTGGTGCAGGCGCAGGATTTTTCGCAGGCGTGTTCGATCTCGATGCTGTTATCCAAAAGGTTGTCGCAGATCGAGACGCCCTCCCTCGCATCAATCACGGCGCCGTCCGGACACAATTCGACGTGGGGTAAGACGATCAGTTTCGGCATTTATGCAGCCCTTCTTGTCGACTCGGCAACAGCGCCGATACGGAACCCACTCGGGCAATATTCACGTACTTCAGTTTAGTCGAATCCTTGCCGCGCAAGTCCGTAGCTGCGCCGCGCAAATAGAAGAGGGGGGCGCTATTTTTCATGGCTCAGATTCCGATGTCCTCAATCTTGTGACCGGCCAGGGCGCGCTTGATGCCGACATCCATGCGTCGGGCGGCAAACTCAGTGGTACCCTGGTTGAGCGCCTCGGTGGCGCGCTTGATCGCCGAGGGGTCGCTAGTCGTCAGGGCAGCGTTCATCTGGCCGAGCAACGCGTCAATCGCCGTGCGCTCGGACTGGCTCAACAACGCGGCGCCATTTTCCGCCAGGGCCGACTGCGTGGCATCGACCAGGCGCTGGGCATCGACCCGCAACTCGGCCAACTGGCGGGCATCGACGTCGTCCATGGCATGGTCGATGGATTCCCGCAACATGCGGGCGATCTCGTCGTCGGTCAGCCCATAGGACGGCTTGACCTCGATGTGGGCCTCCACGCCGGTCGCCGTCTCCCGCGCCGACACCGAAAGCAGGCCATCAGCATCGACCTGGAAGGTCACCCGGATGCGAGCCGCCCCAGCCACCATCGGCGGGATGCCACGCAACTCGAAACGGGCCAGAGACCGACAGTCGGACACCCGCTCGCGCTCGCCCTGGAGGACATGGATGCTCATCGCGGTCTGGCCGTCCTTGTAGGTGGTGAAGTCCTGGGCACGGGCGATGGGTATGGTGCTGTTGCGCGGGATGATCTTCTCGACCAGGCCGCCCATGGTCTCCAGGCCCAGCGACAGGGGCGCCACGTCCAGCAGCAGCCAATCGTCCTCACGCTTGTTGCCGGCCAACACGTTGGCCTGGATGGCGGCGCCCAGGGCGACCACCTTGTCCGGATCCAGGTTGGTTAGCGGTGTCTGGCCAAAGAACTCGCCTACCGCCGCCTGGATGCGCGGGATACGGGTCGAACCGCCGACCATCACCACTCCCTTGACATCGGCGGCCGAGAGGCCGGCATCGCGCAGCGCCTTGCGGGTCGGCGTCAGGGTCTTGCCGACCAGGCTGGCGGTCAGCTCGTTGAACTGGCCCTCGGTCAGGGTCAGGTCGATCAGTTCGCCGGTCGTCAGAACCGCCGTGATACGCGCCTCGGCGTGCTCGGTCAATGCCTCCTTGGCCTCCCGCGCCTTGGCCATGAGCAAGGATTTATCATGGTCAGACAACACCGATAGACCCGATTGCTCCAGCATCCAGCAATACACCCGGCGGTCGAAATCGTCACCGCCCAACGCCGAGTCGCCGTTGGTGGCGAGAACCTCGAACACCCCCTTGGTCAGCTTGAGGACGGAGATGTCGAAGGTGCCGCCGCCCAGGTCGTAGACGGCGTAGATACCCTCGGACGAATTGTCCAGGCCGTAGGCAATGGCCGCCGCCGTCGGTTCGTTGAGCAAGCGCAGGACATTCAGGCCGGCCAACCGGGCGGCGTCCTTGGTGGCCTGCCGTTGGGCGTCATCGAAATAAGCCGGCACGGTGATGACCGCGCCGGTCAGCTCGCCGCCCAGGGCGGTTTCGGCGCGCATCTTCAGCGCCTTGAGTATCTCGGCGGACACCTCGACCGGGGTTTTTGCACCAACCACGGTCTTCAACTGCACCATTCCGGGGGCATCGACAAAGTGGTAGGGCAAGGTCGATAGGTCGACCAGGTCCTTCAGCCCGCGGCCCATGAACCGCTTCACCGAAACGATGGTGTTGTGGGGGTCGTCGCTCTGTCTGGCTTGGGCGTCATAGCCGACCACGGTGACGCCATCATTCAGGTAACGCACCACCGAAGGCAACAGCGGCCGGCCGCGCTCGTCGTTGAGAACGACCGAGATACCATTGCGCACGGTGGCGACCAGGGAATTAGTGGTGCCCAGGTCGATGCCCGCCGCCAGGCGGTGTTCGTGCGGGGCCGTAGACAGACCAGGTTCGGAGATTTGTAGTAAAGCCATGGCTTAGGACTATTCCAGTTCCGCGTATGCGTTATCGATATCCGCCAGTAATTTTTCCAGAAAGCGGTATTTTCTCAAGGTTTCGCTGGCCGCCAGGTAATCCCGCCGCTCATCCAGATCGGCCGCTAATTCGCCCAGCAACCGATCGGCTTCGGCCTTGGCGGCCTTCTCCAGCGCTTGCAGGCCAGGGTAATCGGCTGTCGCCACGGTCGACATCAGCGACTCGCGCCATTCCATTTGCTGCACCAGAAACTCAGCCGGCATGGCGGTATTGTTTGCGTCCATGGCCTGTATGCCCTGCAACTCAAGCAGGTACTTCGCCCGGGAAAAGGGACTTTTCAGGGTCTGATACGCCTCGTTTATCCGGGTCGACCACTGCATGGCAAGGCGCTGTTCAGCCTCGCCGGCATGGGCGAAACGGTCGGGATGAAACTCGGTCTGAAGCGCCCGATAGGCCTGGTCCAGACGCTCGCCGTCGATGGCGAAGGCCGGAGCGAGACCGAGTAAGGCGAAGTGGTCTTGGTTGAAATCCATAATGGAGTCGGAGTCTAAAACCGCGCTCGACTCGCTGCCCACTCAGACGTTAAAACTTTCGCCGCAACCACAGGAATTTTTCACGTTCGGGTTGTTGAACTTGAAACCTTCGTTCAGGCCCTCGCGGACAAAGTCCAGCTCGGTGCCATCCAGATAGGCCAGACTTTTCGGATCCACATAGATCGCGACGCCATGGCTCTCAAACTGGATATCGTCGGCTTCGGCGGCATCGGCAAACTCCAGCTTGTAGGCCATGCCGGAACAACCAGACGTGCGCACTCCCAGCTTGATGCCGATGCCCTTGCCGCGTTTGGCGATAAAGTTGCGTATATGGTTGGCCGCACGTTCGGATAAGGTGACCGCCATAGTCAGTGCTCCTTGGGCGGATTGCAGGCTGTGTACTCACCACCGCCGCCATGTTTCTGCTTGTAGTCGGCCACCGCTGCCTTGATGGCGTCCTCAGCCAGGATCGAGCAGTGTATCTTCACCGGTGGCAAGGCCAGTTCCTCGGCGATCTGGGTATTCTTCAGGTTCATGGCCTCGTCCAGGGTCTTGCCCTTGACCCACTCGGTCACCAACGACGACGAAGCAATGGCGGAACCGCAGCCGTAGGTCTTGAACCGGGCATCCTCGATGACGCCCTGGTCGTTGACCCGTATTTGCAGCTTCATCACATCGCCGCAGGCCGGCGCGCCCACCATGCCGGTACCGACACCCGCCTCATCCTTGTTGAAGGTCCCGACGTTGCGGGGGTTCTCGTAATGGTCCAAGACCTTTTCGCTGTATGACATTTCAAACTCCTTAGCTAGTAGCGGCTGAAAAAATCAGTGTGCCGCCCACTGCACCGAATTCAGATCGATGCCGTCTTTGTACATCTCCCACAGCGGCGACATCTCGCGCAACTTGCCGATCTTCTCGTGCAACAGCTTAACGGCGTAGTCGATCTCCGCCTCAGTGGTGAAGCGACCTATGGTGAAGCGGATGGAGCTGTGCGCCAGTTCGTCGTTGCGCCCCAATGCCTTGAGTACGTAGGACGGTTCCAGGCTGGCCGAGGTGCAGGCGGATCCGGAAGACACCGCCAGATCCTTGATCGCCATGATGAGCGATTCGCCTTCGACGAAGTTGAAGCTGACGTTGAGGTTGCCGGCAATACGGGCCTCCATGTCGCCGTTGACGTGGACTTCCTCGATGTCGGACACACCCTGGTAGAGCTTGTCGCGCAACATCCGGATGCGCTCGCCCTCAACATGCATCTCTTTTTTGGCGAGGGCAAAGGCCTCGCCCATGCCGACGATCTGGTGCGTGGGCAGGGTGCCTGAACGCAAGCCGCGTTCATGGCCACCGCCGTGCATCTGAGCCTCCAGACGGATACGTGGCTTACGCCGCACATACAGCGCACCGATACCCTTGGGACCGTAGACCTTGTGTGCCGAGAAGGACATCAGATCGACCTTGAGCTTGCCCAGGTCGATGTCGACCTTGCCGGCGGCCTGGGCCGAATCGACGTGCAGGATGACACCCTTCTCGCGGCAGATATCGCCCAGCGCGGCGATGTCCTGGATAACGCCGATCTCGTTGTTGACGAACATCACCGAGGCCAGGATGGTGTCGGGCCGGATCGCGGCCTTGAACACATCGAGATCGATCAGGCCGTTGTCCATGACGCTCAGATAAGTCGCCTCGAAGCCCTGGCGTTCCAGTTCCCGGAAGGTGTCAAGCACCGCCTTGTGCTCAGTCCGCACGGTGATGATGTGCTTGCCCTTGCCAGCATAAAAATGGGCCGCACCTTTGATCGCCAGGTTGTTCGACTCGGTCGCTCCGGAGGTCCAGACGATCTCCTTGGGGTCGGCATTGACCAAGCCAGCTACTTGTTCGCGGGCAACCTCAACCGCTTCGCCGGCCTCCCAGCCGAAGGAATGGGAACGGGACGCGGGGTTGCCGAATTTTTCCGTCAGATAGGGGATCATCTTTGCCGCCACCCTCGGGTCCACTGGGGTGGTGGCGGAATAATCCAGATAAATCGGGGTCTTGACCATATTTCTCTCCATCAGCCGATCACGGCCGCTTTCAGGTCTGCTGTGCCAGTCACCCGGCGACCAGGCTTCTTGTTCTTGCAGGCCATCTGACCGGCCACCAACTGGGCCAGGTTGACCGCCTCCAAATATTTGTAGATGTGGTCGTTGAGGCCCGACCACAACTCGTGGGTCATGCATGGCGCGCCATCCTCGCAATTGCCCATGCCGCCGCAGCGGGTCGCGTCTATGGTCTCATCCACGGCGCGAATGATCTGCGCCACGTTGATTTCCTCCAAAGGCCTGGCCAGGCAATAACCACCGCCCGGGCCGCGCACGCTGTCGACGATACCTTGCCGGCGCAGGCGGCCGAACAGTTGTTCCAGGTAAGACAGGGAAATTTTCTGCCGCTCGCTGATACCCGCCAGGGTGACCGGCCCGCGCTGATAGCGCGTGCCCAGGTCGATCATGGCCGTCACTGCAAACCGCCCTTTAGTGGTCAGCCGCATTTTATTCGCCTCGCTTTCATTCGATACAATGCCGACAATCTACGATTCCCGATAAATTTAGTCAACTAATCAACCATTTTATTTAAGGACACGGGGTCAAATTTATCCTGAGGCTCCCCGCTCACTTCCATTGCGCAACCTACCCGCTTGAGTTCGGCGATAATCCATTCGATCCGCCGGTCGGTGGTATTGGAATGATCGATCAGACCATGCAAGGCCTTGACCATGGGGTCGTTCATGTCGGCGCCGATGCCGTAGGCTGAGAACCCCAGCTTCTGGGCCGTTGCCTCGCGCGTCTTGGCCTTTTCGTCATCGAGTATGCGCGCCGGGATGCCCACCGCCGTCGCCCCGGCCGGCACGTCCTTGACCACGACCGCGTTGGAGCCGACCTTGGCGCCGGCCCCCAGGGTAATCGGCCCCAGCACCTTGGCGCCGGCGCCGATGATGACGCCCGCTTCCAGGGTGGGGTGGCGCTTACCCTTCTGCCAGGAGGTGCCGCCCAGGGTGACGCCGTGGTAGAGGGTGCAATCGTCGCCAATCTCGGCCGTCTCGCCGATCACCACGCCCATGCCGTGGTCGATGAATACCCGGCGGCCGATCCGGGCGCCGGGGTGGATCTCGATGCCGGTCAGCCAGCGTGCGACATTGGAGGATAATCGCGCCAGCCACTTCAGGCCCCAACCCCACAGTACGTGCGAAAGACGATGCCAAAGAATGGCATGCAGCCCAGGATAGGTGGTCAGCACCTCGAAAAAGGTGCGCGCCGCCGGGTCCCGATCGAACACCACGCCGATATCTTCGCGCAAACGCTGGAACATCAGACCGTTACAATGAAATTAAAGGAGTTCATTGTCGCAATTCCCGACTAGGCTGGTCAAATTTTGTTCAGGGCCGCGATCACGCCCCGCCAGATAGCCACCTCTTCCTTTTCCAACCCGGCACGCGCAAAGAAGCGGCGCAGCCTCGGTATCAGTCGCTTGGGATGGATCGGATCGAGAAAACCGACTTCGACCAGTTTTTGTTCCAGTGCGACCATCAGCCGCTCGACCTCCTCGTGCTCGGCCCGTTGGAATACCGGCAAGGCGAGCGGCGTATCGTCCAGCGTGCAACGCAGTTCATAGGCCACGACCTGCACCGCCGCGCCCAGGTTGAGCGAGGTGTAATCGGGGTTGGCGGGGATGTTCAACAGCCAGTCGCACTTCATCAACTGCTCGTTGGACAAGCCGAAGGTTTCCGACCCGAACACCAGCGCCACGGGCGCAGCCTGAGCCTGGCCAAGCAGTGCCGGGGCGGCCTGACGCGGGGTATAGGCAGGATGTGGCAAATCTCGCCGCCGGGAGGTGCAGGCCGCCGATAAGACCACGCCGCTCAACGCCTGATCCAGACTGGCGCAGAGGGTCGCCCGCCCCAACACATCGACGGCGCCGGAGGCCCGCGCCCGCGCCTCGTCGTCGGTAGCGCATCTTGGGTTGACCAGATACAAATGGGTCAGCCCCATCACCTTCATGGCCCGCGCGGCGGCGCCCAGATTGCCAGGATGGCTGGTTTCGACCAGGACGACCCGGATATTGTCGAGTGGAGTTAGCGGCTTCAAGGTAAAATCCAGTCTCAGTCAGTCACTCGTTCTTTAAAGCCATGCACCCAATGCTCAACACGGCGGTCAAGGCCGCCCGTCGCGCCGGTACCATCATCAACCGAGCCTCCAACGATCTGGACGCCCTGACGATCCACGTCAAACAGCAAAACGATTTCGTCAGCGAGGTCGATCAAGCCGCCGAAAAGACCATTATTGACGTCCTGCTTACCGCCTATCCAAAACATGCGATCCTGGCCGAGGAATCCGGCGCGTCCGGCGATTCCGAATACCAGTGGATCATCGACCCCTTGGATGGCACCACCAATTTCCTGCATGGTTTTCCCCAGTATGCCGTTTCCATCGCCCTGCTACACAAAGGAGTGCTCGACCAGGCCGTGGTCTTCGACCCGACCCGCAACGAGCTATTCACCGCCAGCAAGGGCTCCGGCGCCTTTCTGAACGACCGGCGCATCCGCGTCTCAAAACGCATCAAGCTAGCGGACTCGCTGATCGGCACCGGCTTCCCGTACCGCGATTTTACCCATCTGGACGCCTACACGGGCATGTTCCGCGACCTGGTGCAGAAGACCTCCGGCCTGCGCCGACCGGGTTCTGCCGCGCTCGATCTGGCCTGGCTGGCCGCCGGTCGTACCGACGGCTTCTTCGAGATTGGCCTCAACCCCTGGGATATCGCCGCAGGTTGTCTGCTAATCAAGGAAGCGGGCGGGTTGGTGAGCGACTTTGGCGGTGACGACGGCTATCTGAAATCCGGCCACATCGTGGCCGGCACGCCCAAGGTATTCGGACAACTATTGCAGATCATCCAGCCACACGTGACGCTGGCATTAAAGGGCTAAGGCGTGACGAGTCACGCCCGTGTATCGCGCCGTCATTTCATGGTAACGATGTAGTTGGCCAGGGCGGCAATATCGGAAACTTGCAGACGCCTGGCGACACTACTCATGACCGGGTCGGCGCGCCGCTTGATGCCATTCTGGTACTTGCCAAGGGCCCCGACGAGATAGCCGGGACGCTGCCCCGCAAGACGGGCAATATTCTCGCCGCCATAACCCTTTTCGCCATGGCAGGACTTGCACTCCTGGCTATATAGCTGCCGTCCCCTGGCCACCAAGTCCGGCTCGGGAGGCCTGGCCGCCTGCACCCGCTGGTTGGCGTAATAGATCGCCATATTGAAACGATCCTCATCCTTCATGGCCTTAATCAGGCCACTCATGAATCGATCCTGGCGGCGACCGTCGGCGAATTTTTTTATTTGATTAAACAGATAGCCAGGATGCTGGCCGGCCAGGTTGGGGATGTAATCGTATGTGCTGTTGCCAGTATTGCCATGACAGTTGGCGCAAAAGGCGGCCGCCTTTTTGCCGTCGTGTTGCGCCTTTTGCAAGGCGTCGGGAGAGGACATCACCTGCTGTATCCGGGGATTGACCGCCTCAGCACAGGCCAACGAGGTACCCAATATCAAGGCCAAGCCAGCACAAACCCGCCAAACGAACGACATATCCGGCCACCTTCTCATCACGTTTCATCAATGACAGTGGCAAAGCATATATAGGATTCAAACGCTTGTCACTGGGATAGACACGCTGTGTCACTCAAACTTGCGGCGCATGGGTAAAATACGGCTCGTCTTACTACCGCCGCTATCTTGACCGCCGACCTAGAAAAACACACACCCATGATGCAGCAGTACCTACGCATCAAGGCGGAGCACCCCGACATGCTGTTGTTTTACCGCATGGGGGATTTCTACGAACTGTTCTTCGGCGACGCCGAGCGGGCGGCTCGTCTGCTGGACATCACCCTGACCACGCGCGGCCAGTCGGCCGGCGAGCCGATCAAGATGGCAGGCGTGCCCTTCCACGCCTGCGAACCCTATCTGGCCCGGCTGGTGAAGTTGGGCGAATCGGTGGCGATCTGCGAGCAGATCGGCGATCCGAAGGCCGCGAAAGGCCCGGTGGAACGCCGGGTAATGCGCATCGTCACGCCCGGCACCCTGACCGATGAGGTGCTGCTGGACGACAAGCGCGATGCGCTCATCCTGGCCCTGGCGGTCCAAAAGACCCGGCTCGCCCTGGCCTGGCTGACACTCTCTTCCGGCCGGCTGGCGGCCAAGGAGATCGGGTCGGACCGTCTGGCGTCCGAACTAGCCCGACTGATGCCGTCCGAAATACTGCTCCCGGAAGCATTCGACCACCCCGCCCTGGCCGCCCTGAAGACCGCCATGGTCCGCCGCCCCGCCTGGCAATTCGACGCCGAACGAGGTGAGCGCCTGCTCACCGAGCATTTCGGGGTACACGACCTGTCGGCTTACGGCATCCAGGATAAACCACCGATTCAGGCCGCCGCCGGCCTGTTGCTGGACTACGCCCGCCACACCCAGCAAAGCGCCCTGCCCCACGTCTCCGGCTTGATTTTGGAGCAGGACAGCGAGTATGTGCTGATGGACGCCGCCGCCCGGCGCACCCTGGAGATCAGCGAAACCCTGCGCGGCGAGACCGAACCGACCCTGTTCTCGGAACTGGACCGCTGTGTCACCGGCATGGGCAGCCGGTTGCTGAAACACTGGCTGCATCATCCCCTGCGCGACCGCAATCGGCTGACCCGTCGCCTCGATGCCGTCCAGGCGCTGATTGAGGCGCCCAACATCGCCCGCGCCGCCCGCCGCGAGCTGAAGGGCATGGCCGACCTGGAACGCATCGCCGCCCGCATCGCCCTCAGGACCGCCCGGCCGCGCGACCTCGCTGGCCTGCGCGACAGCCTGGCCCGGCTACCCGCCCTGCGCGACGGCCTGGCCGGCACGGAACCCCTGGCGGAGCTCGGCCGGCAACTGGCCTTCCCCGACCCGCCTGGTGCGCAACTGGCCACCGCTATCAAGGCCGAGCCGGCGGCCGTGATCCGCGAAGGCGGCGTCATTGCCGCCGGCTACGATGCCGAACTGGACGAATTGCGTGGTTTGCAAGCGAATTGCGGCGCATTCCTGATCCAGATGGAGGCACAGGAGCGTGAACGGACTGGCATTGGCAACCTCAGGGTCGAATACAACCGGGTCAGCGGCTTCTACATCGAGGTCGGCCGCGGCCAGGCCGACAAGGTGCCGGCCGACTACCACCGGCGCCAGACACTAAAAAATACCGAACGCTACCTGACCCCGGAACTCAAGGAATTCGAGAACAAGTTTTTATCCGCTGCCGAGCGGGCGTTGGCGCGGGAGAAACAGTTGTACGACCAACTACTCGATGATCTCGCACCGCACATCGCTGACTTGCAGATCGTCGCCGGGGCCCTGGCCAGTCTCGATGTGCTGGCCGGCCAGGCCGACCTGGCGGTGCTGCGTAACCATGTCCGGCCTGAGTTTTCCGACGACTGGGGCATCGTCATCGAAGCCGGCCGCCACCCCGTCGTAGAACCGCGCGTGGATAGCTTCATTGCCAATGACCTGAATCTCGACCCGAGCCGCCGAATGCTGGTGGTCACCGGCCCCAACATGGGCGGCAAGTCGACCTATATGCGCCAGGCCGCGCTGATTGTGTTGATGGCCTGCTGCGGCCTCTTTGTGCCGGCCGAACGCGCGCTAATCGGCCCGGTGGACCAGATATTTACTCGGGTCGGTTCCTCCGACGACCTGGCCGGCGGCCGCTCGACATTCATGGTGGAAATGACCGAGACCGCACAGATACTCAACCACGCCAGCGAACAAAGCCTGGTGCTGATGGACGAGATCGGCCGCGGCACCTCCACCTTCGACGGCGTCTCCATCGCCTGGTCGGTGGCCCGGCACCTGGCGGAAAAGGTGCGGGCTTACACCCTGTTCGCCACCCACTATTTCGAGCTGACCCAACTGGCACAGGAATACCGCAGCGTAGCCAACGTCCACCTCGATGCCGTGGAGAGCGGTGGCCGCCTCATCTTCCTGCACAGTGTGGCAGACGGGCCGGCCTCGCAAAGCTATGGCATTCAGGTCGCCAAACTGGCCGGCGTGCCGGGCGCCGTGGTCAATGCCGCCCGGCGCAAGCTGGTCGAACTGGAAAACACCCAGGTCGCGAGCGCCGGCCAGGGCGACCTGTTCGCCGCGCCGCCCCCGGCGGCGGAACCGGAACCTTCGCCCGCCCTCGACCGGCTGACGGCCATTGACCCGGACCACCTCACGCCACGCGAGGCGCTTGATCTCATCTACGAGCTAAAGCGACTCGCCTGAACCCCGTCAGTCTGGATCGAACGGCGGCGCCAACTCGACCCGGTTGCGCCCCGCCTGCTTGGCGGCGTACATGGCCCCATCCACCCGACGCAATAAGGCATCCGCCAATTCCCCGGCCTGCCACTGGGCGACGCCCAGGCTGACCGTCACCTCGGCCACTGCACCGAAGTCGGCCCCAGCCACCGCGATTCGAATCCGTTCGGCCGACTCGCGCGCCCCTTCCAGCATCGTTTCGGGCGACAGTACGCAAAACTCCTCGCCGCCCCAGCGGTACAGTGCGTCAGCCGACCGTATCTGGGTCTCGACCACCTTGGCCACCTGGCGCAATACCGAATCACCGACAGCGTGGCCATAGCGGTCGTTGATGCGTTTGAAGTGGTCAATATCCAACATGACAATGGATAGTGGACGGTCATAACGGTCGGCCTCCATCAAATAACGGGTGAAGTCCTCCTCGAAGCGGGTGCGATTGCCGGCCCCAGTCAACACGTCGGTGGTGGCCATGAGTTCCAGCCTTTCCATCAACCGTCTTTCGCGACGGTAAAAGCTGGTATGCAGGTAAAGCACCGCCGCCAGCAGGCCCAGCATGGCCAGCCAGGCGGCCGTGATCTGGCCGCGCAAGGCATTGATCCGCGCCTGGAGCAGGCGATCCAGCTCTTCCTGAACCAGCCCGTGCAGGATGCGGACGCTACCGATGGCCTGGCTGCCTTGGTCAAACAGGGTGAGGGCATCGCCCCCCGCAAGCTTATCCCGCTCCACGCGACCAGTGACGCCCAGGAAACCGGTCAGGTTTCGCCGAACCTCGTCGCGAATGTCATCCAGGCGCTTCGCCATGCTAGGCAGCACGGCGGTGAAGGCCCGCAGTTCCATTTCGACTTGGTCGAGCGCGATGCGCACCCCTTCCATCCGGCTAGGCATCTGCCGACTATCTTCTTTTGACCAGGTGTCAGCCGCCACCAGCGCGGCGGCCTGGCCGCGCAGGCGACCGACAGACTCGATCAGCGCGGGCAGACGCAGGGCCAGCAGATTGGCCAGGAAATATGACCCCGGCTGCAAGTCGAGCACGAGGCCAGAGGTATAAGCCGCATCCTGCATCAGGTCATGCAGCGCACTGACCAACCGGGTAGCCTCGTCGATCGAGGCGCCTCGATCCGGGGCCAACTGACTACGGGCGTAGTGACGCACCTGCTCGACCTGCTCAGGGCGCAGGCAATTCAAGTCAGGGTAGACACGGGGCTCCAGACGACCGACCTCGGTCAGCAATTGTGCCGACAACTCGTGTAGGCTGGCGTCGATCTGGTCGCCCTGGGCATGGTTCTGGATCAGGCGCAGGCCGCGCATACCCTGCACCAGGATGGCAACGTCCTGCAAGTGGAGGATGCATTGCGCACCGGTGAGCTCTTGCTGGGTCGTCCGATATTGTCGATAAAGCGTGCTGAGCATAAAGGTCGCCAGCACCCCTAGAAGCACTACCGACAGGAGGGTCAGCAATATATAACGCCAACGCCGGCGAGTCCGCATCCGGGTCTCCATCATCGCTGCGTCTCCTTGCTCGCGGCTGACCAGCATGAGTTGTATGGTCTTCGCGGCATCTTTACCCGACTCCTTAATAAGATTGCCATTGGCAACCCGTTTCAAGCATATATCCAAACCACTGTGCATGCCGACATCATCACCCAACCCTGGCTTGGTGGCACAATCCGGCCAACCCTTTTCAGAGCGCCACTGCCCAACCATGAAAACACTGCACCTCGACGCCGACGAACTCGCGCTTGATTTTAACGCCTGCCTGAAACTGGCCGAGGCCATTGCCCAACACCTGCTCGGCACGGCCATGCTGCTCACTTTCTATGATCGCGACCGCAATCTGGAATCGCCTGGCGGGGTCAGCGAATGCCACCAGGGCTGCGCCGTGCCAGGCTGGGTCGATTACGCCAAGAATCACGGCGGCACCCTGATCGTCAACTTCGGCCGCGGCCGCTTTGTGTTCTGTTTCATGCCACTTGGAGATGCGCCATAACCGCCGCTGACTGGCTCAAGCTGATCGCACAACTGGGCGCGCTGTCCGGCGGCGCGGCGAAGGTCTTGATGTTGATGACGGTCTGTCGCCTGTGCGGTTAACGCTTGCCCTGTGTTCCGACGAATACCAGCCTGGCGGTCGAACGGATCGAAATCCCGGTCGCCGTACAGAAGAGGCAGGCCAATTTCAATATGGTTCCAGATACCTCTAGAATCAGATACTTTTCAAAGAGGCAATCATCCCATGACCAACATCTGCATACTCGGCGGTGGCGGTTTTGTCGGCCAGAATCTGGCCAGCCAATTGGCGCGGTCCGGCCACCACATCACCGTACCGACCCGGCAACGGCAGCGCATCAAGGACTTACTGGTTCTGCCCGGCATCGAGATAGTGGAGACCAACATCCACGACCCAGCCAGCCTGGAGCGGCTCTTGGCCGGTCAGGACGCGGCGGTCAACCTGGTCGGTATCCTGAACGGCAGCCGCCAGGCGTTCGAGCGCGCCCATTGCGAATTGCCGGACAAGCTCATGGCCGCCTGCCGCGCCAGCGGCGTGGGGCGTTTACTGCACATGAGTGCGCTGGGCGCCGATACCGGCTCCAAAAGCATCTATCAACAAACCAAGGGCGAGGGCGAGCGGCGCGTCCTGGCCGCCAAGGGCCTCGATGTCACGGTGTTCCGGCCTTCGGTGATCTTTGGTCCGGGCGATAGTTTTCTCAATCTGTTCGCCGATCTGCTGCAACTCGCTCCAATCGTGCCCTTGGCCAATGGCCGCGCCCGCTTCCAGCCGGTGCACGTTACCGATGTGGCGCGCGCCTTTGCCCTGGCCGTCGATGATTCGGCTACCTTTGGCCAGGCCTACAACCTGTGCGGGCCGCAGGCCTACAGCTTGCAGGAACTGGTCCGGATCGTGGCCGCCACGCTGGGTCTGAAACGCACTGTCATTGCCCTGAACCCATCGCTCTCCTACCTGTTCGCCCGGCTGATGGAGCTGAAGCCAGGCAAGAAGCTGATGACCCGCGACAATCACTATGCAATGCAGGTCGACAACGTCTGCCCGGACGGCTTTCCCGCCCGTTTCGGCCAGCCGGCAAGCTTGGCGGCCAACCTGGGTTATCTGGTCGACGCTGGCAACAAGGCGCGCTACGACCAGTTTCGCGAGGCGGCCGGACGTTGACGACGTTTCCCCCGCCTATCCAGGTCTACACGGTGGGCGGCGCGGTGCGCGACGGCCTGCTCGGCCTGCCGGTGCAAGATCGCGATTACGTCGTGGTCGGCGCCACCCCGGAGGCGATGGTTCGGCTGGGTTTCCAGCCGGTAGGCAAGGACTTCCCGGTCTTTTTGCACCCAGAAAGCCATGACGAATATGCACTGGCCCGCACCGAACGAAAAACCGCGCGCGGCTACAAGGGGTTCCAAGTCTTCAGCAGCCCCGACGTCACCCTGGAAGAGGATCTCATTCGCCGCGACCTGACCGTCAACGCCATGGCCATCGGCGAGGACGGCCAGATCGTCGATCCCTATGGCGGCCAGGCCGATCTGGCCGCCAAGCTGCTACGCCACGTCAGCCCGGCCTTTGCCGAAGACCCGGTGCGCATCCTGAGGGTCGCCCGCTTCTCGGCCCGGTTTGCCGAGTTCAGCATCGCGCCGGAGACCATGACTTTGATGCAAGCCATGGTGGCCGCCGGCGAGGTCGATGCCCTGGTGCCAGAACGGGTCTGGCAGGAACTGGCCCGTGGCCTGATGGAAAATAAACCGTCCCGGATGTTCATGGTGCTGCGCGAATGCGGCGCCCTGGCCCGGCTGATGCCCGAGCTGGAGCGCCTGTTTGGCGTGCCGCAGCCGGCCCTATATCACCCGGAGATGGACACCGGCATCCACAGCCTGATGGCGCTCGACTGGGCCGCCGGACAAGGCTGGCCGCTGCCGGTTCGACTGGCGGCCTTGCTGCACGACCTGGGCAAGGGTACGACCCCGGCCGAGTTCTGGCCGCGCCATCACGGTCACGAAGGCCGTGGCGTCGACCTGGTCAAGACCGTCTGCGAACGCCTGCGCATCCCGGCCGACTGCCGCGACCTGGCGCTGTTGGTGGCGCGCGACCACGGTAATGTCCACCGGGCCGAGGCGTTACGCCCGGCCACGGTGCTGGAGATGCTGGAGCGCACCGACGCCTTCCGCCGGCCAGAACGTTTCGCCGAGTTTCTGCTGGCCTGCGCGGCCGATTTTCATGGCCGTGCCGATTTCGAAACCCGCGCCTATCCGCAACCTGGCTACCTGGCGACGGCATTGGCCGCCGCGCAAGGCGTCGCTGCCGGCGCCATCGCCCGCAGCGCGCCGGCCGGCAAGATTCCGGCGGCCATTCGCGCGGCCCGGCTGACGGCCATCGCCGCCGCACTGGGAAAGGCCGGATGACGCTCCAGCTCGACACCACTCATCACGACCGCGATGCGGTTGGCATGACCTATGTCTATCCGGTACTGTCACGCCGTTCCGGCGGCGTTTCGGTCGGTATCAACCTGAACATCAACAACGCCTGTAACTGGCGCTGCATCTATTGCCAGGTACCCGAACTCAAGCGCGGCGGCCCACCGCCGGTCGACCTGGCGCGGCTGGAAGACGAACTGCGCCGGATGTTGACCACCATCATCCACGGCGACTTCATGGTGGAATCGGTTCCCGAGGCCATGCGCCGGCTCAACGACATCGCCCTGTCCGGCAATGGCGAACCCACCTCGGCGTCCGAGTTTCCGGCCGTGGTGGCGATCATCGCCCGGCTGCTGGCCGAGTTCGACCTGATCGGCCGAATCAAGGTGCTGCTGATTACCAACGGCAGCCTGATCCATCGGCCCTATGTGCAAGCCGGGCTGGTGCAATTGAGCGCACTGGGCGGTGAGGTCTGGTTCAAGCTGGACCGTGCCACTCGTGAAGGGATCAAACGAATCAACCAGACCGAAAGCGCCCCGGACAAGGTCATGGGCAATCTGGTCAGGTGCGCGAAACTGTGCCCGACCTGGATTCAAACCTGTGTCTTCACCCTGGATGGCCAGCCGCCCGACGAGGCCGAGTTAGCAGACTATCTGGCATTTCTAGGCCAGGCACTAGCGGCGAAGGCGCCGCTCAAAGGTGTGCTGCTCTATGGCCTGGCGCGGGCATCGACCCAACCCGAGGCCCCGCGTCTGAGACGGTTGCCGGCTGCTTGGCTGACACAACTGGCCGAACGTATCGAGCGAATCGGTCTGACCACGCAAACATTTCCATAAAGGCCAGGAGCCTGTCGGACTTATGGGGATCGAAGCGAAGCGAGTCAAGCAGGCAAGCCGCAAAGCGGCGGAATATGGACCGTTCCGACGGTTTTGTAGCCAATTTCCTTTAAGTCCGGCAGACTCCTAGGGCAGTGTTGCATTCTTTGGAATGCTTCTATGCAAGCCCTTGTCGGGATTCAACCCGACCAACCGGGCATGTCAGCGGGGTTTTGTAGGTCGGGATTCATCCCGACGACGCGGGTTCCATGGGCCGGGTTGTCGGGATGAATCCCGGCCTACGTCCGACGCATTGGTCTTTCCTTGTTCGCTTATGTGCCAAACAACGTGCAACACTGCACTAGACCAGGTGGGCGTCGCCCTTGGCCAAGCGTTCGATCAACCGTGCCCGAGTCAAGGAAACGGCATCAAAGCCATCGGCATTGGCGAACAGATACATGCCGCCCATTGGGCTGACCCATTGCAGATAGAGCCGTTTTTCGCCCGCCGCCGTCTTCAACAACATACCGCCACCCACCTTGAGCCGGTCGAGGCCCAACTCATCGGATGGTCCGAAGCTGTCTTTGGTCTTGGTGATAGCCGGCGTTCTCTGGCTAAGGCCAGCCAATTCTTCGTCGCCCATTACCATATCAGCATCCTGGCCGAAATGGGTGACGGGACCGGCCTCACCCGGCTGGGCCTGAAGCCCGGCGCGGGCCACGGCGGCATGCAACAGGGCCAGTTGAGAGAACAATGCATCCCGTTCGGCCGGGTCCAGCTTCATGGCATCGCAGCCATCCTGGAGACGGCCAAGCAGGGTTGGCAACAGACGCAGGAACTGCTCGGTCTCGGCTCGATCCCGCTTTGGCGCCAGGCTCCAAAGCAAGGCATTGACGGTCTGCCAACCCGCCTCCCAATCGGGATGCTGATCGCCAAGACCAATATAGATTCCGACCAGCAAATAGGCCCAGTGATTGAGCAGGAAGTCGCTGATCTCAACCGGCGCGCCGGTGCTGACGAGTCGGCCTTCAATCTCCGCGCGGATATGCTGGTACGCTTGGCGCTCGCGACTCTCGAAAAGCATCATGGCTCGGAACTTGGATCGGATCGGATATTAGAGGCTGGCATTCTAGCCGGAATTCCCCCCGATTCTAGCCGCCCAGCGACGCAATGGTTAATCTCGGCCCATTTATCGGCGTTATCTGTTAGAATCGCCCATCTTTTAAGCAGGATCAGATGCCGCCAATGCAGAATATCCAGCCCTTACTCGCCTACTTTGCCCGCCACAAACGGTGGTTGCTGTTAGCCGCACTCATTCCCCTCTTTGAAGTCGTGACCGCCTTCGGCGTGTCACCCGACACCATCACCCGTGATATTCAACAGGAAACCGTCGTTGCCGATGTCGTGTTGCCAGCGCCCATCGCCACTGATAGCGGCGCCTTCGACTTCTGGCGCGAAGAACGCATCCAGTCCGGCGACACCCTGGCATCGTTGCTGACCCGGCTGGGCGTCAATGCCGATCAGACCACCAGTATCGTTAGCGCCGCGCGTGGACACAACGCGGCTACCCATTTTGTTGCCGGGCATTCGGTCATGGCACGGGTTACTTCCACCGGCAACCTGATTTTATTGCGCTATCTGGTCGGCGAACGGCAACTACTATCGGTCGAACGCGCGGGCGACAAATTCCTGGTAAAGGAAGAAACCATCAAGCCGGAGACCCGCCTGACCATGCGCTCGGGCACGATCAGCCATTCATTGTTCGGCGCCACCGACGCCGCCGACGTACCGGACTCCATCGCCTCGGAGATGGCCGATATATTCTCTGGCGCAATCGATTTTCACCGTGACCTGCGCAAAGGGGATCACTTCTCGGTGGTCTATGAAACGCTATACGATGGCGGTCGCGTTTTGAACGCCGGGCGCTTGCTGGCAGCGGAATTCATCAACCAGGGCCAGAGCCACCGGGCGGTATTTTTCGCCGACCCGCAAGGACGCGGAAGCTATTTCACCCCAGACGGCAAGAGCATGAAACGCGCCTTCCTGAAATCGCCGATCCCGTTCAGTCGTATTTCCTCAGGCTTCACCGGCGCGCGTCTCCATCCGGTCCTGAAGAAATGGAGGGCCCACAAGGGCATCGACTACGCCGCGTCGACCGGCACCCCGGTGCGCGCGGTTTCCGATGCTGCGGTCATGTTCTCCGGTCATCAGGGCGGCTATGGCAATCTCATCATCCTGAAGCATCAGGGGCCATACAGCACCGCCTATGGTCACCTATCCCGTTTCGCCAAAAATCTCCGGCGCGGCGCCCATATCAAGCAGGGCGAAATCATCGGGTATGTCGGTTCGACCGGCTT
>PFGT01000050.1 GCA_002782005.1 Hydrogenophilales bacterium CG12_big_fil_rev_8_21_14_0_65_61_21 | reverse complement strand
CACTCATGCAGGTCTTGCAGGCGCATCGCCGCGGGATCATGTTCGGCCTGGCGACCGGTCGCAGGCTGGACGATGCGCTGGCGGTGCTGCGCCAGCACCGCATCCGCGAACCCGATTTCCTGATCGCCTCGCAGGGAACGGAGATCTATTACGGCCCCGAACTGAATCAGGACGAAGGGTGGGAGCGGCACATCAACCATCTGTGGAATCCGGTGGCGCTGCGCGAGTTGCTGCAAGAGATGCCCGGCCTCGAGATGCAGCCCAAACGATTCCAGAGTACGTTCAAGCTCAGCTATTACATCGATCCCGGCGTGGCGGACATCCAGCAGATACGGCAGTTGCTGCTGCGCAACGAACAGGCCGTGAACACCGTGTTCTCGTTTGGCCAGTTCCTGGATGTGTTGCCGATCCGCGCCAGCAAGGGTCTGGCGCTGCGCTGGGTCGCCTCGCGCCTGGATTTTGCGCTGGAACGCACGCTGGTCGCCGGGGTGACCGCCGCCGACGCGGACATGCTGATGGGCAACACCATGGGCGCGGTGGTGGACAGCCAGCATCTGGCCGAACTGTCGGGGCTGGTGAACATGGAACGCATCTATTTTTCCGGCAGCCGCGGCGCGGCGGGCATCATGGAGGCGATGCAGCATTACGCCTTCTTCGAAGAATGCGGGGGGCCGACTTGAAACGGCTGCTGCTGTGTACCGACCTCGACCGTACGTTGCTGCCGAACGGCATCGAACCCGAATCGCCAGGGGCGCGCGCGTGCTTCGATCGGGTGGCGCGCCGCCACGATGTGGCGCTTGCCTATGTCTCCGGCCGCTCGCGCGCACTGGTCGAACAGGCGATGGCGGAATTCGACCTGCCGCGCCCGCAGTTCGTCATCTCCGATGTCGGCAGCACCATCTACCGGATCGACCCTGCCGCGTGGCAGCGCTGGGAAGCATGGGACGGCAGTATCGGCGCCGACTGGCAGGGGTTGAGTTGCGGCGATCTGCGCCGATTGCTGGGTGCGTTGCCGGGATTGAATCCGCAGGAAGAAGTGAAGCAGAATCGCCACAAGCTCAGCTATTACGCCGATCCTGAAGTGGATGCGGACGCGCTGCTCGACGGGATGCGCACACGCCTGGAAGCGGACGGCATCAAGGCCAATCTGGTCTGGAGCATGGAAATGCCGGGCAGGCGCGGATTGCTGGATATACTGCCGTCCAGCGCCGGGAAACTGCAGGCGATCCGTTTCCTGATGCTGCGCAGCGGCTTCGGCCTGCGCAACACGCTGTTCGCCGGCGACAGCGGCAACGACCTCGACGTGATGTTGAGCGAGATCCCGTCCGTGCTGGTGGCCAATGCCGATGCGCCGACCAAAGAACAGGCGGCGAAGGCGCAAAACGATGCGCTGTATGTGGCCACAGGCGGCTATCTCGGGATGAACGGCAACTACAGTGCGGGCATCATCGAGGGCATCGCGCATTTCTGGCCGGAGATCGATGCCTGGCTGCGCGGGCCGGGACGGGAAGGATAGATAAATGTACGAACAGGCATCGCATGCGCTGATGAACGAGATACTGGCCGAACTCAATCCCGAGCTCGGCAACTATCGCCTGCGCCATTTCTATACCCGGCTGGGTGCGAACTTCTATTCCATCCACCGCCTGTTCCAATTGCTTTACGGCACGCGCCCGGATTTCAAGCAACACATGGTGCGGCTGGTCGAGACCATGGCTTTCCGCTACATCGAGCGCTTGCCGCATTTGCGCCGCTCCGACCTGGCGCGGGAGCGCGATTACAACTGGTTCATGAGCCAGAAATGGGTGGGCATGGCGCTTTATTGCGACCGCTTTGCCGGCGACCTGCGGGGCTTGCGCGCGCGCCTGCCCTATCTGCAGGAACTCGGCATCAACCTGCTGCACATCATGCCCATGCTCGATTGTCCGCCGGATCACAGCGACGGCGGCTATGCCGTGCGCGATTTCCACAAGCTGGATGCGCGCTTCGGCACGATGGAGGATCTCGAGGCGCTCGCCGCCACGCTGAAAAAGCGCGAGATGTTGCTGGTGCTCGATGTGGTGGTCAACCACACCTCGAACGAGCACGAGTGGGCGCAGCGCGCGCGCGCGGGCGAGCAGCGCTACCAGGATTACTACTACGTCTTCGACAACCGCGACACCCCGGATCTCTACGAAGAGACCATGCCGGAAATATTCCCCAATACCGCACCCGGCAACTTCACCCGCGACGAGCAGATGGACAAATGGGTGATGACGGTGTTCAACGAATACCAATGGGACCTGAACTATCACAATCCCGCCGTGCTGGTCGAGATGGTAGACATCATGCTGTTCTGGGCCAACAAGGGCGCCGACATCCTGCGCCTGGATGCGGTCGCCTTCCTGTGGAAGAAGATCGGCAGCACCTGCCAGAACGAACGCGAGGCGCACCTGCTGCTGCAATTGATGAAGGACTGCTGCCAGGTGACCGCGCCCGGCGTGCTGTTCATCGCCGAGGCGATCGTGGCGCCCGCCGAGATCGCCAAGTACTTCGGCGAGGACGCGCTGAGCGCGAAGGAATGCGAGATCGCCTACAACGCGGTGCTGATGTCGCTGCTGTGGGACGGCGTGGCGACCAAGAATGCGAAATTGCTCAATCTCGGGACCGGCAACCTGCCGCAGAAGCTGGAACGCGCGACCTGGCTGAACTATGTGCGCTGCCATGACGACATCGGCCTGGGCTTCGACGACAACGATGCCCGGCTGGCCGGATACGACCCGGCGGCGCACCGGCGTTTCCTGGTCGATTATTTCACCGGCAGGTTCGCCAGCTCGCCGGCGCGCGGATTTCCGTTCGGCGAGAATGCCGAGACCGGGGACGCGCGCATCTCGGGCGCACTCGCATCGCTGGTCGGACTGGAGAGCGCGCTGGAGAGCGGGGATGAGCAGGCGATCACGGCGGCCATCGATACCATCCTGCTGCTGCACAGCGTGATCCTGTCGTTCGGCGGCATCCCCCTGCTGTACGGCGGCGATGCCATCGGCATGCTGAACAACCTGGAATACCTGGCCGACCCGCTCAGGCGCAACGATTCCCGCTGGGTGCACCGCGCGTCGTTCGACTGGACCAAGGCCGAGCGCAGGCATGAAAAAGGCACGGTGGAGCAGCGCATCTTCAGCGGTTTGAAGAAGCTGATCGCACTGCGCAAGGAGACGCCCGCGTTCGCCGACTTCGACAACCGCCGCATGATCGATACCGGCAACCCCAACCTGCTGGCCTACTGCCGGACCGACATCAGGAGCCCGGCCAGTTGCGTGCTGGTGCTGTGCAATTTCAACATCGAACCCCAGCTGCTGGATACCGGCGTGCTGAAAGCGCTCGGACTGTGCCGCCAGGATGCGCTGACCGACATCCGCGCCGGAGAGCGCATCAGGGTGGAGAACGATGCGCTGCTCATTCCGCCGCTCTCGTTCTTCTGGCTGATGGAGTGAGGCGTCCCTGCCCGGATGTGGCAGGATGTGGATGGTAAAATCGCACTTCCCAAGGCGTGATCGCACGTCGAATATGCAACAGGATTTCAGAGAGGCAGAGATTTTGGAGAAGATCAGGGTAGGACTGGTGGGCTACGGCAGGGCGGGACAGGCCGTGGCAAATATACTGGGCAGCGACCCGCACTTCGATCTGCGCTGGATCGTGCGGCGTTCGCCGGTCGAAGAGAGGCTGACGCATCCCGGCACCGACATACCCGTCCTCGGTCTGGACCGGTACCCGTTTGCGTTGTTGTTCGACGAGATGCCGGTGGATGCGCTGGTGGATTTCTCCTCGCCGCAAAGCCTGCGCGCCTACGGCGAGGAAGTACGCAAGCGCGGCGTCATGCTGCTCAGCGCGATCTCGGCCTACACGGAAGAGGACATGGCCTATGCGCGCGAACTCGGGCGGGACACGCGCGTGATGTGTTCGCCCAACATCACGCTCGGCATCAACTTCCTGATCGTGGCGGCCAAGCTGTTGCGCAAGGCGGCGCCGTTCGCCGATGTGCAGATCGTCGAACAGCACTTTCGGGACAAGCTCTTCATTTTCACTGCTGCATCGTCGATGGGGTATTCGAGGCTGATGAAACGGAGGGTGCGGTCTTTCATGCCGCT
>PFGT01000092.1 GCA_002782005.1 Hydrogenophilales bacterium CG12_big_fil_rev_8_21_14_0_65_61_21 | reverse complement strand
CCTCGCGGCTGGGTCGACGATCTGGCTGCTGACGAGGCCATCGTGCTGGCGGCCAAGGTGATCGAGGTCAACGCCGATTTTTTTACCCGGCAGGTGATCCCCAAGCTCGACGTTCTGTTCGCAACCACGAAGCTGCCGCAGGCGGTGGCTGGTTTGACGCCGTCCAGCACCTGATCGAGCACGGCCACCGCCTGCCGGACATCCTCGACTACACGTTGGCGCAGGTGCGCGGCTTCGTCGCTGCGACGGCACGCACCGATGCGGCCCGCGATGCACGGCTGCTGTCTGTGATTGCCATCGGCACGCGCGGCGATGCCCGCCACCTCGACCAAACCCTCGACCGACTCACCGACAAGGCTGCCGACCGTGCCTGACGACCATGCGCATTTCCGTTCAGATCGATAGCGCCGCCGCCCAGGCACAGTTGCGCCGCTGGGGCGGTGAGTTCCGCGACAAGGTCAAGAAGGCGGTATCGCGGGCGATTGCCAGTGAGGCGGTCGAACTGAAGAAGGACGTGCGCAGCCACGTCGCCAGTCAGATGGCGGTGGTCAAGAAGTCCTTCCTCAAGGGTTTCACCGCCAAGGTGCTGGCCAAAGACCCAAACCGGCTGCCCGCACTCTACGTGGGCTCGCGCATTCCGTGGTCGGGGATGCACGAGACCGGTGGGCAGATCGCGGGCCGGATGCTGATTCCACTGAACGGCCGGGTGGGTCGCAAGCGATTCAAGGCGCAGGTGGCCGAGCTGATGCGCGGCGGCAATGCCTACTTCATCAAAAACGCAAAGGGGAACATCGTCCTGATGGCCGAGAACATCAAGGAGCACGACCGACCACTGGCGGGCTTCAAGCGCCGCTACCGCAAGGCCGATGGCATCAAGCGCCTCAAGCGCGGCGCGGACATCCCGATTGCCGTCCTGGTGCCCAAGGTCGTACTCACGAAGCGCATCGATGTCGAGCGGCTGGTCGCGGGTCGCATCCCGCGTCTGGCGGCGGCCGTCGAGAAGCAGATCAGCACGGTGGATTGATTCATGGCCAA
>PFGT01000078.1:19306-19968 GCA_002782005.1 Hydrogenophilales bacterium CG12_big_fil_rev_8_21_14_0_65_61_21 | reverse complement strand
CTTTTACAGCACGAACATTTTTTCACCATTCACCGTTGCCAAACACATAGTTGATTTGGATATCGACCTGCGTCTTGCAAACCGGGATCTGACTCTGGTGAACGATATTGCCGTGGTTAAAGTTAACGGGCAGAAGACCATCAATTTTTATTCGTTTGCCACCAAGTACTGCAGCCACCATTTCCCGGAAGACTATCCGATCTATGACAGCTTTGTCGAAAAGATGCTCATGCACTTCAAGCGGGTGGACAAGTTTTTCAAATTCAAAAAGAACGACCTCAAGCACTATCCAACATACCATGAAGTTCTGATTCAGTTCAGCAGGTTCTATGGACTGGAAGAGTTCACCCTGAAACAGGTCGATAAATACATCTGGCAAGCGGGCAAAGAATATTTTCCAAAGCAATACTGACCACCTCTGGAAATACGAATAAATATCACTTCCCGAAACCTGCGAGCGACTTTTGGTTTGTGAAAACGGGTGGTTTTTCAGGTCGTTTGATGTCTTAACACAACTCAAAAATACCGTCATTTGGCTAAATGCTTAATTTGAAGGGATATCTGCAACAGGACTTGTGTTGGACTCTGTCCTGAGAAAACAGAGAATACCGGCCTAAACAGAGAATGAACGTGGGGAGAATGGAGAGAATCGGGTGGCTGGA
>PFGT01000078.1:144-19231 GCA_002782005.1 Hydrogenophilales bacterium CG12_big_fil_rev_8_21_14_0_65_61_21 | reverse complement strand
AGAGACGGGTTTGTCTTTTGTTAATGGTGGAGCCGGCGGGAATCGAACCCGCGTCCGCAAGTCCTCTACAGCAAGATCTACATACTTATTCCGGTCATTTGGTTTTAACCCGAATCACGCCGGCCGAACAGGCTGGATTCAGGCGAGCCACCTTGGTTTAACGTTGAATCAAGCGGCCCGATTCAACGCGAGTCCATGTGAATGACTCCACCGCTGGTTGCCCAGCCCGGCCCATGGACCTGCCGGTGTGGAGTCTAGCCGTCAAGCGGCTAGAGCGTACGTTTCGTCGTTGGCGACTAATTTTTTCCAGATGGATTTACGAGGGAACTGGGCCTCGGTATGCACTCGTCTGCTTTGCTACCCACGTCGAAGCCAAGTCGGCCCCATGTAATACAGTATGAGAGTTTCCTTTTCGGGATAAGTTCATACTGTGGCTGAGACTACGGGCGGAGGTTGAGATAGTCAAGCAATTCCAGTGGCTGGCGGATGAAACCGTCTCCGCCCCAGATCGCCGGTTGGTCGGTCTCGGCCAGGTAGCCGTAGAGCGCGACAATGGCCGGCATATGAACCGCACGAGCGGCCTCGATATCGCGTTCCGCATCGCCAACGTATAGGCAACGTTCCGGCGCGAGGTCGATCTTCCGGCAGGCATGCCACATCGGTTCCGGGTCAGGCTTCGACCGGGCGCAGGTGTCGCCGCTGACCACGCAGGCGGCGCGCTTCAACAATCCAAGTCGTTCGAGCAACGGTTCGGTGTAACAGGCCGGCTTGTTGGTGACCACGCCCCAGGCGATGGCGCGGTCTTCCAGTTCTGCCAGCAGCCGGTCCATGCCGGGAAACAGCGTGGAGCGGTCTGCCAGGTGCGCAGAGTAGTGTTCCAGAAATTCGCGGCGTAGCTCGGGCAAGCCGGAGTCGTGCTCGGCAACGCCGAAGGCGAGCCGGATCAAGGCTTGCGAACCGTGCGATGCTTGGGCGCGAATGGCAGGTTCGGCCAGCGCCGGCCGGTTGCGCCGCGCCAGCAAGGCGTTGATGGTGTCGCCCAGATCGGGCGCAGTGTCGACCAACGTACCGTCGAGGTCGAACAAGACGGCGCGAACCATATCAGCCGGGTTTGCGGCAGGCGATCAGGTAGTTGACGTCGGTATCGCGGCCGAGCGAGTAGACCTTGGTGAAGGGGTTGTAGGTCATACCCTTGATCTCGACCATGTCCAGACCGGCTTGGCGGGTGTAGCGGGTCAGCTCGGCCGGCTTGAGAAACCTTGCCCAGTCGTGCGTACCCTTCGGTAGCAGGTTGAGAAGGTATTCGGCGCCGATGATGGCGAACAGGTAGCTCTTGGGGTTGCGGTTGATCGTGGAAAAGAATAGCCAGCCACCCGGTTTGCACAGGCGCGCGCAGGCCGTGATGGTGCTGGCTGGGTCGGGCACATGCTCAAGCATTTCCAGGCAGGTGACTACGTCGTAGGTCTCCGGGCGCTCCTCGGCGATCGCCTCGGCGGCGATGGATCGATACTCAACTTCCCGGCCGGATTCGAGCAGGTGCAATTTGGCGACCTTGAGTGCCTTGTCGGAAAGGTCGACACCAGTGACCTTGGCGCCTTTGGCCGCCATGGCCTCGGCCAGTATGCCGCCACCACAGCCGACATCGATAACCGATTTGCCAGCAAGGGCAGCCAGGCTGTCGATCCACTCCAGACGTAACGGGTTGATTTCGTGCAAGGGCCGGAACTCGGATTGTGGGTCCCACCAGCGGTGCGCCAGGGCACTGAATTTATCCAGCTCGGCTTGATCGGCATTGGTCATGATGTTAGCTAGGCTCTTGGTTTGCTGCGGCTTGTAGGTGTGCATCATAGTGGCGCTTGAACAGGAGTTCCAGTTCATCGATGACCTCCAGCGCCGGCAACTTGTGTATCACATGCCGGGTTACCAGCGTAGAGGTATCCTGCAATAGAGTGTCCCGGCCCAACATGGGGTAAGTCAGCATTAGACGTTTCACTGCCTTGATAACTGACTCTTGTTCAGGACGGGGAATAGCCAGCGGCGTTTGCGATACGTCTACCACGCTGGCAACAACTTCTCGCGTCCCCAGAAACTCGGCATAATCGGTCAGGCTTTTACGGTTGGCCTCGGATAAGGCGCGAAACAGCCGTAGCAGACACTTCTCGTCGGATGACATATTTAGATAATGAGTTGGTTCCGATCCCGGATCAGAGGTGTGGTCTCGATGAATTCGAGGAATGCCTGCAATAGTTTGCTGCGAAATTTTTCCTGGGGGTAGACCAGGGAGAACTGGCGCAGCAAAGGCGGCGTCATGGGTACCGCTACCAACTCACCCAGGCGTATCTCCTTGGCCACGGTGGTAATCGAAACCACGGCGGCGCCCAGACCGGCGGCCACGGCGCCCTTGATGGCTTCCCGGCTGCCTAGTTCCATGACTAGATTGAGATCATCGGTATTGACGCCATTCTGGCTGAAATAATCATCGATACATTCCCGCGTACCCGAACCCGATTCCCGGCTGATGTAGGGATACGAGGCCAGAATGGACGGACTGATCATGGCATTCTTGGCTAAATCGCTATTCGTCGCACAGATCATCACCAGTTCATCCTCGCAGAACGCACTGGTGATCAAATTCGGGTTGTGTGAAGGTGATTCGATCAGACCCAAATCAAGTGTGTGGTCGGCCACCTTGTGTTCGATGGTCTCGGAATTGGCCACGGTCAGCCTGGCCTGGGTTTCCGGATGCAAGCGCTTGAACTCGCCCAACAACTTCGGCAGCATATATTCGGCGATGGTCGTTGAGGCGCCGACCAGGAGTGGCCCACTGATTTGGCCTGTCAACTCCGAAATCCGCGAATCCATCTCCTGAGTAAGATTCAGGATACGTTCGGCATAATCCAGGGTCAGGGCGCCCGCCGGGGTCAATGATATCTTGCCATGCGAGCGTTCAAACAGACGGGTGTTGAAATGCTCTTCCAGTTGTTTGACCTGGAAGGTTACGGCGGGCTGGGTCATGAACAAGAGTTCCGCAGCCTTGGTAAAAGAGAGCTGTCTGGCCACGGTATAAAAAACCTGTAATCGACGATCTGCCATAACTAGAATACGCCAAACTAATCAACAAAATTTATTGGACCATATTTTCCCGCTCAAAGATAGCTAAACCTCGATCCAGTTCTTGTCATGGTTTTGGATGGTCACGGACAAGGCCGGCATGATATAAACCTGGCACCTTATCGTGCGGCTGCGCCCCCTCTTTTTTATCATCGATATATCCAGAACCTCATAAAGACTCCATGGATCGCGGTTTTTTCATCATTATGGCGGCGCAGTTCTTTTCCGCGCTTGGCGATAACGCGCTGCTGATAACCGCGATTGCCATGCTGCGGGAACTGCAAGCCCCGGCCGAATATGAACCGCTACTGAAGCTGTTCTTCACGATCTCCTATGTGGTGTTGGCCGCGTTCGTGGGCGCCTTCGCCGATTCGATGCCCAAGGGTCGGGTCATGCTCATCAGCAACAGCATCAAGGTCGGCGGTTGCGTCATGATGATCCTTGGCATCAACCCGCTTTTCGCCTACGCGGTGGTCGGCCTGGGCGCCGCGATCTACTCCCCGGCGAAATACGGCATCCTCACCGAATACCTGCCCCATTCCAAGTTGGTGGTCGCCAATAGCTGGATCGAAGGCTTGACTGTCGGCGCCATTATCCTGGGTACCATGGCAGGCGGCTGGCTGCTCAGTCCTTATGTGCAACAGGCATTCCAGTCAGCCGATAGCTTGCTGTTCGGCGGCCTGGCCGGAAATCTGCTGGACTACAGCATGAGCGCCATCGCCGGTCTGTATCTGGTCGCCGCCGCGTTCAACCTCTGGATTCCGGAAACCGGCGTCGATCACCGTCTGCTGCACCGCAACCCCTGGTACATGGTGCGCGATTTCGCCCACTGTGTGAAATTACTCTGGCTAGACAAGCTTGGACAGATCACCCTGGCCGTCACCACCCTGTTCTGGGGCGCCGGGGCGACACTGCAATACATCATGCTGCGCTGGGCGGAAAGCGCCCTCAACGTGCCGCTTTACCAGGCCACCAATCTGCAAGGTATTTTTGCCGTGGGCGTCGCCATCGGCGCCGTATTGGCCGGTAAATTGGTGACCATCGACAAATCGGTCAAGGTCATCGCCGTGGGCATTGCCATGGGCTTCGCCTCGCTGTTGATGATCCCGGTACATGACATGGTTCAGGCCTCGATATTGATGGTCACGGTGGGTGCCATGGCCGGCTTCTTCGTGGTGCCAATGAATGCCCTGCTCCAGCATCGCGGCCATATCCTGATGGGCGCCGGGCATTCCATCGCGGTACAAAACTTCAACGAAAACCTGGGCATCCTGATTATGCTGGCCCTATACACCCTCATGGTGAAGGCCAATCTGCCGATCTGGACGGTGATTGCGATGTTCGGCGCCTTCATCGTCGTCAGCATGTATCTGGTGCGGCGTTGGCACCTGTTCAACATGCGCGAGCACAAAGACGAACTGGAGCACCTGCTGGCCATCGCGGCAGCGGCGCATCAGCCGCTCCAGCCAGCCCATAGCATGACTACGGGTCAGATGCTCAAGGAAGACCTGCCCAACCCACGCGCGGTGGTCAGAAAGACCGTGCAAACCTTCACCCGATCGCCCAACGCGAAAAAAAAACGGCATTGAGTCAAAGAATGACTGGGCGGTCCGGCAATTCATTGATATCGCCGGCATCGCCGGGATACAAGACCTCAAGGTATTTGCTCATGGCTTCGATGCCGTGCAGCAACGCCGCCTCATGCCTGCCGGCCTGAAAATGCGCCGCCATTTCACGACACAATCGCGCCCAGTCTTCCTGACCAACGGCGCGGGCAAGACCGCGATCGACGACGATCTCGAATTCGCGGTCAGCCAATAACCAGTAGATCAGCACGCCATTATTCAGCTCGGTGTCCCATACCCGGAGCTGAGAGAAAACCTCCTCGGCGCGTAGCCGCGCGGTCTGTCCTTTCAGCAAGGCAAACAACCCCAGGCTTGTTTCCAGCGCCACGCGAATTTGGCCGCCATGACCGGCCTCCGCATCGGCAACCGCCTTTTCGATGCGCCCCAGGCTGGCCGGCGGCAACATTCGACGCAACCACCAACCGGGATAGCTCAGATGTTTGAGGATACGCATAATCCCGCTCATGTCACCACCTCCCCGATGCCCCGCCGCCGCCAAAACCGCCACCGCCGCCCGAGAAACCGCCGCCACCCGAGAAGCCACCGCCGCCCGAACTCCAGCCGCCACCACCGATACCGCGCCCGACCCCCGAAAACGCCAGCACGAAGGCGACGACTGCGGCGATCAGACCGAGGCCGACCCCGCCCAGAAACCAGCCACCCAGGAAGCCCAGCCCGGCGGCGACCACGGCGGCGCCCAGCGGACCCAATAGGGCCCGGAGTATCTGCACGACAAAGATGACCGGAAGCAACAGGGCAAACAGCAAACCGCCATCCATGCCCTGCGACATTCGATTATTTGTCGGCGGTGGCGGCAGCGCTTCGCCATTGACCAGTGCCATCAAGCGATCGAGACCAGCATCGATGCCGCCGGAAAAATCGCCAATCTTGAACCGGGGCGTAATGACCTCCTCGATGACCCGCTTCGCCACCACATCGGGTATCACGCCCTCCAGACCGTAACCCACTTCGATCCGTACCGTTCGATCATCCTTGGCAACCAGTAACAGCAACCCGTCGTCGCTTCCCTTGCGGCCCAATTTCCAGGCGTCCACGACCCGAATCCCATATTGCTCGATCGTTTCCGGTTGAGTGGTCGGCACGATCAAGACGGCTAACTGACTGCCTTTAGCGGTCTCGAAGGCCGCCAGCTTAGCCTCCAGCGCCTGAACCGAATCGGCCGACAGGGTCTGGGTCAGATCGGTGACCCGCGCCTTGAGGGCCGGCACGGCGACCGGATTAGCGGCAATGCCAGACATCCCGAATAGCAGACCGCAGCAAAAAGCCGCCCAAAATAACCACACCCTCGACCTCATGACAACCTCCCGGCACAGGCGCATTGCCGGACCCGCTCGAACAGGCAGACCGCCGCAGCGGCGGCCACGTTGAGTGATTCGACCGCGCCCGGCATAGGGATGGAAAAGGTCTGAACCGTATGCAACAACGTGGCGCTCAACCCCGCTCCCTCGTTGCCGAATACGAATGCCACCGGCCCGGTCAACGGCAGGTCATACAGGGACCGCTCGCTACGTAATGCCGCCGCATGGACAGTTCCAGGGAATGATGCCGATCGCCGTATGAGGTCCGCGCCCTCGACGATATGAAGCCTGAAATGGCCGCCTTGAGCGCCGCGCAACGTCTTGGGCGACCAGGCCTCGGCGCAGCCTTTGGATAGATACGCCGTTTCCACGCCCGCCGCCGCCGCCGTCCGTAATAGCGCACCCAGATTACCCGGTTCCTGGATGTCCTCCAGCAGCACGGCAAGGTTCGGCTTATCGGAATCGGGGCGTTCTGGAATATCGATGATGGCCAGTATGCCGCTCGGGGTAGTCACCGGCGACAGCTTGTTGAACAGTGCGGCCGGCAATTGCGTCACCGGCGTCTGCGGCAACCGGTCGCGCCAGGCATCGACATCGACGCGATCGTCGCTTATCAATAAATGTCTGGGTGTTATGCCGGCCTGCACGGCCTCGGTCAGCAGATGCTCGCCATCAAGCAAGGTTTGCCCTTGTTCGCGGCGTTCCTGACGGCTCTGAGCGAGGGCCAGCACGGCGCGAAAGGTTGGATTATCACGCGAAGTAATGCGCTTCACTGGCATATGCCGACTGATCGCTCACTGCAAATACGGCCGTCTAACCAGGTGCTTTGCCGCAACACTGTGCCATCCAGACGTGCGCCATTTAACAGTGCGCCGCTCATCACTGCGAAGCTGAGATCAGCGCCGGTCAGATCGGCGCCAGTCAGGTCAGCCTGATTCAAGGTGGCGCCTTTCAAGATGGCGCCACTCAGGTTTGCGCCACGCAAATCGGCTGAGCCCAGGTTCGCATAGGACAAATCCGCGCCGGTCAAATCCGCTCGCTCTAAGTGCGTGCCAACCAGGTTGGCATTACGCAATGGCGCTTGCGACAGCCTGGCCTCGTTCTTGACGCAGCCTGACCAGACCACCCCTTCACCGGGCGGCTGGGCGCAATTTTTCAGCTTGCCGGCAAAGGCTGCCTCGATCTTGGTGTTGCCCGACTGCCCCCGCCAAACGCCGATGCCGACCAGAACCAGCACCAGGACCGCGATCAGGCCCGCGACAAAAGCCGGCCGGCGGTTGGATTGAGCATCCAGCAAGGTACGGGTTTCGGCCTCGTGGCGGCGCAGACGGTCCATGTCATTAGCCTGCGAAGGCACGTCGCCCACATCGGCACTTTCTTCAACGGAATCGTCAATCCAGCGCAGCTTGGCCCGCTCGCGTTCCTGCCGCCATTCATCGTGTTCCGATTCGGGGAACGGCGCCGATTTTCGCTCGCCATTGAGTAGGTCGGTTTCTCGTAGAGCGGCCCAGGCTTGACCATCCAAACTAACTTCGTCGTCGAGATTAAGCTGGCCCAGGCTGAAGGTTTCACATATCTGCCTGGCCGGAAAGGGACCGCTCGTTGCGCCGTGTTTACGGACATACCAGAGGTGCTGTGTCATGAATGGCCAGTCTATGGAGTGACGGGCCTATTTTACAGAGCCAAGCGACGTAGATAAAAAAAACCCGGTTGTTTTTAACCGGGTTTAAATCCACCAAAAGAGGAGGATGGAGGAGACAACACTGACAACACCCAAAAGGATAGGCATCGCCAACCGTGTTATTAGCATAATCTAATATTCGAATTATGTTGTCAAGTAGTCCAGGCAACAATCGCACGTTTTGCATTTGGCTCAAGCGAACCGCTGCGATCTTGCACCCGGCGGATTACTGGATATAGCGGATTGCCACATTTTCAGGACCGAGCCAATCGCGCAATTCACTCATCAAGCCATCTTCCAGTCTCACCCGCCAGCCAGCGCCGAGGTTGATTTCACACTCGCGATCATCAGTCCGGTAATGGGTGCGTATAGGACAGCCCTGCTCCTCCCCCACCGCCAGGTAGGGGGTCAGGATTTGCGCCAGTCGCTCGGCATTCGCTTGGCCATTCATCCGGATGGCCAAACGGCTGGCAAAACGACTCCGGCCCTGCTCCAGGCTATACAACTCGTCAGCCACGACCCGCATACCGCCGGAATAATCATCATGGCTGACCTTGCCGAGGACGAGCAGCAGGTTGTCTTCCTTGAGCAGACTGCGATAGCGGTCAAATTGTTCGTTGTACACCAACACGTCCAGGCGCGCCGTGCCGTCGTCCAGGGCGACATAGGCCATTTTGCCGCGCCGGGTCATTTGGTTGCGCACTCCCATAATGACTCCCGCCATTAACAAGGACCTTGGCTGGGGCGCCACCTGGCTGAGATTCAGGTCGGCTAGGCCGGCCAAATCGGCCCGATAGGCGCTAAACGGGTGGCCGCTGAAATAAAAGCCGAGCGCCGTCTTTTCCTGCGCCAGTTGCTCGCGTATCGACCAGTGCGGGGGCGCGACCAAGTCTAGCGCGGGCTCGTTGAGTTCGGCCCCGAACAGGCTGTTCTGTACCGCATGGACTTGGGCGGTCTCGGCCCATTCCATGGCGATGCCCACTGAATTGAGCACGGCGGCACGATTTTCATGCAACGAATCGAAGGCGCCAGCCCGGGCCATGGCCTCGATGGCACGACGGTTGACTTGGCGCCGGTCGACCCGTCGACAAAAATCGAACAGATCAACGAAGGGACCACCTTTGTCCCGTGCCGCCATGATGTTGATAATTGCCGATTCGCCGGTGCCCTTGATCGCCCCCAGGCCGTAACGTAGCGAACCACGATCGACCGGGTAAAACCTGAACTCGGACTTGTTCACGTCGGGCGGCAATACGGTCAGGCCATTGCGCTGCGCGTCCTCGATAAAAATCCGTATCGCATCGGTATTATCCATATCGGACGACAGCGTGCCCGCCATGAATGCCGCCGCGTGATGCGCCTTGAGCCATGCGGTTTGATAGGTAACCACGGCATAGGCCGCAGTATGGCTCTTGTTGAAGCCATATTCGGCAAACTTCTCCATCAGTTCGAAAAGATGGATCGCCAGCTTCTCGTCGTAACCCTTTTTAGCCGCACCAGCACGGAAGATGTCCTTCTGCTCGGCCATCACCTCGATCTTTTTCTTGCCCATGGCCCGGCGCAAGAGGTCAGCACCGCCCAAGGTATAACCGCCGATGATCTGCGATATCTGCATCACCTGTTCCTGGTAGACGATAACGCCGTAGGTCGGCGCCAGGCAGGCGGTCAGGTCAGGATGAAAGTAGTCGATCGACTGCCGACCTTTTTTCCGCTGGATAAAATCGTCCACCATGCCCGAGCCTAGCGGCCCCGGCCGATAGAGCGCCAGCACGGCGATGATGTCCTCGAAACGATCCGGCTCCAATTTGACCAGCAGATTCTTCATACCCTCCGATTCAAGCTGGAAGACCGCCGTGGTATTGGCCTTTTTGAGTATGTCGTAGACCGCTGGATCGTTGAAGTCCGTGGTATCGAGCCGAATATCGGCGGCCGGGTCCAGCCGTTTGATATATCTCACGGCCCAATCGATGATCGTCAGGTTGCGCAGTCCCAGAAAGTCGAACTTCACCAGGCCGATCTTCTCAACGTCATCCTTGTCCAGTTGAGACACCACAGATTCAGAACCTTCCGCACAATACAAGGGACAGAAATCGGTCAATTTGCCCGGCGCGATGAGTACACCACCGGCATGAGTACCAACATTGCGGGTCAGTCCCTCCAGTTTTTTGGCCAGGTCGAATAGTTCCCGGACCTCTTCTTCCCGTTCGTAACGATCCCTGAGCTCCGGCACTTCGGCCAACGCCTGTTCCAGGGTCACGTTCTTGCCCGGCGCCGACGGGATCATCTTGGATAATTGATCGCAGAAATTGTATGGCATATCCAGCACCCGACCGACATCGCGCACCACCGCCCGCGCCGCCATGGTGCCAAAGGTGACGATCTGCGATACCGCATCGGCGCCATATTTTTCCCGCACGTATTCGATCACCCGCCAACGGTTGTCCTGGCAGAAATCGACATCGAAGTCGGGCATATTCACCCGCTCCGGATTAAGAAAACGCTCAAACAGCAGTGCGTAACGCAACGGATCGAGATCGGTGATGCCGAGGCTGTAGGCGACCAGAGACCCCGCCCCCGAACCGCGACCCGGGCCGACCGGCACTTCGTGGTGCTTGGCCCAGTTGATGAAATCGGCCACGATTAGAAAATAGCCGGGAAAGCCCATCTGGATGATGGTCGCCAATTCCAATTCCAAACGCGACCGGTACTCGGTCAAACGAGCGGCACGCTCGCCCGGCTCCGGGTAAAGCATGGCCAGACGTGCGGCCAAGCCATCGTCGGCCCGTTGGCGCAAATAATCGTCCAGGGTCATGCCGGCCGAGGTCGGGAACAACGGCAGTTTGCTATTACCGAGTTCCAAGGTCAGATTGCACCTGCGGGCAATCTCCAGGCTGTTTTCCAGCGCCTCGGGCAGGTCGGCGAACAACTCGGCCATCTCCGCCTGGCTCTTGAAATAATCCTCGGTATTGAAATGCAGAGGCCGGCGACGGTCAGCCAGCATATAACCCTCGGCGATACACACCCTAGCCTCATGGGCCTTGAAATCGTCACGGGTCGGAAACTGAACCGTGTGAGTCGCCACAATTGGCAGATCAAGCTCGCTGGCCAGCGCCACCGCCTGCACCAGATGGACCTCTGCTTCCGGGCGGCCGTTCCGTTGTATTTCCAGGTAATAGCGATCGGGAAACAGGTCGGACCAGTCTTGCGCCAAGGCTCGCGCGGTATCCCATGAGTCGTTCAGCAATGCCAGGCCGACATCGCCCCATTGCGCGCCAGACAGGGCGATCAGGCCATCGGTGCCTTGAGATCGTAACCACGCCTTGTCCAGCATGGCCCGGCCACGATGCGGATTGTTCAGATAAGCCTGAGTCAGAAATTCGCTCAGTCGATGGTAGCCATCGTAGTTCTGGGCCAATAACAGGATACGGCTCGGTTTATCGGGCTGGCTGGCATCCGCCAACCAAATATCACAGCCTATGATCGGCTTGATGCCTTTTTTTCTGGCCGCCGAATAAAACTTCACCAAGGCGAACAGATTGCCCAGGTCGGTCAGTGCCAGGGCGGGCATATGGTCTGCCGCCGCCGCCGCAACCGCCCCATCCACGGTCAGGATGCCGTCCTGAATGGAGAATTCGCTATGCAGTCTGAGGTGTACGAACGAGGCGCTGGCCATGCGGCGTTAAAACAGTGACGGCTGGGCCGCCATTATACCGTTTGAATTTTTATGCCCCGCCGGGCGGCGCGAATAAAAAAAGGCTGCACCCGGTTGGATGCAGCCTGTTCGGGGCGTGTTACTTAGATAGCGTCTTCCCTGTTCAGAATCCGCAGTTCGACCCGGCGATTACTGGCTTGGCCGTCTTTCGTGCCGTTATCCGCGAGGGGCTGTGATTCGCCATAGCCCATGGCCGTCAGATGATCGGCCGCAACACCATGGGCAACCAGGTAATTCATTACTGCTTGGGCGCGGCGAGTCGATAGCTGCTGGTTGAGATCGCGGTTCTTGCTGTGATTGTTGTTATCGGTATGCCCCGCCACTTCCACCTTGAGTTCGGGATAGCGCTGTAAGGTCTGGGCAACCTCATCCAGCACGGGGTAGGAATCCGGGCGCAGCTTGGCCGAGGCATATTCGAAGTTCACCCCCTTGAGTTGCGTTACCGATTGCAAGGTACAGCCAGCGGCATCGACCTTGGCGCCGGCTAGCGTATCCGGACACTTATCCTGGTCGTCGGCGATACCATCGCCATCCTTATCGCTAGGTGGTGTGGACGCGACGGCGGCCATATTGGCGGTCACCGTCGGCTCGGACCGGTTGACGGCGTACATTTCATCTTTATTCATCCAGGTCTGGTTGGGTGCCTCGATCGGGCAGGCGGTATCGGGATCAAAAGCCGCCACCTCCTTGGCCTGGACCAAGGCCGTGGTATCAAGCTGCCGGACTCCCAATGACTTGACCAGATTGCCCATGGCGGCATGGCTGCGCCCCAGAGCAAATAGGTAGTCATAGTTGGCGTTCTGATAAGCGCGCTTGGCCTGAAAAACCTCGTTTTCGGAATCCAGCAGGTCGAGTAGCGTCCGCTGGCCGATATCGAATTGTTTGTAATACGCCACGATGGCCTTTTGTTGGGCCAACATATGCTGTTCCAGATAGCCCTTTTGTTCCTTCAGCCGCTTGACGTCGTTGTAGGCGATGTACAGCGTCTGGCGGACATCGCGGCAGGTCTTGTCGCGCATATCCTTGGCCATATTCACTTGCTCCCAATATTGCCGTTCAGTCGCCTTGTCGGCGCCGCCGTTATAAAAGTTGTAATTGAGCAATAAACCGATATTGGTTGTATTGGCGTTGCCCCGGATACCGCCTAGATTGCGGCCGACATCTTCCTGGGCGCGCAGATCGATGCGCGGCAGAAATTTTGCGTGGCGAATCTTGGCATCGCTTTGCGCGGCGACGATATTCTCTTGCGCGGCCGCCAAGGCCGGATTTTGCCCATAGGCCGCGCGTAAGGCCGCATCGGAACTGTCCGGAATACCACCCGTCATATCGGGCAGATCGGCCATATTTTCGGGTGGCAATGTGCCGACGATACGCTGATAACGCGCGCTGACGTCGTGTAGATTGCTGTCCTCGGTCAATAAATTGGACTCGGCCAAGGCCAGGCGGCCGCTGGCCTGCTCGAAGTCCACTTGACGGCCGACGCCGGATTTGACGCGCTGCTGGATTTGTTCAAAAACCTTGCGGTGATGGACATAATTCTCGACCGCCAATTGATGCAGCTTGCGATAGCGCAGCACATCGGTATAGGCCCGCATGGCCTCCAGCGCCGTGGTCTCGGCAGTATCCAGCAATTCGTCATAACGCACCCGCTGGGCGTAGTTGAATTTTTCCACCTGATTGCGGGTGAAGTGGCCGTCGAACAGCATCTGGTTCAGTATCAGCGAGCCGGCATTGCGCGTATAGCTATCTTGAATGGTCGGCGAATGTTGCCGTTCCCTGACGACATCGGCGGTCAAATCGACCGTGGGACGATAGCCACCCTTGACCACTGCGATATTTTCGGTGGCCGCCTTGAAGCCATGCCAGCGGGTAAGCACTTCAGGATTTTTCAGTACCGCCTGTTGTATGGCATCCTTGAGAGTACCCCCCTCTGCCCATACTGCAACCGGCGTCATGGCTAGTGCGACGGCGCAGAACAAAGCGGATAATGACCGACTGTTATTTCTCATATCGTCCCCTTTTAAATAAATTGGTCGCCATCAATTTTCCAATCCTATTACCAATACCGATCAACTAGAAGGTGAGTTATTACCATAAAGGCTACAATTTTTGTCGGCTTTAACCTGAATTTTCATTGGGCTGCAAGAACTCGCCTATCAATCTGCGCATATCGGTGATCCACATGGCCAAAGGTCGTCATCGTCGACTTGCCTACCTGGCAGGATCGCTCGCCATGATGGCGCTGTGCGTTTATGTCGCCTTGGCGGTATTGGGCCAAGGGTTCAATTTCGATGGCCAAGTCCAGCTTGCCGCCAAGCGCTATGGCACCCATGGCCAACAAACCATGACGCAGTGGCGTGATTTGATGCGCTCGCTGGACTATGCGCAAAAAACCGACCAACTCGAAAAAGTAAACGCCTTTATCAATAGTCACGTCACCTTCACCGAAGATAGCGCCGGATGGGGACAAAACGACTACTGGGCGACCCCGCTCGAAACCCTGGGCCGAGGCATCGGCGATTGCGAAGACTATGCGATCGCCAAGTATTTTAGCCTGCTGATTCTGGGTGTACCCGGCGATCACCTACGCATTACCTATGTCAAGGCCCGAACCGGCGGTCCATCAAGCAGCCGATATGAAGCGCACATGGTATTGGCCTATTACGCCAGCGTAACCGGGGAACCGCTGATACTCGACAATCTATCCGAGGAAATTCGCCCTGCCTCCCAGCGCCCCGACTTGACCCCTATATTCAGCTTCAACAGCGACGGTTTGTGGATTGGCGCCTCGCCAGGCGGCCATTCCAGCGGCAGTTCAACCGCCCGCCTGTCGCACTGGCGCAACCTGATCGCCCGTATGCACGCGGACGGCTTTGAATAATGTTCGTCTTATAATCCATATCCCATTGGGAGACCGCTATGTCCATCTATCGACAACTCTGGCTGGCCATCGTCGGGCTGATCCTGCTCGCCTTCGCCGGCAGCTTCACTGTCAGCGTGCTCACCGCCCGCGGCTATATTGAGCAGCAGCTCTATATGAAGAATCTCGACAATGCCGGCGCCCTGGCTTTGACGCTCTCGCAACTGCCCAGCAAAGACCTCGTTACGGTGGAGCTCATCATCTCGGCACAGTTCGATACTGGGCATTATCAGGAAATCGTCCTGACCGACCCCCAACACCGAGTCCTGATCGATAAACAATACACCGGCGCCGAGGCCGGCTCGCCCGCCTGGTTCGAGCGACTCTTCCCGATACAAGCCGCGCCCGGCGTCGCCTTGGTCCAGGATGGCTGGAAGCAGTTCGGTGCCATACGGGTCGTCAGCCACAGCCGGTTCGCCTATCGGGCGCTCTGGAACGGTGTCAAGGAACTGGCCGCATGGTTCATCCTGGCCGGTCTAAGTGCTGGCATTTTGGGCGTTTGGCTGCTGAAGCGGCTATTCCAGCCGCTCAACCGGGTGGTCGAACAGGCCCGAGCCATACAGGAACGACGTTTCATTACCGTCACCGAACCGGCCACGCCCGAACTGCGCTCGGTCGTCGTGGCCATGAATGCCATGACCGCGCGCCTGAAAAACATGTTCTCGGACGAGGCGCAACGGCTGGATAAACTCCGCCGCCAGGTCAATCACGATCGGCTGACCAACCTGCCAAACCGAGCCTTCTTCAGGACCTGGCTGCCGGAAGCATTGCAGGGCGACGAGGCCATGGCTAGCGGCTCTCTGGCGCTGGTGCGGATTACCAATCTGGCGCGGCTTAATACCCAATTAGGCCACGCCAACACGGACAAACTGATCCAGACCATCGCCAACGCCTTGCATGGCATGGCCCAAGATCGGGAACATTGCCTGGCGGCACGACTCAACGGTGCCGATTTCGCCGTACTGGCGGCGGGCGAGGACAACGTGGCTGAATTTGCGGCGCAACTATGCGCAGCGCTCAAATGCGCGCCGCCGACGGATTTAGCCAAGCTGGACGACCTCTTCCATGTCGGCGCAGTCCCCTATCGAAAAGGCGAAAAATCCAGCGAACTGCTCGCTGCCGCCGACCAGGCGCTGGCCATAGCCGAGACCAAAGGGCCGGATGGTTGCCATAGTCTAAGTTCGGTCTTCGGCGCCGATCAGAGCATGACTTGCGAAACCTGGCGGCAAGCGCTGACCCACGCCTTGAACGACCGGCGGATTCGCCTGGAGCGTTATCCGGTATCGGCCCCAGGCGGCCAGCTTATCCACCAGGAAGCCTTGGCCAGGCTGCAACTCAAGTCGGACGGACCCTGGCTGCCGGCCGGCGAGTTCATGCCGATGGCGCTCAGACTCAAGTTATCCGCCCAAGTGGATATGAACGCACTACAGAACGCCCTCGACATACTAGCCAGTGAAGCGACTGAAATTGCCGTTAATCTATCTGCCGATTCGATCGCTGATTGGAGTTTTTGCAACGCCATGATAGGCATCATGAAGCAAAGGCCCGACTGTGTCCGGAGACTATGGATCGATGCGCCCGAATATGGCGTCTACCGCAACTTCGACGCATTCAAGAGCTTCTGCCTCAGTCTGGCGCCGCTGGGCTGCAAATTGGGTATCGAGCATTACGGCCAGCAGCTTGGCCAAATCGCCAAGCTGGCGGAACTGGGGCTGGATTACCTCAAGATCGACAGCACTTACATCCGTGAAATCGAGCGGAATACGGGCAACCAGGAATTCCTGAGTGGCCTCTGCAAGATGGCGCATAACGTCGGGATGCTGGTCATCGCCGAAGGCGTCATGACCGAACAAGAGCTGACCACCCTGACCAACCTGGGCTTTGACGGCGTCACCGGCCAAGCGGTCACTCAACGCCGGCAAAGCTGAATGAGGTAATTGCAAAACTCACCATTCCCGCACAGGCCGGAATCCAGTGCTTATGCAACCTCCTCGAATCAGATCACGCCGCTCTCTTCATCGCTCAACAAGCCGACTGAATTGATCGACGCCCTGAGCGACCGGCGCTGCAACAGCTTTTCCTGCGCGCTTTTGGGCAGATCGGTAAAGCGCAGCAAATTCCGCTCAATCAGCAAATCGACCACATCCTCGACCACCCGGATCAGGGCCAGGTCGGAATCGTTCAAGGCCCGAACCACAGTCGGATCGACACCCTCATTGCCCAGCACCTTATCGAGCAAGAAACCACTCAAGTCATGGTTACCCTCATCCAGCCATTCTGGCGTCAAATTGGACTGAGCAGCGGAAACGGCGACGATCCTACCCTGGTTGTCGCGCTGGATATACGGCATATTTACCCCCCCAAAAAACAGCCCCCGCCGATCCAATCGCCGGGGGTCTTGATACAAACAATCAATCGGTTATCAATTTACCACTTGTGAGCAGGCCCTGGATGATTTGATTCACGGTCGGGAAACCAGTGGTCAAGTCCCAGAGCAGATAATTTTTCATCAATCGACGATCAGCTTGCCATTGTTGAGCAAGGCCTGGATCAGGGCGTCATCATTGCCGCTGGAGACGCCATAGGTGGCATAAAGATCGACTCCGGAAAGCGTGATACGCTGATCTTCCTGACCGCTGATGCGAGTCCCGCTGCTAAAGCCGCCGTCATGGCTGATACGCAATATCGTGTTACCGCCACTGACAGTGATGTCGATAAAGGTATTCAGGTTACCGATGCCAGCGGTGTGATTCTCGCCGACCAGCAGATCGCGCAGATCGAGCACGTCGCTCGCGGGGTCGAAATCGGTGACGGTATCTCTTGCCCGGCTATTGCCCTTGGGGCCATTGTCGCCCAGCAGCCAACGGAAGGTGTCCGCGCCCGCGCCGCCAGTCAGGTTATCGTTACCTTGACCGCCGATGATGACATCGTTACCGGCGCCGCCGTCGAGCGTGTCGTTACCGGCCAGGCCGTTGATGGTATCGTCACCAGGCCCGCCGGTCAGGGTATCGGCGTTAGTGGTACCGGTGAGGGTCTGCGGCGAGGCATCGGCGATATCCGCGGCGACTATTGTGTACACCGGGGCGGTGACATGGAAGTCCAGAGGCTGCTCCGCCGTGACTGCGGTGCTGCCGCCCACGCTCTCACTCACCGTCGCCGTGACGCCCAGATGCAGGTCGCCCGTGAAGGCGCCGTCGATACTCAGTACCGCCGAGGCCAGCTCGTCACCCTGAATCGTGATGCTGCCGCCGGACTCGGTGTAGGTCTGGGTGGCCGTCACGATCTGTGCGCCCGCCGGCAAGCTGGCGAAGGTGATCGCCAAGGACTCCGAGGTATCGGTATCGATCAACGCGGCCGCCACATAGGCCGCCAGCGCAATATCCGTCTTCGAACCGCCCTGCGCATTGCCCGCCGCCACGCCCTGATACCCGGTCAGCGTGATATCGTCGATCATGGCCCCGCGGCCATTCGCGTTGTAAGACGTGGCATCGGTAAGCAGCGAAATCGTGTGCACAGCGCCGTCGCCGACAAAATTCAGCTTAAGATTCTGCCAATCAAGGTAGGTCATCGGGCTGGTGCTGGCGTACTGCGCCACCGTCACCCCATCGATCTGGATGGCAATCCGCGTGTAGGCCGTCGAAAAACCGGGACGCCCGGCGTAGTCGAATGACAGTTCATAGACCATGCCCGCTTGGGTCGCTACGGAACGGGAAATGCCGAGAGTTTGATAATTAGTGCTTGCGTTGTTCAATTCAAGCCAATTCGCGCCATTCCCAGGCGAGGCATACACAGTGTTCATATTGCCGTCCTGACGCTGCTGCGAATCACCCTCATGCCAGGTTTCCATAGTATTCGTGCCACCGGTATAGGAGTCTGGAGCATCGACCCTGGTCCAGCCCTCCAGCGGATCGACCCGCGATCCTTCCGACGTGGTATTCGAGTTGGGCACCGTCTCCCAACTGGTGTTGAACAGGCTCGAAGGCGGCATGTTGGTCACCATCAGTGTCGGCATATCGGCCACCGGAGCGATATCGATCGCCATGGTCGCGTCCGGGCTGCTGGCAGCACCATCGTTAGCCTGGTAGGTAAAGCTGGCATAGTCCTGATGCAGGTTGCCGGTGCCCGCCGTCGGGTAGCCATCGACCCCGGACTCGTTGGCATCCGGTACAAACCGGAGATAACCGGCATCGATATCCGCCTTGCCGATAAGCTGATTGAGTGCGACCGCCACCCAAGCACTGCCGTTGTAGTATTCCAAGTTGCCGTCCGTTGGCAGCGAGGTCACGCGCACGCCAAGGTTCGCCGCCGGCGTATCGACGTCGGCGATATTGAACTGCGCCCAGGTGAAGACCATAGGCGTGTCCTCAGTCCCGGATACCATGCCGCCCGTTGCCGTCGGTGCATCATTGGCGCCATCGATAGTCACCGTCAACGTCGTGCTGGACGGGGCGCCGGCCGCATCCTGCATCGTATAGGTAAAGGTATCGACCAGCGTCTGCCCGACATTCAATGCCTGCACCGTCGCGTCGTTATTGTTGACGGTGTAGGTATAGCTACCGCCGGCGTTGAGGAGCAGCGTGCCATAGTTGCCCGCTGTACTGCTGCCCACCGTACCCGCCGCCACACCACTGACCGCTGTAACGGTCATAGTATCGCCAACGTCGACATCAGTGTCGTTAACCAAGACATCACCCGTCGGGTCTGTGCCCGCCGTGCCGT
>PFGT01000078.1:0-133 GCA_002782005.1 Hydrogenophilales bacterium CG12_big_fil_rev_8_21_14_0_65_61_21 | reverse complement strand
CCCGCCTCCACCGCCGTCGCTACATCGGCATTGGCCACCGGGACGTCGTTGGCCGGATTGACCGTGACGGTGACCGTCGCGGTCTCGGTGACGCCGCCGCTGGTGACGGTGTAGGTGTAGCTGTCGCTGCCGT
>PFGT01000004.1:3695-23679 GCA_002782005.1 Hydrogenophilales bacterium CG12_big_fil_rev_8_21_14_0_65_61_21 | reverse complement strand
CAGTTCGCTTTCCTCGCCTGCCACATGCTCACGATGAGCTTCGTCTCTCAACATCTGGCAGATCAAGCAGACGACGCCGAACGATTTCGCGATGGGCCTGATCGGCTTCGGCAAGGACATCGAGAAGAGTCTCCTCGAAGCCACTTCGCCCTTCGTGTTCAGCACCGTGAACGAGCGCAGCATCCTGCGCTTCCTCAAGCTCATCGCCTGCGACAACGGCAAGATTGGCACCGACGCCAAGCTGGTGGACGACCGCAACGAATCCGCTCACCCCAATGGCAACATCTTCTACAGTACCGAGGCGGCGCTCGACATCAAGATCACCGAAATCCTGCGCATGGTGGCGGCGATTCAAGCCCACTCGAAGCCGGTCATCGAGCACTGCTACCGCGAGTTCCTGCTCCAGAACCACGACCCCGACGAGCGCGAGTATGCCGATGCCGTTGACCAGATCCGCGAAGTGTTGATTCACGGCAACTATCTCTCGCAGAAGGACATCGAGATTTGCCTGGGCTTCGATGTCGAAACGCTTGCACCGTCTAGAAATCGACGCGATGCGGGCGTTGCATGCGGCTCTCGTTGAAAAATACCAGCGTGAAGATGCGAACGAACTACCGTGCAATGATCTGTGATTTCATCCAGGCCACAGATTCAAGTGATACACTTATTTATGTGTTATATCCTTGGAATCACGAAATGGCAGTCACCGTTAATTTCACCGGCGCGGTTGATCGCGATCTGCTCAAGCGCGCCAAGATCATTGCAGCCAAGACCGACACCTCGGTCAATGCGCTGTTCAACGCCGAGCTTCGCCATCTGGTCGAAACGTTCGAGGCGGCCGAGGCAACAGGCAACCAGAATTACCGGCGGCTGCTCGACTTTTCGCTGGGGCGACTCGCCGGCGACGAAGCCATGCGCTCGCTGGGAATCGACAACGAGGAAGATATTTTCCTGTTGATGGCGCAAGCCCACCTGCCGATGCCGCGATTGCCAGAGGCTGGCACGTCGGATATGGTCGATCAACTCAAATCGCTGGCAAGTTGAGCCGCGCACGATGACCGCGAATGTTGTTCTGCTGCCCCATACCGGGCCGCTGATCACGCTGGCCTATGCCGATGCGCTCGACCTGCTGTTCAGACCCGGCTGGCCGATCGTGCTGGTCGATATGGTGCTGCACGAGGTGACGCGCACCCAGACACCAACCAGCGAGAAACTGGCACAGTGGGCTGCTAGCGGCCAGGTCACGGTACGCACGACCCGCACACTCCGGCATCACCAGCAAAGGCTGGCGGCAAACCCCGCCGCTGCGCGCACCGCCCATCTCGGCGAACTGGCGATCCAGGAGACCATGAACGACTTCGCGCTGGACCAGCCGCGTCAAACCGGCGTGTTCCTGTTCGAGGATCACAAAATCGCCCGCGCCAGCTTTTTGCTGCCGGACAACTGCCGCAAGATCAGCACGCGCGCCTACCTGTTGTTTCTGGAGCAGCAAGGCTGGCTTGTGTCGGCGGCGGATATCAAGCGCCGAGCCATCCAGGCCGGGCGCGATTTTTCGAAGCTGCGCTTCCCGCCCGAATAATCCGCGTGCTTTTAGATTACAGTTTTATCAACATTTGGGTTCTACTTCGGCCTGCCAACACCTAGAATAGCCCACCTTTGCGTTTCTTATTAACGAGACCCTCATGTTTACCGGCATTATCCAGGCCGTCGGCCACATCCATTCGCTTACCGAGAAGGGCGGCGGCGACGCGCGCGTTACCATCGCCGGCGGCGGGCTGAACCTGAACGATGTCGCGCTGGGTGATTCGATCGCCTGCAACGGCGTTTGCCTGACCGTCGTGGAACGGACGGCGGAGCATTACAGCGTCGACGTTTCTGCGGAGACCTTCAACTGCACCACCGGCTTTGCGCCGGGCGAGGCGGTGAACCTGGAAAAGGCCCTGCGGCTGTCTGACCATCTAGGCGGCCATTTGGTCTCCGGCCATGTCGATGGCGTCGGCGAGGTGATCCACTTTGCGCCGGTTTCCGCCGCCGACCAGGCGGCCAGTTGGCGCCTGGATGTTCGCGCGCCGGGCGCATTGGCCCGCTACATCGCGGTCAAGGGTTCGGTGGCGGTGAACGGCGTGTCGCTGACCGTAAACACGGTGCATGGCGATGAGTTTTCTATCAACCTGATCCCGCACACCCTGGAGAACACCATGTTGGGCCGTCTTAAAACCGGCTCAAAGGTGAACCTGGAAGCCGATATGCTGGCCCGCTATGCCGAACGGCTGCTGGCCTATACCAACGAACCCGACAAGGATTGAGATGACGCTCGCCAGTACCCAAGAAATCGTCGCCGAGCTGAAGGCCGGCCGTATGGTCATCCTGGTCGATGAAGAGGACCGTGAGAACGAGGGCGATCTGGTGATGGCCGCCGAGCACGTCACCCCGGAGGCGATCAACTTCATGGCCAAACACGGCCGCGGTCTGATCTGCCTGACCTTGACCCCGGCCCGCTGTATGCAGCTTGGCTTGAAGCAGATGGTGAGCGATAACCAGGCGACCCACGGCACGGCCTTTACCATCTCGATCGAGGCCGCCGAGGGCGTGACTACCGGCATTTCGGCCGCCGACCGCGCCCGCACGGTGCAGGTTGCGGTCGGCCGCGAGGCGCGACCCAGCGACATCGTCCAGCCGGGCCACATCTTCCCCTTGCGCGCTCAGGAGGGCGGCGTATTGGTCCGCGCCGGGCATACCGAGGCGGGCTGCGATCTGGCCGCCATGGCCGGCCTGGAGCCGGCGGCGGTGATCTGCGAAATTCTCAAGGAAGACGGGGCCATGGCCCGGCTGCCCGATCTGATGATCTATGCCAAGGAGCACGGTCTCAAGATTGGCACCATCGCGGCCCTGATCCACTACCGCGCCGCCAACGAAAGCCTGGTCAACAAGTCAGGCGAGCGCACCATTGAGACCCCCTACGGCCCGTTCCGCATGGTGGTCTACCGTGACAAGATCGGCCAAGCCACGCACCTGGCGCTGGTTCGGGGCGAGATTACGCCGGACAGCGAGACCTTGGTGCGGGTGCATGAGCCGGTGTCGCTGATCGACATACTGGATGCCGGTACGGCCGAACACGCCTATTCGGTGCCGACCGCCATGCGGATCGTCGCCGAAGCCGGCAAGGGCATCATCGTCTTGCTGCACCGGCCCGAGTCCGCCGAGGAGCTGGCGGCGCGCGCCCTGCCCTCCGGAGAACCCGCGCCAGCGCACAAGTTCGACCTGCGTAACTACGGCACCGGCGCCCAGATACTGCGTGACCTCGGCGTCGGCAAGATGAAGCTGCTGGCCCTACCGCGCAAGATGCCGGCCATGGACGGCTTCGGTCTGGAAGTGACCGGCTATTTCGAAAGGGACCACTGACATGGCTCAGCGTTACGACAATATCGACGAGATCGAGGCCAGCCTGGACGGCACGGGTCTGCGCATCGGCATCGCCATGACCCGTTTCAACCAGGACATCTGTGACGGTCTGTTGGCCGCCGCCACCGCGACCCTGACCAAGGTCGGCGTGAGCGACCAGGACATCGTCATCGTCACCGTGCCCGGCGCGCTGGAGTTGCCCTTGGCATTGCAGAAGATGGCAACGTCCGGCAAGTACGACGCGCTCATCGCCCTGGGCGCCGTCATTCGCGGCGACACCTACCACTTCGAGATCGTCGCCAACGAGATGGCCTCCGGCATCACCCAGGTCCAGCTCGATACCGGCGTGCCGATCGGCAATGCGGTGTTGACCACCGAGGATGAACACCAGGCCGCCGCCCGCATGACCGAGAAGGGCCGTGACGTGGCCCATTGCGCGGTCGAGATGGCCCGCCTGTTGAAGACCTTATGAGCAAGAAACGCGGCAACCGCCGCCTGTCCCGCGAACTGGCCCTGCGCGCCCTGTATCAGTGGCAACTGACCGGTGACGACCTGGCCCGCCTGCTGGTCCAGGCCGAGACGGCGGAGGAGTATCCCGATGCCAATATCGAATTCCTCAAGAAGCTGCTGGAAGGCGTGCTGAGAGAGGCAGAAGCCTTGAATCTGGCCCTGGCCCAGCACCTCGACCGCCCGGTCGAGCAGCTTTCGCCGATCGAGCACGGCATCCTGCTGATCGGCGCCTTCGAGTTGAGCCACAGCCTGGATGTGCCCTACAAGGTGGCCATCAACGAGGCGGTGAACCTGGCCAAGGCCTACGGCGGCACCGACGGCCACAAATACGTCAACGGCGTGCTCGACAAGCTGGCCAAGGCGGTCCGCCGAACCGAGATCGAGGCGGCGGCCCGCCCCTGACGGCCGGCAATGGCCTCCGAATTCGACCTTATCGCGCGTTATTTCACCCGTCCAGCCCGGACCGCCGCGCTGGGCGTCGGCGACGATGCCGCGCTGCTGCGCCCGACGCCGGGCATGGAATTGGCGATCTCCGCCGACATGCTGGTATCCGGCCAGCATTTTTTCCCTGACGATGATCCCGAGAAACTGGGCCACAAGGCCCTGGCGGTAAACCTGTCTGACCTGGCCGCCATGGCCGCCCTGCCCCGCTGGGTGCTGCTGTCGCTGGCCCTGCCGACGGCGGATGAGGCCTGGCTGGCTGGTTTTTCGCGCGGCTTTCTCAGCCTGGCCGAGGCCTTCGGGGTCGAGCTGGTGGGCGGCGACACCACTCGCGGGCCGCTCAATATCAGCGTCACCATCCTGGGCGAGGTGGAGGTTGGCCGCGCCTTGCGCCGCGATGCCGCTCAGGTCGGAGACGACATCTGGGTGTCCGGTGAATTGGGCGGCGCGGCGCTGGGTCTGCAACACCTACTGGGCCAGACGAGGTTATCCGGACCGGCCGCTGCGGCCTGCCTGTCCCGCCTCCATGAACCGATACCCCGCGTCGCCTTGGGACGCGAACTCCTTGGCCTGGCCCATGCGGCAATCGACATCTCGGATGGTCTGCTGGCCGATCTGGGTCACATCCTGGAGCACAGCCAGATCGGCGCGCGGATCGACCTCGCGGCCGTACCGACGGCGCCCGACTTGCAGCAATTGCCCAACCTGATCGGCGCCTGCGCCCTGGCCGGCGGTGATGATTATGAGCTGTGCTTTAGCGCCCCGGCCAACCATCGAAACCGTATCCTGGCGGCCGCCGACGCGGTCTCGACCCGCGTGACGCGCATCGGCGTCATGGTTCCAGATCGAGGCTTGAAGGTGCTCGACGAGCAGGGCAATTCGCTGGCTTTGCCGCTGACTGGCTACGACCATTTTGGTATATCGCAACCAGCTATGGGCTGGTAATAACGTGTCCCCATGACGGCTTGGCGCAGTGCTATATTGGCCGCGAAATGTCCATTCGGGCATTACCTAAAAAGGAGAACAACATGGGTTTACTGGACGGTTTAGTCGGTCAAGCACTGGGCCAGGTTACCGGCGGCCAGACCGGCGGTGGCGGTTCGATGCTGGGCATGGTCACCGCACTCATTCAAGGCCAGGGCGGCCTGGGCGGCCTGTTGCAGAAGTTCGAGCAATCCGGCCTGGGTGAACAAGCCAAATCATGGGTCGGCACTAGCGCCAACCTGCCGGTCAACGCGGACCAGATCAGCGCTGCGCTGGGCAGCGGCGCATTGGGCGAACTGGCCAGCAAGTTCGGCATCTCACCGGATCAGGTGTCGGGCGCCCTGGCCAATGTCCTACCGAAGGCGGTGGACCATTTGACGCCGAATGGCCAGGTCGCGCAGAACGGCGCCGGCCTGGATAGCCTGACCAGCGCACTGGGCGGCCTGTTCAAGGGCTAAGCGGCCAACCAGCAGGGACAAAAAAAGGCGGGGATGAACCCCCGCCTTTTTGAAGTAAATCCAGATTACAGGTCACCATTGGCGCCGGCGGCCATGATGTCCATCAATTTGTCGCGAATGTCCACAGCCAGGGGCTTGAGCTTGGGCGACAGCTTCGCGGCCTTGATCATGCCGTCCAAACCCATCATGACCAGCTTGCCCTTGCCGTCCTGGTCCTCGACCAGGGCGATGCGGCAGGGCAGAAAGGCCGCGAAGACGATGTTGGCTGAGACCATCTCCTTGGCGGTCATCGCATCACAAAACTGGTAGATGGTAACGCGTTTCTGTGGCTTGCCGGTCATGGCGGCGACCTGCTCGGACAAGGGCAACTCGCCGACCAGCTTAAAGTTCAGGGTATTGGCACGCTGCTTGAGGGACTCGGCGGCATCATTCAGACCAACGCCATCGGCCAGCGGCATCACCAGGATGGTTTGGCCCATCGCCTGGACAGCCTTGACCTTGGCCTTGGCGGCCAGGGCCGGCGAGGCCAGCGCACCAAAGGCCAGCAACAGCAAAATGAAACGGATGAAACGACTGACTGTAAAGTTGTACATGGGAAGTCTCCTCATTCTTGTGAAAAATAGTGGACGAAATGCGCGAAAATTATAGCGCAGTAACGATCCTCCATCGGTTTCTCGGGCCGCCCCCCCGGCCAGGCCAACCGACAGGGTCGTCCTGGCGCCCATCGATGAGGAGAAAACAGTGCCGATGAAACTCTTGTACCTGCTGCACGTCCTGGCCACCGTCATCTGGGTCGGCGGTATGTTTTTCGCCCACCAATGTCTGCGCCCGGCGGCACTGGCCCAACTGGAGCCGGCGTCACGGCTGAGGCTGTGGAATGGGGTATTCAGCCGCTTCTTCCCTTGGGTCTGGGCGGCGGTGATCCTGCTGACCGCCAGTGGTCTGCTGCTGATCCAGCAAATGGGCGGCATGGCGGCTGTACCGATACACGTTCACATCATGGCCGCCATCGGCTATCTGATGGCCGGCATCTTCGCCGCACTCTACTTCCGGCCCTATGCCAGCCTGCGCCGGGCCGTAGCAACCGAGGATTGGCCCGCAGCCGGCGCTGCCCTGAACCGGATTCGTATCCTGGTAGGTAGCAATCTGAGCCTAGGCCTGGCGAACATCATTCTGGTATTTGTCCTGCCCCTCATGGATTGACGCCGCCGTGATAGGCGAAGGCGACGGACGTCATCAACGAGCGAACTGGCCATAACCCTTGAACGCGGCCATGGCCTCGGCCATTTCGGCGGCGTTCAACAACACCGGCTCACCCAGCAGCGAGGCCCGCCAATACTGCTCGCACAAGGCCTCCACCTCTACCGCCAGGGCGATGGCCTTGGTCAAATTATCGGCCATGACTATCAGGCCGTGATTGGCCATCAGACAAGCCTTGCGGCCCGCCAATGCGGCCAATACATGATCGGACAACGCCTGGCTGCCGAATGTGGCGTAGGCCGCGCAACGGATGTCCTCTCCCCCAGCCACCGCCACCATGTAATGGAAAGACGGAATGGTGCGCCGCAGGCAGGCCAGCGAGACCGCGAACGGCGAATGGACATGGACGACGGCGCCGGCTTCGGGTCGTGCCCGGTAAACATCTCGATGGATGCGCCATTCGCTGGACGGCGGCAACGGCCCTTCGGCTTGCCCGGTCATGGCCATGATGGCCACCTGATCGGGCCGTATTTCTGTCGCCGGCAGGCCGGAGGGGGTAATCAGAAAACCAGCGCCAAAGCGGACGCTGACGTTACCTGAGCTGCCCCGATTAAGCCCTGCCGTCACGGTCGCGAGCGCGGCGGCGACGATCGCGTTGCGTTGATCGGTTTCGTTCATACGATAACTTTCTTCGGTTAAACCGACGATACATTATTGACAGAAAAATTTCTCTCGATAAAATGGCGAACCTCGTAGCGGGAGTAGCTCAGTTGGTAGAGCGCAACCTTGCCAAGGTTGAGGTCGAGAGTTCGAGACTCTTCTCCCGCTCCAGATTATCGGGGAAAGCCAGTGGCTTTCCCCTTGGTTTTTCTGGCTAACGGTTTAGATCGCGGCGCGTTAGCAAAGCGGTTATGCACCGGATTGCAAATCCGTGTAGGTCGGTTCGACTCCGGCACGCGCCTCCAGCTTTCTCTTGTCGGCATCGCCGCCTCTCGGCGGCCCGGGTGGCGAAACAGGTAGACGCAAGGGACTTAAAATCCCTCGACTTCGGTCATACCGGTTCGAGTCCGGTCCCGGGCACCAACTCCTCTTTCATCATTACCAATTATTCAAGACAAAAATCTGTTATAATTTTTCGGATATTGATCTGGGCGTTCCGCCCTTTTTTTGTTTCTGGAACGATGAATCTGCAACTCTTGATCGAGCCGACCCTGGTCGGCATGGGATACGAACTGGTCGCCCTGGAGCGCATCGGGCGCGGCCTGCTGCGCGTCTATATCGATGCACCGAATGGCATCGGCGTCGACGACTGCGCCAAGGTCAGCCATCAACTGACCCGCCTATTCATGGTGGAAAACGTCGATTACAGCCGCCTTGAAGTATCGTCACCCGGTCTGGACCGGCCCTTGACCAAGGACGCGGATTTCGTCCGGTTCGCCGGCGAGAAGGCCCAGATCAAGCTGCGGATGCCTATGGCTGGGCGCAAGAAATTTGTCGGCAATCTGATCGGTTTGCACGACGGCATGTTGAATTTAGAAACGGATGCGGGCCCGGTGGCGATTCCGCTGGTTGAAGTGGAATCGGCCCGCCTGGTGCCGCAGATTTGAGAACCCGGAGGACACGATGAGTCGGGATGTACTGTTATTGGCCGATGCGCTGGCGCGTGAAAAGAACGTGGACCTGGACGTGGTGTATGGCGCCATCGAAGCGGCCCTGGCCCATGCCACCAAGAAGCGCTATGACGAAGACGTCGATATTCGGGTCGCGATCGATCGCAAGACCGGCGTTTGCGATGCCTTCCGCCGTTGGGAGGTATTGCCCGATGAGGCTGGCCTGGACGCGCCAGATCGCCAGTACCTGCTGTTCGAGGCCAAGGAAATCGATCCGAATATCGAGGTCGGCGGCTTCATCGAGGAACCGCTGGAAGCCGTCGAGTTCGGTCGCATCGGCGCCCAAGCCGCGAAGCAGACAATTTTGCAAAAGATCCGCGACGCCGAACGCGAGCAGATACTGAACGACTTTCTGGCCCGTGGCGAAAAGATGGTGTCTGGCGCCATCAAGCGCATGGAGCGCGGCAACGCGATCATCGAATCCGGTCGCATCGAAGGTCTGCTGACGCGGGATCAGATGATTCCAAAGGAAAATCTCCGGGTCGGCGACCGTGTGCGTACCTACCTTATGCAGGTAGAACGCGGCGGCCGAGGCCCCCAGTTGATCCTATCCCGGACCGCCAACGAGTTCATTATGGAGTTGTTCGCGCTGGAAGTGCCGGAGGTCGCCGAGGGTCTGATCGAGATCAAATCGGCCGCCCGTGACCCAGGCGTGCGCGCCAAGATTGCGGTCAAATCCAACGATGCGCGCGTCGATCCCCAGGGTTCCTGCATCGGCGTGCGCGGCACCCGGGTCACCGCCGTCACCAACGAATTAAACGGCGAGCGAGTGGACATCATTCTGTGGTCGCCGGAGCCCGCCCAGTTCGTCATCAACTCGCTGGCGCCGGCCGAAGTCTCCAGCATCGTCGTGGATGAAGAGAAGCACAGCATGGACGTGGTGGTCGACGAGATGCAACTCGCCAATGCCATCGGTCGCGGCGGCCAGAACGTGCGCCTGGCTTCCGAACTGACCGGCTGGACCATCAACATCATGACCGAGTCGGCCGCCGCCGAGAAGAAAGAGGGTGAAGTGTCCAGCATCCGCACCCTGTTCATGGAAAAGCTGGACATCGATCAGGACGTGGCCGATGTATTGGTGGAGGAAGGCTTCTCCACCCTGGAAGAGATCGCCTACGTGCCGCTCAGCGAAATGCTGGAGATAGAGGTCTTCGACGAAGACACGGTCAACGAACTGCGCACCAGGGCGCGTGACGCCCTGTTGACTGCGGCTATCGCCCGAGAAGAGACGGTGGAAAAGGTTTCAACGAACCTGATGAGCGTCGCCGGCATGGATGCCGATCTGGCCTCCGAACTAGCGGCCAAAGGCATTAAGACCGCCGAGGATTTAGCCGATCTGGCCGTCGATGAACTGGTCGAGCTCACCGACATGGCTGAGGATCGCGCCCAGGCGCTAATCATGGCGGCACGCGCCCCCTGGTTTGACTGAGGCGTTAACGGAGCAAAGGTGCAATGAACGTCGAACAACTCGCCAACGAACTGAAGGTTGCCCCCGCTCTGCTGGTTGAGCAACTGCAAGCCGCCGGCGTGCCGGTTAAAACCTCAACGGATATACTGAGCGACGGGGATAAGACCCATCTGCTCGACTATCTGCGCGGCAAGCATGGCGCGGCGACGCCGAAGGCCAAGATCACCCTGACTCGCAAGCAGACTACCGAGATCAAAACCGCCGACAGCACGGGCAAGGCTCGCACCATTCAGGTTGAAGTACGCAAAAAGCGTGTGCTGATGAAGCGCGAAGCCCCGGTCGCCGAAACCGCGCCCGTAGTGGAAGCCGTGGCGCCGGTGATAGAGACCGTGGCGGTGGCAGAGGCGCCGGCACCGGAAGAACCGGTTCGGGTCGCACCCATTATCGACGAACAGGAACGCAAGGCCCGCGCCGACGATGCCCAGCGTCAGGCTCAATTGAGGGCTATTCAAGAAGCAGAGTTGAAGGCCAAGCAGGATCAGGAAGCCGGCCGCAAGCAGACTCGGGAAGAAGCAGCCCAGAAGGCCGAGGCCGCCAAGATCGCGGAAACGACGGCAAAACCGGCGGTTGAAGCCGGGCAGGCGGTTGCCGCCAAGCCGGCCATCAAACCTAAGGTCGACAAAAATAAGAGCGCCGCCAAGAAAGGCCGGACGGCTCAGGAAGCCGCCGCCGGCAAAAAGGGCGGCCTCAAGGTACGCGGCTCGCTTGAGTCGGAAGGCGGCTGGCGGGCCCGCAAGGCCAAGCACAAATCCGAACATGGCCAGTCGCAGTTCAACCAGCCAACCGAGCCGGTAATCAAGGAAGTATTGGTTCCCGAGACCATCAGCGTAGCCGACCTGGCGCACAAGATGTCGGTCAAGGCCGCCGAGGTCATCAAGGCCCTGATGAAGATGGGCTCGATGGTCACCATCAACCAGGTACTGGACCAGGAAACCGCCATGATCGTGGTGGAAGAGTTGGGCCACCTGGCCAAGCCAGCGCCAACCGACAACCCCGAGTCTTACCTGGATGAAACGGTCGAGCACAAGGAGACGGAACTATTGCCCCGTGCGCCAGTGGTAACCGTGATGGGCCACGTCGATCATGGCAAGACCTCGTTGCTCGATTACATCCGTACCGCCCGCGTGGCGGCCGGCGAAGCGGGCGGCATCACTCAGCATATCGGCGCCTACCATGTAAAGACCGAGCGCGGCATGATCACCTTCTTGGATACTCCGGGCCATGAGGCCTTTACGGCCATGAGGGCGCGCGGCGCCAAGGCCACGGACATCGTCATCCTGGTGGTGGCGGCGGATGACGGCGTCATGCCGCAAACCCGCGAAGCGATCCACCACGCCAAGGCCGGTAAGGTGCCGATCGTGGTCGCCGTGAACAAGATCGACAAGCCAGGCGCCAATCCCGAAAAGATTCGCCAGGAACTGGCCGGCGAAGAGGTCGTGCCGGAAGAATGGGGTGGCGACACCATGTTTGTCGATGTTTCGGCCAAGACCGGCCAGGGTATCGACAAACTGCTGGAATCGGTCCTGCTGCAAGCAGAGGTGCTGGAACTCAAGGCCCCGGTCGAGACCTTCGCCAAGGGCGTGGTGATCGAATCGCGCCTGGACAAGGGCCGCGGCCCGGTGGCCACAGTACTGGTCCAGTCCGGGACACTGAAGCGCGGCGACACGATGCTGGCCGGTTCGGCCTTCGGCAAGGTGCGCGCCATGCTGGACGAAGACGGCAAACCGATCCAGGAGGCCGGCCCGTCGATTCCGGTCGAGATCCAGGGTTTGTCCGAGGTCCCAGGCGCCGGTGAGGACGTAATGATCCTGCCCGACGAACGTAAGGCGCGGGAGATCGCGCTGTTCCGTCAAGGCAAGTTCCGCGACGTCAAGCTGGCCAAGCAGCAGGCGGCGACGCTGGAAACCATGTTCGACCAGATGGGCGAAGGTGCGTTGAAGTCCCTGCCGCTTATCATCAAGGCCGATGTACAAGGCTCCTTCGAGGGCCTGTCCCACGCCTTGGGCAAACTGTCGACGCCGGAAGTGCGGGTCAATATCATCCACGCGGCGGTCGGCGCGGTGTCGGAATCCGACATCAACCTAGCCATCGCCTCGGGCGCGGTCATCATCGCCTTTAACGTCCGCGCCGATGCCCTGGCCCGCAAGCTGGCCGAATCGGCGGCCGTCAATATCCGCTATTACAACATCATCTACGAAGCGGTGGATGACGTGAAGGCGGCCTTGGGCGGCCTGCTGTCGCCGGAGAAGAAGGAAAGCGTCATCGGCCTGGCCGAGGTTCGTCAGGTCTTCCGCATCTCCAAGGTGGGATCGGTGGCCGGCTGCATGGTCCTGGACGGCGTGGTCAAGCGCAATGCCGGCGTCCGGGTGCTGCGCGACAACGTGGTCGTCCACACCGGCGAGTTGGAGTCGCTCAAGCGCTTCAAGGATGATGTAAAAGAAGTGAAGGCCAACTTCGAATGCGGCCTCAACCTCAAGAACTTCAACGATCTTGTCGAAGGCGATCAGCTTGAGTTCTTCGAGGTCGTGGAAGTAGCGAGGACGCTGTAGTGACAGAGTGACCCGTGACGGAGTGACAAAACCGCTGGGTTTGAAGTCACTCCTCACGCCTCACTCCTCACCGAATTCATATGCCCACTGATTTCCCCCGTTCCCGTCGCGTCGCCGAACAACTGCGCCATGAGTTGGCCGACATTCTATGGCGCGAGATACAGGACCCGCGGATCAAGGGGATGACCCTGACCGCCGTCGAGATGACCTCTGACCTGGAACATGCCAAGGTCTGGTTCACCCTGCTGACTGGCGAGACCCCTGAGGTCATCAAGGGTTTGCAAAGCGCCACCGGATTCCTGCGCCGTGAACTTGGCCGCCGCATGCGCTTGCGCCTGGTGCCAAGCCTCGATTTCATATACGACCAATCGGTGGAACGCGGCGCGCACCTGTCCCAACTAATCGACGCAGCGGTCGAGGAAGACAAGCGCCATCACCAGGACGACCCCGCCGAGACCGACCACTGATGGCGCGGCGCAAGATCGACGGCGTCCTGCTTCTGGACAAGCCGGCCGGTATGACCTCCAACCAGGCGCTGCAAAAGTCGCGCTGGCTGTTCAATGCCGAAAAGGCCGGCCACACCGGCACACTGGACCCCTTCGCCACCGGCCTGTTGCCCTTGTGCCTTGGCGAGGCGACCAAGTTTTCCCAATTCCTGCTCAATGCCGACAAGACCTATTGGGCCGAAATCGAGCTCGGCGTGCGCACCAGTACCGGCGACCCCGAGGGGACAATTCTGGAGACGCGCCCGGTCACGGTCGGACGTGCCGATATCGAGCGCGTTTTGCCGCTGTTCATCGGCGACCTATTGCAAATCCCGCCCATGCACTCGGCCCTGAAGCGGGATGGCCGGCCGTTATATGAATATGCCCGCAAGGGTATCGAACTGGATCGGGCGGCGCGCCCGGTCGTGGTGCACAGCCTGGATTTGCTGTCCTTGGACGCCAACCGATTGATCGTCCGGGTCCATTGCGGCAAGGGTCTATACGTCCGTACCTTGGCCGAGGACATCGGCGCTGCCTTGGCTTGCGGCGCGCATCTTAAAGCCTTGCGCCGGGAGCAGTCGGGGGCTTTCGACATTGCCGACGCGGTCAGCCTGGACGCATTGGCGGCGTTGGCGCCCGAAGACCGCGACCGCTGGCTGAAACCAGCCGACTGCCTGGTCGAGTCGTTACCCCGTCTTGACCTGGATATCGAGGCCGCCTGGCAGATGAGTCATGGCCAAGCGATCTGGCATACCGGCCTCACCGTCGGGGAACGGCTACGGGTCTACGATCCGACCGGCCGCTTCCTGGGTGTGGCCGAAGTCGACCAGGAAGGCAAGGCCGCGCCTCGCCGGCTGCTGGCCAATTGAACCTTATACGTATGCACCTCCATGAATTACTTGGGAAAACCATCGTAGTACGGCATGAATAGCTTGAGAAAACATGGGTAGAACGAGTAGAATTCCGCCCTTTACAAAATCGTTTTGATCGGAGTAGTTCGAGATGGCTATCGAAACCGCGCAAAAAGCGCAAATCGTCAAAGATTTCCAACGTGCCACTGGCGATACCGGGTCTCCGGAAGTCCAGGTGGCTTTACTGACCGCACGCATCAACGACCTGACCGGCCATTTCAAGGCCCACAGCAAGGATCACCACTCCCGCCGCGGCCTGCTCATGATGGTCAGCCAGCGGCGCCGCCTGCTGGACTATCTGAAGTCCCGCAACGTGGATGCTTACCGCACGCTCATCGACCGCCTTGGCCTGCGTAAGTAATCGGCCTCCGTGCTAACACCCACCCTAAACTAAGCGAGGTCAGCGTGAATCCTGTCAAGAAGACATTTCAATACGGCCGCCATCAGGTGACCCTGGAAACCGGCGAAATCGGCCGTCAGGCCGACGGCGCCGTACTGGTCAATATGGACGATACCGTGGTGCTGGTCACTGCGGTGGCGAAGAGCGAAGTGAAGCCCGGACAGGATTTCTTCCCGCTGACCGTCGACTATATGGAGAAGACCTACGCCGCAGGCCGTATTCCCGGCGGCTTCTTCAAGCGTGAGGGCCGGCCCTCCGAGAAGGAAATTCTGACCTGCCGCCTGATCGACCGGCCGATCCGGCCACTGTTTCCCGACGGCTTCTTCAATGAAATCCAGATCATCGCCACGGTGGTGTCGCAGAATCCCGACGTGGATGCCGACATACCTGCCCTGATCGGCGCCTCCGCCGCCCTGATGCTGTCAGGCGTACCGTTCAACGGCCCGATCGGCGCTGCTCGGGTCGGTTACATCGATGGTCAGTACGTCCTCTGCCCCACCCTGTCCGAACTCAAAATCTCCGATCTGAACCTGGTCGTGGCGGGCACCGAGGATGCCGTACTGATGGTCGAATCCGAGGCCAACGTATTGTCCGAAGACGTCATGCTGGGCGCCGTGGTCTACGGCCACGAGCAGATGAAGGCCGCCATCGACGCCATCAACGCGCTGACCGACGAAGCCGGCAAGGACCCCTGGGACTGGGCCCCGCCGACACCCGACGCTACCCTGGTGGAGCGCATGAACGCCCTGTGCGCGGAGGAAATCTCCCACGCCTATTCGATCAAGCAGAAGCAGACCCGCAGCGCCGCAGTAGACGATATTCGCAACCGGGTATTCGCCGAGATGATCCGCGAGGACATGGATACCACCCAGGCCAACGCGATCAAGGATATGTTCCACGCCCTGGAGGCCAAGGTCGTACGTAGCCGCATCCTGGCCGGCGAGCCGCGCATCGATGGCCGCGACACCCGCACCGTGCGCCCCATCACCGTCCGCACCGGCGTCTTGCCACGCACCCACGGTTCCGCCCTGTTTACCCGCGGCGAGACCCAGGCACTGGTGGTCGCCACCCTCGGCACAGGCCGCGACGAGCAGATCATCGATGCCCTGGAAGGCAGCTATACCGACCGTTTCATGCTGCACTACAACATGCCCCCCTTCGCCACCGGCGAAACCGGCCGCGTCGGCAGCCCGAAACGGCGCGAGATCGGCCATGGCCGACTCGCCAAACGCGCCCTTCTGGCCTGCCTGCCGGCCAAAGAAGACTTCGGCTACACCATCCGCGTAGTATCCGAGATCACCGAATCCAACGGCTCCAGTTCGATGGCCTCAGTCTGCGGCGGTAGTCTGGCCCTGATGGACGCCGGGGTACCGATGAAGAGCCACGTGGCCGGCATCGCCATGGGTCTCATCAAGGACGGCAATCGCTTCGCGGTGTTGACCGACATTCTTGGCGACGAGGACCACCTGGGCGACATGGATTTCAAGGTGGCCGGCACCACCGAGGGCGTCACCGCTCTGCAAATGGACATCAAGATCGAGGGCATCACCAAGGAGATCATGCAGGTCGCCTTGACCCAAGCCCGCGAGGCCCGGCTGCACATCCTCGGCATCATGAATCAGGCCGAAGAGGCGCCGCACGAGATGAGTCTATATGCGCCGCGCATCATCACCATCAAGATCAACCCGGACAAGATCCGCGACATCATCGGCAAGGGCGGCGCCACCATCCGCGCGCTGACCGAGGAAACCGGCACCCAGATCGACATTGAGGACGACGGTACGGTCAAGATCGCCTGCACCAGCAATGAATCCGGCGAACTGGCCAAGAAGCGCATCGAGGACATCACTGCCGAGGTCGAAGTCGGCCGCGTCTATGACGGTACCGTGCTGAAGATTCTCGATTTCGGCGCGATCGTCAATGTCCTGCCCGGCAAGGATGGTCTGCTGCACATCTCGCAAATCGCCCATGAGCGGGTGAATACCGTGGCCGACCATTTGAAGGAAGGTCAGGCAATCAAGGTCAAGGTCCTGGAAACCGACGACAAGGGCCGTATGCGCCTCTCCATGAAGGCGCTGCTCGATGCGCCGGCGCCGCAGCCGGCTGTGGAACGCCCCGCCGAGTAAGTCACGTGGGCCGCACGCGACGAACGCGCGGCTCCAGACTTCAACCTACCGGGCAGCGGAACTCTCTGCTGCCCACCACCACCTGCCCTCTTATTCCCCTCGCCGCACGGTTCTAACGCGCCCTACCAGCAACAGGGAAAATCGCCCCTTGCGACAGCGCGAGCAAGCCCGCTTGACCTACTGAGTTTTCGGGCTTATTCAGACAAGCGCGCCCTGCCGGGCGCACCCAAAAAAAGAGCGGGCCGGATAAACCGGCCCGCTCTGGTCAGCAATGACTCGCCGTGCTGTTACAGCAAGGGCACAATCATCAGAGCGACGATATTGATGATCTTAATCAAGGGGTTGATGGCCGGGCCGGCGGTGTCCTTGTAGGGATCGCCGACGGTGTCGCCGGTTACCGCTGCCTTGTGGGCGTCGGAACCCTTGCCGCCGAAGTTGCCTTCCTCGATGTACTTCTTGGCGTTATCCCAGGCGCCACCGCCGGTGGTCATGGAGATGGCCACGAAGATGCCGGTGACGATGGTGCCGAGCAGGACGCCACCCAGGGCCTTGGGCCCGAGGATGATGCCAACCAGGACTGGAACCAACACCGGCAACAACGACGGGATCATCATTTCCTTGATGGCGGCCTTGGTCAGCATGTCGACGCAGGTGCCATATTCGGGCTTGGCGGTGCCTTCCATAATGCCGGGGATGGCCTTGAACTGGCGACGCACCTCAACCACGATGGAGCCGGCGGCGCGACCGACCGCTTCCATGCCCATGGCGCCGAACAGGTAAGGCACCATGCCGCCGATGAACAGGCCGATGATGACCATGTGGTCGGACAGGTCGAACTGCGTGATACCGCCGGTCTTGGCCTCCAGTGCATGGGTGTAGTCGGCGAACAGCACGAGGGCGGCGAGACCGGCGGAGCCGATGGCGTAGCCCTTGGTGACGGCCTTGGTGGTGTTGCCCACGGCGTCCAGCGGGTCGGTGATGTTGCGGATGGCTTCCGGCAGTTCGGCCATCTCGGCGATGCCGCCGGCGTTGTCGGTCACCGGACCGTAGGCGTCAAGCGCGACGATGATGCCGGTCATGGACAACATCGAGGTGGCGGCAATGGCGATGCCATACAGGCCACCCAGATAATGTGCCGCCCAGATCGCCAGACACACGGCCAACACCGGCGCGGCGGTGGAGCGCATGGAGACGCCGAGACCGGCGATCACGTTGGTACCATGACCTGTTGTCGAGGCCTGGGCGATGTGACGCACCGGCGGGTATTCGGTAGCGGTGTAGTACTCGGTAATGACCACCATGGCGGCGGTGAGGACCAAGCCGACGATCGTCGCCAGGTAGATATTGATGGCGGGAATCACCTGGCCGGTGATCTCGACACCTTCCGGAAACATCATGGTGGTGATGGGGTAGAAGGCGATCAAGGCGATCACGCCGGCCACGGCCAGGCCGCGATAGAGTGCGTTCATGATCTTGCCGCCCTCACGCGCCTTGACAAAGTAGGTGCCAACGATGGAGGCAATGATCGAGATACCGCCCAACACCAGCGGATAGATCACGGCGTTGGCGGAGGACGCGCCGGTCACCATCAAGCCGCCCAGCAGCATGGTGGCGATGATGGTCACGGCGTAGGTCTCGAACAAGTCAGCGGCCATACCGGCGCAGTCACCGACGTTGTCACCGACGTTGTCGGCAATCACCGCCGGGTTGCGCGGGTCATCCTCGGGGATGCCAGCCTCAACCTTACCCACCAGGTCGGCACCGACGTCAGCGCCCTTGGTGAAGATGCCGCCGCCAAGCCGGGCGAAGATGGAGATCAGCGAACCGCCGAAGCCCAGGCCCACCAGGGCGTGGACGGCCGCACTGCTGTCCATTCCGGTGCCGGTGAGCACGGCGTAGTAGCCAGCCACACCCATCAGACCCAGGCCGACCACCAACAGGCCGGTGATGGCGCCGCTCTTAAAGGCGACGTTAAGCGCGGCGTTGAGGCCATCGCTCGCTGCCTGAGCGGTACGGACGTTGGCACGCACCGAGACGTTCATGCCGATGAAGCCGGCGGCGCCAGACAGGATAGCGCCGATGGCGAAGCCAATGGCAGTCGGCATACCCAGGAAAACGGCGATGAGTACGAACAGCACCACACCCACCATGCCGATGGTGGTGTACTGACGTTTAAGGTAGGCCTGAGCCCCCTCTTGAACCGCGGCCGAAATGGCCCGCATACGGTCGTTGCCGGTAGGCAGTGAAACGACCCATTTAATCGACATGACCCCATAAACCAGGGCCAAGGCGGCTGCCACCAGGGCAAACATCAAGCCTTCATTACTCATTCCAATCTCTCCTCAAAACGACTACCACCACACCAAGCCAGAATGGCACCAAGGGGAAATAGCCAAAAAAATTCAAACCCCAACCGGCATATTAGGACTCCATAATCTTTTATTAAAAATCAAATAAAAGACCCTATGGATAAATTTTACCAATAGCCAGGCCACCTTCAAACCGGGTGCCCGGCGAGAAGCCGAACACCTCGTCCATCGCCAACTCGCGAATCAGTCGATCCACGGCCGCCTGGCCATGGACCTTTTGCACCTCGGATAAGATCAACTTGGCCGAGTTGGCGTTGTAACGACCGCCGAAATCAAGCTGCACTTGCAAAAGCTGGCGGGCACGATCAAGGGTCATGATCGGCTGTTAGCGGGTAATTCTTACAACTTGAACGCTGCCAGCTTCCTGGCGACCGCAACGTTCTTGAGGGTGACGTAAACCGGCAAACCGTCCGCATACTTTGGATAGTCTTCGCCCTGGATCAGCGGCGTCAGATAACGTTTGCACTTTGGCGTAATGCCCAAGCCGTCCTTGCTGATGAAATCGCGCGGCATGAACTTCTCGACGTTGGCGACATCCTTCAGCTCGGCGTAACCGATCTTGTACTTGTAGGGCGAGTCGGCGAGGCGATCGACCGTCGGCATCACCGAATTGTGGCCCTTGATAGCCAGTTCGACGGCCTTCTTGCCCAACTCGTAGGCCTGTTTCACATCGGTCTTGGAGGCGATGTGACGGGCGGCGCGTTGCAGATAATCGGCCACGGCCCAGTGGAACTTGTGGCCCAGTGCATCCTTGATCATGTTGGCGACCACCGGTGCAGCGCCGCCCAGTTGGGCGTGGCCAAAGGCATCACGGGTGCCCTGCTCGGCCAGGAAGCGGCCATCAGGATAGTGGCAGCCCTCGGAAACGACCACGGTGCAAAAACCGTGTTCCTTGACCTTCTTGTCGACGGCCGCGAGGAATTTCTTCTGGTTGAACTCGATCTCCGGGAACAGGATGACCACCGGGATGCCGTGATCCTCGACCAGACCGCCGGCGGCGGCGATCCAGCC
>PFGT01000004.1:0-3685 GCA_002782005.1 Hydrogenophilales bacterium CG12_big_fil_rev_8_21_14_0_65_61_21 | reverse complement strand
TCTTGGCCATCGAGCGCACGTCGTAGCTGGCTTCCAGCGTCGACACGGCGATGTACTTGGCGACCGAGCCGAAGCCGGGGCAGCAGTCGGTGATGGGCAGGTCGTTGTCCACGGTCTTGGGCACGTGGATGGCCTGGATCGGATAGCCCATGGCCTCGGACAACTGGGATACCTTGTAGCAGGTGTCAGCCGAATCGCCGCCGCCGTTGTAGAAGAAGTAGCCGATGTTGTGGGCCTTGAATACCTCGATCAGGCGCTCGTATTCGCGCTTGTTGGCTTCTAGGCTCTTCAGCTTGAAGCGGCAGGAGCCGAAGGCGCCCGACGGCGTGGTGCGCAGACCGGCAATCGCGGCGTCAGTTTCCTTAGTGGTGTCGATCAGGTCTTCGGTCAGCGCGCCGATGATGCCGTTGCGGCCGGCATAGACCTTGCCGATGACATCCTTATGCTTGCGGGCGGTCTCAATGACGCCACAGGCGGAGGCGTTGATGACGGCGGTCACGCCGCCGGATTGAGCATAGAAGGCGTTCTTTTTTCTCGCCATGTCGATTCCCCTTGCCTAATCAGGTTTGCAAATAAACTGGGAACCCGGGGGTTCCCATATCGATTCCATTCAGCCAGCGCTAGCTTCCCCGGCACCCAGCTCTTGTGTCCGGCGACGGGCCGCTTCTTCCTGCATCTTGAGGGTTGTCACCAGGCAGTCGCCGAGGTTGTCGTACTCATCCTTGCCGGTGGCAAAGCGGTCCTTGATCGACCAGAAGAACATGCTACGGAACTTGTCGACCCCGGTCTTGGAGACCACAAAGCGGCAGCGCTCGCCGTCTTCCCAATACAGGGCCGGACACACAGTCAACTCGCGGTCGGCCGGCATCAGGCGAATCTCCGTCTCCACATCCTCGACCTCGACGGCCTGGCCATAGCGCTCACGCAACGCGGCACTGAACAAACGCCGCTCGGCCTCGGTAAAGTCGGGGATCGCCGTCATGCCTAGCGCTTACTTGACCGAATCCAGGGCGGCGAAGCAGGCGTCGCGAATGCTGTCGACGGAGCCGACACCAGCAATCTTGAAGTACTTGGGCGCACCGGCCTGGCCACTCTTGCCCCAATCGCCGTAATACTTGACCAGCGGCTCGGTCTGAGCGTGATAGACGTCGAGACGTTTCTTGACCGTTTCTTCTTTGTCGTCATCGCGCTGGATCAGGTCCTCGCCGGTGACATCATCTTTCATTGCGACCTTGGGCGGGTTGAACACGACGTGATAGGTGCGGCCGGAGGCTACGTGCACCCGGCGACCGGACATGCGCTTGACGATCTCGGCATCGGGTACATCAATCTCGACCACGGCATCGATCGGCACGCCGGCGGCCTTCATGGCATCGGCCTGGGGGATGGTGCGGGGAAAACCGTCGAACAGGAAGCCCTTGGCGCAATCGGCTTCCTTGATCCTATCCTTGACCAGACCGATGATGATTTCGTCGGACACCAGGCCACCCGCATCCATGATCTTCTTGGCCGCCAGGCCCATCTCGGTGCCGGCCTTCACAGCGGCGCGCAACATGTCGCCGGTGGAGATTTGCGGAATGCCGTAGCGTTCCTTGATGTAGTTGGCTTGAGTGCCTTTGCCCGCGCCGGGACCGCCGAGAAGAATCATTCGCATGGAAAACCTCGCATAGACTTACCCACATGAAGTGAGTTGGGTTAGTGAAAAAAAAACCGGGGATTTAGCCGCCAAAGGTTAGTCAACCCGCGCCCCCTTTGACAGTTAATTTTTTATATCAGGTTATAAGCTGGGGTTATTGTACCGCTTTAAGGTCTTCAATACTTACCGCGCCGGGCCAGCGAACAGCGCCCGCACCTTGGCCAGATCTACCGCCGTATCGACTCCGGGCGGCACGTCATGGTCGGTGGTCAGCACCGCGATCCGGTAGCCGTGCCAAAGGGCACGTAATTGCTCCAGCGACTCGAAGGTCTCAATCGCTGGCCGCTCCAGGCTCGGATACGCCTTGAGAAAGCCAACCCGATAGGCATACAGGCCGATGTGCCGGAAGGCCGGCAGCCCCGCCGGCAAGGCCGCCGCCCCGTCCGCCCAGGCATCGCGCGCCCAGGGGATAGTCGCGCGGGAGAAATAGAGTGCGTTGCCATCCTTGTCCAGCACCACCTTCACCACATTCGGATTCGTCGCCTCAACCAGGTCATGCAGCGGATGACAGACCGTGGCCATGGCCGCCGCCGGCCGCTCATGCAGCAGCAGGGCGGTGCGCCGAATCAGGTCCGGATCGATCAGCGGTTCATCGCCCTGCACGTTGACCGCCACCATGTCGTCCGACCAGCCCAGCTTCGCCGCCACCTCGGCCAGCCGGTCGGTGCCGGACGCGCACTCGGGCGAGGTCATGCAGACTTTAAAACCATGCGCCTCGACCGCCGCCGCGACCTCGGCATGATCGGTCGCCACCCAGACCTCACGCGCGCCGCTAGCCGCCGCCCGCTCCGCCACCCGCACCACCATCGGCTTGCCGGCGATGTCGGCGAGCGGCTTGCCGGGCAGCCGGGTGGAGGCATAGCGGGCGGGGATGACAGCGACGAAGGTGTTCATGTCACGAAGCAGTGAAGGGGAGCGACACAGATGATACCTGTTTACCGGGCCGGGTTGTCCCAAGAAAAGCGGGCCTGTTAGAATCGCCACTCGACTAGGTGCCCGAACGGCCAACCGGCCATAGGGTAAACGGGAAACAGGTGCAAGACCTGTGCTGCCCCCGCAACGGTAAGCGAGTGCGGGTGCGCCAACAAGCCACTGGGGAAACCTGGGAAGGCGGCGCATCCCAAGCCATCAAGGCTTGACTCGCGAGCCCGGAGACCGGCCTGTCGTGATCGCGAGGCCGCGGGTGGCGGTAGTCGGGAATCCCATCCATTCCCTTCCCGTCGGCTTCAATTTGTTATAACCGTGAACGGTGGGTTCGCGGACAACGAAAGCCGAATCATCATGAAGAAACACCTTATTGCCGCCGCCATCGGCGGCCTGGCTAGTCATGCCTACGCCGACCCAGCCGTCCAATATCAGTTGGACGATATTGTGGTCACTGCCGCCCGCACCCCACAGCCGTTACGCACCGCACTGGGCGACGTGACGGTGGTGACTGCGGAGCAGATACGCCAGGCCGGCCAGACCACCCTGGCGGACGTGTTGCAAACCCAGCCCGGCGTAGAAATCTCCAGCAACGGCGGCCCCGGCACCACGGCGTCGGTTTACCTGCGCGGCGCCAATGCCGGCCACACCCTGGTGCTGGTGGACGGCATGCGCCTCGGCTCCGCCACTACCGGGGCGACGGCACTGGAAAACATCCCCATTGACCAGATCGAGCGCATCGAAATCCTGCGCGGCCCGGCCAGCCATTTGTATGGCTCCGATGCTATCGGCGGGGTGATCCAGATTTTCACCAAAAGCGGCCAGGGCGCGCCTAGGGCGAACTTCTCCGCCGGCCTCGGCAGCTTCAACACGCGCAACCTGAGCGGCGGCTACGGCGGCGAGATCGGCCATACCCGCTTCAGCCTGCAAGCGGGTCAGACCGAGAGTGACGGTATATCCGCCTATGCCAACGGCAACCCCGGCTATGTCAACCAGAACCGGGACAAGGATGGCTACCGCAACACCAGTCTGGCGCTGAAACTGGCCCAGACCGTGGCCGTGGGC
>PFGT01000064.1 GCA_002782005.1 Hydrogenophilales bacterium CG12_big_fil_rev_8_21_14_0_65_61_21 | reverse complement strand
GGATTTCCTGCCCGAGGCCAGCACCGATTTCATCTTCGCGGTGTTCTCCGAGGAGTTCGGCCTGCTCGGCAATCTGGTCCTGCTGCTGCTCTACTCTGCCATCGTCTGGCGAGGTCTCGGTTTAGCCATCAACGCCTCCAGCCTGTTCGGCCGGCTGCTGTCGGGTTCCATCATGCTGACCTTTTTCACTTATGCCTTCGTCAACATGGGCATGGTATCCGGCATCCTGCCGGTGGTGGGCGTGCCTCTTCCCCTGGTCAGCTATGGCGGCACCTCGATGCTGACTGTGCTGGTCGGCTTTGGTATTGTGATGAGCGTCGCAAGCCACAAGAAACTGGTCAAGACATGAGCCGGGTCACCCGCTACCTCATCCTGGCTGGCATCGGCCTGGCCTTGGCCGGCTGCTCCAGCTACTCGCCGCGAACCGCCGGCACACGACCGATCCATGGCGGCGGTTACTACCTGGACGACGGGCCGGGCGACCAACCACCGGCCAATCTGGCTGCCATCCCCGACGCCGTGCCCAAGGCGGAGCCGCTCAAGGCCGCCGCCAACCGGCCCTACAATGCGCTGGGCAAGGACTACACGCCGCTGGCCAGCGCCAAGGACTACCAGGGGCAAGGCCTGGCCTCCTGGTATGGCCGCCGCTATCACGGCAAGCCGACCTCGTCGGGCGAGGTCTACGACATGTACGCCATGACCGCCGCCCATCCAACTTTGCCGATACCCAGCTATGTCCGGGTAAGCAACCCGAAAAATGGCCGCAGCGTGGTGGTCCGCGTCAATGATCGCGGGCCGTTCCACGATGGCCGGATCATCGACCTGTCCTACACCGCCGCCTGGAAGCTGGACATCCTGAAGGGCGTGACGCCGGTGACCGTGACCGGCATCGACCCCGGCGCGCCGACACCGGCGCCGGTGGCGATGCCTGCGCCGACTCAATCCGAAACGGTCGCGACGGTCGCCCTGCCGCCCCTCGAGCCGACCGCTACCGCCCAAGCTGGGCCGCCACCGGCCGGCGCCACCTATCTGCAACTGGGCGCCTTCACCGACGGCACCGGCGCCAATCGGGTCATGCAACGGGTCCAGGAACGGATCGGGACCGGCCTACCAGCGCTCCAGCGGTTGCAGGTCGGCGCTACGGTCAAGGTGCAGATGGGTCCATTCGCCAGTCCGGCCGAGGCCGATCAGGCCGCACAACAGGTGGAACGCGAAACCGGCATCCATGGCTTCAAGGTCACGCGCTGAGGAACCCGCCCGGACCTGCCTGGTCGCTCCGTTATACTGCTATCCCCCACACCGAGCCCGGAGTCCCCGTCTAGCCATGAAATCGTTCAAATTACTGCTGTTGTCCTTCGCCTTCGTCTTTACTGCCCACGCCGCCCTACCGACCCCGCCGGCGCCGCAGCTCGCGGCTCGCGCCTGGTTGTTGGTCGATGCCAACAGCGGTCAATCGCTGGCCGAGAACAAGGCCGACGCGCGGGTCGAGCCGGCCTCGCTGACCAAGTTGATGACCGCCTATCTGGTGTTCGGGGCGTTGAAGGAACACCGCCTGACCCTGAACCAGACCCTGCCGGTCTCGGAAAAGGCCTGGCGGAGCGAAGGCTCGCGCACCTTCCTTAAGGTCAACAGCCAGGTCAAAGTGGAGGATTTGATTAAGGGCATGGTGGTCCAGTCCGGCAATGATGCCAGCGTCGCCCTGGCCGAGGGCATCGGTGGCGCCGAGGACGCCTTTGTGGCGATGATGAACCATGAGGCGCAACGCCTGGGCATGACCGGCAGTCACTTCGTCAACGCCACCGGCCTGCCTGACCCGCAACATTACGCCACCGCCCGCGACCTGGCCAAACTGGCCAGCGCACTGATCCGGGATTATCCGAACGAGTACAAATACTATTCGATCAAGGAATTCACCTATAACGGCATCACCCAGCCAAACCGCAACCGCCTGCTTTGGCTGGACCCCAATGTCGACGGCCTGAAGACCGGTCACACCGACAGCGCAGGTTATTGCCTGATTGCCTCTGCCCGACGCGACAACCGGCGTCTGCTGTCGGTGGTGCTGGGCGCCGGGTCCGACAACGGCCGCGCCGCCGAAAGCCAGAAACTGCTCAACTACGGCCTCCAGTTCTTCGAAACGATGAAGCTCTATAACGCCAACCAGCCGGTCACCACCCTGCGCATCTACAAGGGCACCTCCGGCAGCCTGGGCGCCGGGTTCCAGCGCGATTTCTATATCACCGTGCCGCGCGGTGCCAGCCAGCGCATCCAGGCCCAGGTCACCACCCAACAGCCGATGCTCGCGCCGATCGCGCGCGGTCAGGGCGTGGGTACGTTGCACCTGACTCTGGACGGCAAGCCGGTAGGCGACTTCACTCTAACCGCCCTGTCCAGCATCGGCGTCTCCGGCCTGATCCGGCGCGGCTGGGACAGCCTGATGCTGATGATCCGCTGAGATATGGCCACCGTCTATCTGAACGGCGCCTTCCTGCCCCTGGAGGAGGCCCGCATCCCGGTGCTGGACCGGGGTTTCATCTTCGGCGACGGGGTGTACGAGGTGATCCCGGTCTATGATCGCCAGCCGTTCCGGTTGCGTCACCACCTGGACCGTCTTCAGCACAGCCTGGACGGTATCCGGCTAGCCAATCCGCTCGCCCCGGCCGAATGGGAGACGCTGATCGGCCGCATCGTGGCCGAGGCCGAATGGCTAGACCAGGGCGTCTACCTGCAAGTCACTCGCGGCCCGGCGCCGCGTGACCATGCCTTCCCCAAGACCGTCCGGCCAACCGTATTTGTCATGGCCACGGCGCTGAAGACCCCCTCAGCCGAGCTCGTCAGCGGAGGCGTCGCCGCCATCACCGCCGCCGACAACCGCTGGCTCAATTGCGACCTCAAGACCACTTCGCTGCTGGCCAACGTGTTGCTGCGCCAACTGGCCGTGGACGCCGGCTGCGCCGAAACCCTACTGATCCGCGACGGATTCCTCAGCGAAGGGGCAACCAGCAACATCTTCATGGTCAAGGACGGCGTCGTGCTGGCGCCGCCGAAATCGAACCTGATGCTGCCCGGCATCACCTACGATGTGGTGCTCGAACTGGCGGCCGCCGAAGGCCTGCCCCATGCCGTGCGGCCGATCGCCGAGGCCGAACTGCGCGCTGCCGACGAGGTCTGGCTGACCTCGTCCACCAAGGAGATCACCGCCGTCGTCACCCTGGATGGCCAGGCCGTGGGCAGCGGCCGACCGGGGCCGGTGTTCAAACGTATGCACGCCGCCTATCAGGCCTTCAAACATCGGATCATGCGGGGCCAGGATGGCTGAACAAACCCTGCTCGAATTTCCCTGCGACTTCCCGCTCAAGGTCATGGGTGCGCGCAGTGACGACTTCGCCCAGACCGTGGTCGAGATCGTCCTACGTCACGCCCCCGGCTTTAGGGCCGAGACCGTCGAGATGCGCGCGTCGAGCGGCGGCAACTACCTATCGGTCACCTGCACGGTGCATGCGCTCTCGAAGGAACAACTGGATGGGCTGTATCGGGAGCTATCCGGCCACCCGGCGGTAAAAATCGTCATTTGATGTTGCTTGCACCCATCGTCCGCCATCTCGGCCGGGTCGACTATGAGCCGACCTGGCGAGCGATGCAGTCCTTCACCGCAGAGCGCGGGCCGGATACACCGGATGAGCTTTGGCTGCTCGAACACCCGCCGGTGTTCACGCTCGGCCAGGCTGGTAAACGTGAGCATATACTCACTGACCTCGGCATTCCTGTCATCGCCATCGACCGGGGCGGCCAGGTGACTTATCACGGTCCGGGCCAGGTGGTGGTTTACGTCCTGCTGGATTTGCGGCGACGCGGCTATGGCGTCAAGGAACTGGTGCGGCGGCTGGAACAGGCGGTGATTGATCTGTTAGCGGGCTTTGGCGTCGTGGCGGAACGACGGGCCGGCGCACCGGGCGTGTATGTGAATGAGGCCAAGATCGCGGCCCTTGGCCTGCGCATCAAGAACGGCTGTTCCTATCACGGCCTGGTGCTCAATGTGGCCATGGACCTAACGCCGTTTTCGGCCATCAACCCATGCGGATATGAAGGCCTGGCGGTGACCCAGACCAGCGACCTGGGCATCGCGCTGCCGTCTGCCGAGATGGGCGAGCGGTTGCTCTACTGCCTGGTAAAGATGGTGACAATGTGACAAAAAGCCTCGCCTCCCTGTCACTTTGTTACTCGTTATTATCGCGCCGATAAAGGTCAGCAGGCCCGATTCGACATGCGGCAGAAAGGCATCCTGCTGCGACTTGTTGAAGCGATGGACCT
>PFGT01000048.1 GCA_002782005.1 Hydrogenophilales bacterium CG12_big_fil_rev_8_21_14_0_65_61_21 | reverse complement strand
GGAAATCACCACGAAGGGCCGGCCCACCGTGTAGCCGTCGAGCAGTTGGGTCAGCCGTGCCTCACCCAGCCGATTGCGCAGCGCCCAGCACAACTGGCCGAACAGGGTGTCGCCCTTGGGGGGCGTGCCGAAGGCGGAAAGCGGGGTGATGCGGGTCGTCAGTGATTGCATGGTTCGATCTCCATGGTGGGCATCCTCATAGGGCGGGCCATGCCAGCCAATCGGAAACGCATCATTTCATGGCGCTTTTGACGGCGGCCACGGGTCGCCCTATGGGGTGACATATCAGATTGCCTCAGCCAGATTGACCTTCGCCAGTTCACCCAGCACGTCGACGTCATCCAGGTTGAGGCTGGTGAACTTCACCTTGCCGTAACCACGCGAGCCGGAGCCGCCCAGGCCAGTCAGTTCCAGCAGCTTCAGCCCTTCGTAAACCGTACCCAGCAGGTCTTCGCCGTCGTGGATGCGCACGGTGAGTGCGAAGTCGAAGATGGCGCCCGCCGGGACACGCTCGGTGTTGCGCGGGTTTTCCGCCACACCCCGAATGCGGTCGATGGAGTTTTCCATCTTGGTTTCTGTGAGCAGCAGGTTGCGCCGGTTCATCTCCTGCACCCAAGCGCGGCTGAGCGAACAATCCCAGAACGCCAGTCGGGTGGGGCCGATTTCCTCCACCAGTTTCATGTCCTGGTTCGAGCCTTCCGGCGCGCCGCCGAACAGCTTGAGCAGATTCTTGGCCTGATCCCGCTCGGCGCTGGGCACGCGGCTGATGTCGCGAAAGCCCAGCGGCTTGCCCTCGGTCTGGCCGACCACACCCAGCTTCCATTCCAGCAGGCTGCGAATCTTGCCCTTGAGGCTGGAACCGGGGATGTACGGCTCTTGCGTGACCGGGTTCTTCAGCACCGGGTTGTCGGTGCCGCCGATGTGCATCTCGTTGTTGCCGGAACCGATATGCAGGCCGGTGACGAGTTCCAGGCTGCCGGTGAATTTGCGGATGGCGGTGAGTTTCATGTGGGGTCTCCCTGGTTCAGTCCTGGCGTTCCTGTTTGTAGAAGCCCATGAAGGCTTCCCAGAAATATTTGCAAGTGGTCAAGGTTTGCGGGTTGGTGACTTCGCTCAAAGTGTGCTGCATGAGATCGACAAAGGTGCGGTCGACAAGCTTGCGGCCATCGGCATAGGCCGCCTTGGCGTTGAGCATGCGGATGAAGGGCAGACACTCCGCGAACTTGGCCGCCTGAGCCTCCAGCGGCTGCTGGCTGACGCGCGTTTCCCAGAGCAGCAGTTCGTCATAGAAGCGGCGCAACTGGGTGGGTTTGTTGCGGTAGGCATCGGAGCGCGCCACTCCCTGCGCCGCTTCCTTGGCGATGCCGTTGAACAGTTCGGCATCCGGCGAAGCAAAGCGGATGCTGTTACGCCAGCCGATATCCGCCTGCTGGCGTGGCGCTTCCTCGCGCCGTTGCGGGTTGGATCTGCCTTGTTGATGGGGTTGGGCCATGTCAGTCTCCTCAGTCGCGTTGTTGATAGAGATGGGTGAACAGGGCGATCTTGTAGGCCGCCCGGTGCTTTTTGATGCCGCTGTCGGCGATTTCCAGCGCCAGTTCCTGTTGCAGTTGCCGGCGTTTGCGCTCGGCCTCCTCGCGGTTGCCCTCGTTTCTCACCTTGGCCTCCAGCATGCGTCGGGTGCGGTAGGCGAAGCGGGAATGCCAGAGCGCGTTTTCCGGTCGGGTCTGGTCGGCCGCCATGTCGGTGAGATTGAGCAGGCCGTAGAGGTAGCCGGTGGACAGCTTCAATTCGCTGCTGAGTCGGCCCAGCGATTCTTCGCGGGCCATGAGTTGCTCGAATTGCGGCCAGGGAATGGCAAAGCCGAAGCTGGTGACGGCGTTCTTGCCGCTCACCTTTTTCGCATCATCCAGTGATTCTTCCGCCAGTTGCCCCAGGTGGCGGATGGGCAGGCCCGGCTTGGTCATGGACAGACCCGCCGAGAAATGAATGTCCGGGTTGTGCGCCACATAGCGGGCGAATTCATCGCGCATCCGCCGGGCCAGTTTGATCGTGGAATGCCACGGCCCGATCAGGAAGAAATCGTCGCCGCCGGCAAACACGGTGTAGGTGTTGGGGAATTCGTCGCGGCACACCCAGGGCAGCCAGACGGTGAAGAAGGCGTTGATCTGGCGCGAGAGTGCCGCCATGCGGGCGAAGGTGGGGCGCTCCTGGCCCTGATGGAAGATCAGGCCGAGATTGTCGATGTCGCCCTTGAGGGTCATCAGGGCTTCGGCGCCGACCCAGTGGCCGTTTTCGTCCAGACGGCGGTCATCGCGCGCCAAATGGTTCAAGGTCTTGGGCGCTTGCGGGTGCGGCTCGAAGTCGTCGAGGTCTTCGAGCCCCTGGTAACGGTCGGATTCCCAGGCGTTGGTCTCACCGAATTTCGGCACGAAGGCATTGATGGCGCGCCGGGCATAGCCATTCCAGAGCGGCGCATCGGCGGACTCGGGCAGCGAAAAATCCCAGGCGCGTTGCAGATTGCCGGATTTGGCCTCGCCGCCAAACTTGCCGCTGGCCTCCTCCGCGCCGGTGAACAGGACGTGGAAGCCGAAGATGGGTAGCCGCAATTGGTTCAATGTCTGGCCATCCGACAGCGGTTCGATTCGATTGCGGGTGACGAGCAAGCGATCCTGGCTGGCCAGCCATTTCCCGGTCTGCACCTGATCCCAGGCCAGCTCGCTTAAGCCATCCAGTTCCGGGTGGGCAGGGGAACGCCCGTCGATCTTGCATTCGCCGTGGGTGAAACGGCCGAGGAATCCTCGGTAGTTCGCGGGCGGCGGCGTGGTGCCACAGAGGCCGAAGCGGGTCAGCTTGGCGGTTTCCAGTTGCTCGAACAGGCGCTTGATCAGGCCACGGAACGGGCTTTCGCCCTTGCCGTGGCGGAAATCGTCGGCGCGGGCAGGCAGCCAGGTGAGATCGATCCCGGACTGGCCCCAGGTGTGCGCGAGGAACCAGGCATCCAGTTCGGTTTGAACCGCGCGCAGTTGCTCCACGGTCTCCGTCGTATTCGGCGCGACGATCAAGAACTTGCCGGCGGCGTTCACCACCTGGCTGCTGGGCGGCAGATCGAGCGCTTCCAGCACCTTCAACGCCGCCAGTTCGGAGAGCAGCGAGACATGGAACGAACGCCCGCGCAGCAGCCGCGCCACCTGGCGCTGCGACTCGCCGCCGGCAAAGATGAAGTCCTGAATACCGGTGAAATCGCCTTGAATCAGCAGGAATTTTTCGCTCTCCCAGGCCAGCCGAGAAGCCTCGAAACCGGTGCGGTCGCGGTCCCATTGGGCGCGTAGTTGTTCCTTGATGTCCGCCGGCTCATGGCCCTGGTCGGCATGAAAGCGCCATAGCGCCACCGCCAGCGCCGCCGTGGTCCGGGAATGGTCGTAGAGCGCCACATCGGGCCGCACCTTGCCGGCAATGCCCGCCGTGGCAGAGGGGATTGCGTGGGTGAACGCCAGCCAGAGGCTGTCGAAATGGTCGAGCCAGAGTGGCAGATTGGTGCGGTGGCTGGCGGGAATGGCTTTCAGGCCGGCGAGAAATTGGTTCCACAACTCCAGGTAGTCCGCCCGGGCTTTGGCCTTGTTGCCGGTTTCGCAGTCCTTCGCGGAAACAGGAAAGATTGCTTCGGGGGAAAGCGGTTTGAGCGGATAACGCCAGCCGGGCTGCGTGGCTGGCGCGGCCGGCCCTATTTCAGATGGGGCCAGGCAGATGCTCTCAAACAGCGTCCATTGCCGGGTGGTGTAGTGGTTGAGCTTTTTCTCTTCCTCGTCCGGCGCTTGGTTGTAGGCCTCGAACTCCTCGCGCTCGAAGCCGGAGGCCAGGCGGTCGGCGCTGGCGATGATCCATTGCAGGAAGGTATCGGGCCGGTGGTGCCGGGCCGCCGCGTTGATGATGGAATCGTCCGCGTTCTTCTCCCGCCAGGGTGCGAAGGGTGCCATGTCCTCGCCCACCAGTTCCGGTAGCTGGGTTTCCAGCAAATCCATGGCGATGGCGGTGTAGGCGGCGTGGATATGGGTGCGGCGCCCTTTCCATTCCGGGCACGCCAGCAACTCGTTGACGACCTGGCGGGTATTGCCGTCGGCATCCTTGTCTCGTGCCTCCGGAATGCGCGCCCGCTCGGAGAACTTGCCGAGATCGTGCAACAGCGCGGCCAGGGCAACGCGGCTGGTGGCCAGTAGTCGGGGTGAACTCATTCTGAAATCTCCTGCCTGATGTCGTCATTGTGATTTTCGCCGCCAGAATAGTCCGATCCGGCAGGC
>PFGT01000118.1 GCA_002782005.1 Hydrogenophilales bacterium CG12_big_fil_rev_8_21_14_0_65_61_21 | reverse complement strand
ACCCACCTGGCGGTCGACGGGAATGTGTCGGCCTCGACTCAGAATCAGGCGTTGTCCGCGCTGCTGTTTCTGTACCGTGAAGTACTGGGGATGGAGTTGCCTTGGTTGGATCATGTGGTCAGGGCAAAGAAACCGCAACGCTTGCCGACGGTGTTGAATCGCGAAGAGGTGTCGTTGGTGCTGGAGCGCATGGAAGGCACTTACAGTTTGATGGCGCATCTGTTGTATGGAACCGGTATGCGACTAATGGAGTGTTGTCGGCTACGGGTGAAAGATGTGGATTTCAGGCAGCGCGAGATACTGATCCGCGATGGCAAGGGAGGGAAGGACCGCGTGACGCTGTTGCCGGAAACGCTGATCAAACCTTTGCAGGAATACCTGGTAAAACGCCGCCGCTTGTATGAGGATGATTTGAGCAAAGCGATGGCCGAGGTGTATCTGCCAGATGCTCTGGCCCGCAAGTACCCCAATGCGGCACATGAGTGGGCTTGGCAGTATGTGTTTCCTTCCGGCAGCTACTCGGTCGATCCGCGCTGTGGACGGGAGCGCCGCCATCACATTGACGAAAAACTATTGCAGCGCGCCATGAAAAAAGCCGTGAATCTTTCCGGTATTACCAAGCTGGCCACGCCACATACCTTGCGTCATTCCTTCGCCACGCATCTGTTGGAAAATGGCTACGACATCCGCACCGTGCAAGAGCTGCTCGGCCATTCTGATGTGTCCACCACCATGATCTACACCCATGTGTTGAACAAGGGCGGGCGCGGCGTGGTGAGCCCACTGGATCGCTGACATGACGGCCGACCTGTTTGACGCCCTGGCCCCGCCGCCCGACCCGGCCGCTGCGCCGCTGGCGGAGCGCCTGCGGCCAGCCACTATCGACGCAATGATCGGCCAGGCCCATCTATTGGGGCCGGGTATGCCGCTCCGGCTGGCCTTTACCGCCGGCCGGCTGCATTCGATGATCCTGTGGGGACCGCCGGGGGTGGGCAAGACCACCCTGGCGCGTCTGATGGCGCACCATTTCAACGCCGATTTCATCCAGATTTCCGCCG